>JAFSMA010000079.1 GCA_017448145.1 Oscillospiraceae bacterium | reverse complement strand
TGTAAAATAAGCATCGCAGATTTCGCGCCGCGGACGGCGCGAACCCTTGAAATCCGAAAATAGTGACGACATGCGCGTCACTTTTTTCACTTCTCAGGCTACGAAGTGTGCGAATAGTGCGCCAGAGGCGTACTATTCGTGCGCGTAGTAGACTGCAACCCCATTGTCAAAAAACGGCATAGCCGTTTTTTGACAGGCTCAAAAAGGCTCCCCCGGCGGGGAGCCTTTTCGTTATGCCAGCAGCTTGAGGCCGGTGATGCCCGCCACGATGAGGGCCACGCAGCCCATCTGGGCGGGGCTCAAATGCTCGTGGAACAGCACCAGGCCCAGCACCGTTGTGCCCACGATGCCGAAGCCCGTCCACATGGCGTAGGCCGTGCCCAGGGGCAGCTTTTTCAGCGCGGCGGCCAGAAAGACGGCGCTTAATATATACCCCACCACCGTGATGAGGCTGGGCACCAGGCGGGTGAAGCCCTGGGCGTATTTCATGGCCACGGCCCAGGTGACCTCGCACACCGCCGCCAGCAGCAGCATGATCCATTCCATATCCTTTTCCTCCTCAAAAATAACAGCCAGCCCCCGCGTCTGCTATGGCCTGACGACGCGGATGCTGGCAAATTTTCGTTACCCGGCGGCAACGCAGCTTTTCGATTGCAGGGTAATTGTACCACGGTTTTATCTTTTTGTCAAAAAGAAGGCGCCGCCCCGCTTTGTGCAGCGGGGCGGCGGTGATTCATAATGGACAGATCATCAGTTCCACTTAAAGGTCACCAGGCCGTAGACATACAGGGCGATGACGATGGCGGGCACCACGAACTTGAAGATGGGCTTCATCCAGGCCTGTACCTTCATGCCCTTGCCGGTGTTGGCCTCCAGGATGAACTTATCCCAGCCCCAGCCGAAGTTCCAGCAGCAGAATACGGCGAAGATAAAGGAGCCGATGGGCAGCAGGTTGGTGCTGACGATGAAATCCCAGAAGTCCAGCCAGGCGGTGCCCTCCGCAAAGGGCTGGAAGGCGAAGACGCTGTAGCCCAGGGCGGTGGTGAGGGCCAGCAGGAAGATGCCCACGCCGCAGATGACGCTGCCCTTGGGGCGGCTCCAGCCGGTGAGCTCCCGGACGCAGGCCAGAATGTTCTCAAACACGGCCAGCTCCGTGGACAGGGCGGCGAACACCATGAACAGGAAGAACAGCGTGCCCCAGATGCGGCCGCCGGCCATGTTGTTGAACACGGTGGCCATGGTGTCGAACAGCAGGGCGGGGCCGGCGCCCACCTCGATATTGTAGGTCATGCAGGCGGGGAAGATGATGAAGCCGGCCATGATGGCCACCAGGGTATCCAGGGCGATGACGTTGACGGACTCGCCCATGAGGGCCCGATCCTTGCCGATATAGCTGCCGAAGATGGCCATGGAGCCGATGCCCACGCTGAGGGTGAAGAAGGCCTGGTTCATGGCGCCCACGATGACGGACAGGTTGATCTTGCTGAAATCGGGCACCAGATAGAAGCTGAGGCCGGCCTTGGCGCCGGGCAGGGTGGCGCTGTGGATCAGCAGAACGATCATCAGCACCAGGAGGGCGGTCATCATGTACTTGGTGACCCGCTCCAGGCCGCCCTGGAGATTAAAGCTCAGCACCAGGAAGCCCACGGCCACGGCGATGGCCAGGTAGACCACGTTGACGGTGGGGTTGGTAATCATGGTCACGAAGCCCAGGCCCTCGCTGCGGCCCAGGAGGAACATGACGAAATAGTAGATCATCCAGCCGGTGACCACGGTGTAGAAGGCCATGAGGGCGATGTTGCCCAGCAGGGCGAAATAGCCGTGGATGTGCCACTTCTGGCCGGGCTTCTCCAGCTTCTGATACATGCCCACGGGGCTGGCCTGGGAGGCGCGGCCCATGGCGAACTCCATGGTCATCACGGGCAGGCCCAGAATGATCAGGCACAGGATGTACACCAGCACAAAGCCGCCGCCGCCGAACTGGCCGGTCATCCAGGGGAACTTCCACACGTTGCCGCAGCCGATGGCGCAGCCGGCACTGAGCATGATGAAGCCTAAACGGCTGCCCAGACGTTCTCTTTGTTGACTCATAGCGTTGAATGTCCTCTCTTTCCTTTTGGGTAGTTATTCAAAAAGATGAATATATTATACTACCGGGGCGGCGGCGGTGACAATGCACAATTCTATAAAACTGTCGCCGCCGGGAGAGCGTTCATAGCGCAAAATGCACAATTATGTTTTGGAATTTTCTTATGAAGAAACACACAGAGCGTCAGGGCTTGTGCCATGGCGATTGCGTAAGTTTATTTGCAGGAAACTTATGCGCCGTGACGGGGATAGCGGAGGGGGATTTCCCCGCCACGGCGCAGCGCACCCCGGCGGCTTTGCCAGCGTCACCAAAGCCACAGGGAGCCTTCTGGAGGATTTATATTAGAACATTTATTAGAACAAGCCCATTTTCTTCCATTTTTGGCAGAAAAAGAAAAACACCGGAAAGCCGCTTCCGGTGTTTTTTGGCGCAGTGGGAGGGATTTTCCACTCACGGACGCAACATGCCACTGGCATGTTGCTCCCAAGCCCGGCCCCGTTGGGGGCCGGCCCTTGGAGTTCGTCTTCAAATCCCGCAAATGCCAAAAGAAAAGCCCCGCCTGACGGCAGGGCCTTTCTTTTGGCGCAGTGGGAGGGATTTGAACCCTCGTGCCGCTTTTGACGGCAACACGATTTCCAGTCGTGCTCGTTATGACCACTTCGATACCACTGCATATGCAATTTTGCTGCGCAACAGCAGATGTTATTATACCAAATCGACGCCGCTTGTCAAGCATTTATCGCCATTTTTTAAGAGAAAATTCCTTTGCGCCGCCAAAGTATTCTATCCTTGCATTTCCGTGCCGGGGCATAGTATAATTGAACCGTTAGGGAGAGAGGGGCAAGGAGGCTTCGCGTATGATGGTAGAAAAACGGGGCAGCATCCATTTTGAGGAGATCCCCATGGCCAAAAACCTGACGGCCCAGCAGAAGGAGCTGGCCAAGGGCATGGTACGGGTCAACCACCTGTACCGCAGCGCATTGAAGGTGGCCATGACCCAGGTGGAGATCCTGGACGAGGAGTTTGCCAGCCTGTACGACCACTCCCCTATTCACCACATCGAGTACCGCATCAAGACGCTGGACAGCATCATCGACAAGCTGCGGCGGCGGGGCTATGAGGTGAGCATCGACAACATTTACGCCCACATCCACGACGTGGCGGGCATCCGGGTCATCTGCAACTATCTGGACGACATCTACTATCTCCGCAGCCTGCTGACCCGCAGCGAGAGCTTCAAGGTGCTGCGGGAGACGGACTACATCAAGACCCCCAAGGACACCGGCTATCGCAGCCTCCATCTGGTGGTGGAGGTGCCCATCGTCATCTCCGAGGGCACGCTGAAGCTGCCGGTGGAGATCCAGCTGCGCACCATCGCCATGGACATGTGGGCCAGCCTGGAGCATGAGCTGCGGTACAAGTCACGGCGAAAATTCAGCCAGGACGACGCCTACCGGCTGCGGCTGTGCTCCGACGCCATCTCCGAGGTGGATCGGGAGATGCAGAACATCTACCAGGGCACCGGGCCGGAGTATTCCGAAAAGCGGAAAAAGGGCGAGAAAAAGGCGGAATAAGGATATGACGAAAAGCATCCCGTGCCCCGTTGGGGCGCGGGATGCTTGAGCCTGTCAAAAAACGGCTATGCCGTTTTTTGACAATGGGGTTGCAGTCTACTGCGCGCGCAAATAGTACGCCTCCGGCGCACTATTTGCACACTTCGTAGCCTGAGAAGTGAAAAAAGTGACGCGCATGTCGTCACTTTTTTCGGATTTCAATGGTTCGCGCCTGCGGGCGCGAAATCTGCGATGCTTTTTTGACAATCTGAAGCATCCCGTGCCCCGTTGGGGTACGGGATGCTTTTTTATGGGGTTACTTTTTCCGGCCCAGCAGGACGGCTGCCACGCAGCACAGGCCGATGACCACGGTGCAGACGATGCCGCCCTCCACGCCGAACAGGGCGCTGTACAGCACGTTGCCCCGGGCCGCCTCCAGATGCAGGAAGGACTGCTGGGACACCAGGCCGGAGTTGGGCAGGCCGAAGAGGAAGTTCTGGGTGAAGTTCCAGGCGGTGTGCATGGCGATGCAGAACCACAGGCTGCCATGGTAGATCATCACCAGGCTCAGCAGCACGCCGTACACCACGATGTTGACGATGGACAGCACCGTGACGCCTGTGTTCAGCAGGTGCAGCGCGCCGAACAGCAGGGCATTGCAGGCCAGGGCCACCCACACGTTGTACCGCCGGGACAGCACGCCGAACATATAGCCCCGGGTCAGCAGCTCCTCGGCGCCGGACTGGATGGCTACCATGACAAAGGATACCAGCAGGTACAGGGGCTCAAAACGGCCCACGGAGAAGTCCACGTTCCCCGCCAGCCAGGCCACCAGGACGCACAGCGCGTTGGTGCCGAAGCCCACCAGCAGGCCCAGCGCCAGGCCCTTGCCGGTGTTGCCCTTTCCGCCGCCCCGGCGGGCTGCGCCGAAGCTGCGGAACACGTCTTTCTCCGCCAGGGCGCAGTACAGCAGCACCAGGGCGTCGATGCCGATAAAGGTCAGGTAGTTACTGGCGGCGAACACCATGCCGTCGGACATGGGCACCAGCTGCAGCAGCACGCCCACCAGTATTTCACCGATGAGGCTGCCGGCGAACATCAGTCCCAGGGCGATCAGCAGCACCCACACCACGAAGTGGCGCTTTTTGTGCTTGGGCGCCTCCGGCATCACCACGTTCATATTATCCATATTGTAATCCTTTCTCCCCGCGGGGAAATCCATTTGCGTTCGGTATTATACAGGATATGGCGCAGCTTGTCAATTTTGCCCAATCAATCGTGACCGGAATGTAAACTTTTCGCGGTGGGGCTTGACTTTCCCGCCACAGGGGCTACAATACAGCCAAAGAAAGCCCCAGCAGCAACGCTAAGGAGGATATGACCATGGAAAAGAAACTGACCAAGAGCGCCACCAACCGCAAGATCGCCGGCGTGTGCGGCGGCATCGCGGAGTATTTCAACATCGACCCCACCATCGTGCGGCTGATCTGGGCCGCCTGCGTGGCCTTTGCCGGCACCGGGCTGCTGCTGTATATCATCGCCGCCCTGGTAATGCCCGAGAGCCCCGACTACAACGGCTACAACGGCTGACACACTGGCAAAAATCCCTCCGGACCACTGTCCGGAGGGATTTTTTTGTATTCGGTTTTATTTTTTGGCCCCCACCTTCTGCCAGAAGGGGAAGGTCAGCGGCCAGAGGCAGCCGGCAAAGATGACCATGCAGAAATACCGCACGGCGTCCGCCGCCACGCTGCCGCGGAACAGGGCCAGCAGGGGCGCCTTCAGCACCACGCGGATGACCACCAGCAGCGCCAGGCCCAGCACCAGCTTGCACACCTGGCCCAGGAGGGGCGCCGCCACGTCGAAATGCAGCTTCTTCTCGTCCACGAAGCGGCTCACCAGCAGGCCCAGCATCACGCCCAGCATCACCCAGGCGTTCTTTACGCCCTCGGCGTAGTTCTCCGGGTCGATGTCGGCGGGGAAAGGATAGCGCAGCACAAACAGCAGATAGGCCAGCGACAGGGCCAGCAGGCCCAGCAGCACCCAGCCGGCGCCCCGGGCGAAGCGGGCATCGTCACGGAACACGAACCACAGCAACCCTACCAGCGCCGCCGACAGGGCGAAGCCCACGATTACGTCCAGCGGCGTGTGGACGCCCAGATACATCCGGGAGAAGGGCACCAGGATCACCCCCGCCAGGCACAGCCAGCGCACCCATTTCTGCCGGTTGGACACGGCGATGACCCCCAGGGTGCCTACGACGCTCTGGGTGTGGCCCGAGGGAAAGGAGTAGCCGCCGGCCCCTGCCCGGGCCGACTCCACGATGGTGAAATCGGGGTCCAGCACCCAGGGACGGGGAACGCGGAAATACAGCTTCATCATCTGGCTGGCGGCGATGCCGGCAAAGCCCACGGCGAACAGGTAGTACCCCTGCCGCTTATTGACGCACCAGAACAGCAGCATGGCCAGGGCCATGAAGCAGATCTCGTCGCCCAGGTAGGTGATCACGGAGAAGAACGCCGTCAGGGGCGGCACGCGCAGCCCCTCCAAAAAGGTGAGAAATGCCATAATAAACGCCTCTCTGATTTCAAAATCACACCGCGTATTTGGTCTTGTACTCGTCGTAGTACCGGGCAAAGGAGGCGGACTTCATATCCCGCACGGAGTTGAGGTACTCGTGGGTGTCGAAGGTGTCACGATCCAGTTCGATAAGGGCCACGGCGATGTTGGAGCAGTGGTCGGCCACACGCTCATAGTTGGTCAGCAAATCGTTGAACACGAAGCCCTGGGACAGGGTGCACAATCCCGCCTGGAGCCGATCCACGTGGTGGAGCTTCAGCTCGTCGCACAGGCCGTCGATGATCTCCTCCAGGGGCTCTACCCGGGCGGCCAGCTCCTCGTCGCTGTTGACGAAGGCATCGATGGCCAGGGTGAGAATTTCGCTGACGGCGCTCTCCATGACGCCCAGCTCCTTCCGGGCGGTGGGAGAGAAGTCCACGTTCTTCTCGTGGAGCTCCTGGGCCAGGTCGGCGATGTTCAGGGCGTGGTCGGAGATACGCTCGAAGTCGGAGATGGTGTGAAGGTATTTGCTCACGTCCTCGCTCTGCTCCACGGAAAGGGCCTTGTTGGTGATTTTCATGAGATAGGTGCCCAGCTTGTCCTCGTAGCGGTCGATCATGTCCTCCATGTCCACCACGGCCTGATAGCCCTTGTCGCTGTAATTGGTGCGCAGGGCGATGGCGTCCATCAGATTCCGCCGGGCCTTCTGGGCCATGGAGTTGGTCACCAGGCGGCTCTGCTCAATGGACAGTGCCGGGTGTTGCAGGAAGCGCTCCTCCAGCAGATCCATGTCCTGGGCGTCGGCGCTGCCGGGCTTATCCGGCACCAGGATGCACACCAGGCGCTCCATCAGCGGGATAAAGGGCGTCAGCAGCACCACGCTGAACAGGCGGAAAGCCGTGTTCAGCGCCGCAATGGTGACGGAGGTCATCACCATCTGCATGAAGCTGAAGTGGAAGATGGCGTTGGCGCTGTAAAACAGCACCGAGCCCATGACCACGCCTAAAATATCGGTAAGCAGGTACACCAGCGCCGTGCGCACGCCGTTGGTGCTGGCGCCCAGGGCGCTGATCAGCACCGGCACCGCCGCGCCGATAGCAATACCCATGATGACGGGCAGCGCCACGTCAAAGGTGATGGCCCCGGTGACAGACAGCGCCTGGACGATACCTACCGCCGCGCTGGCACTCTGGATGACGGCGGTGAACAGCACGCCGGCCAGGATGCCCAGCAGGGGGTTGGAGAAGGTGGTCAGCACGTTGACGAACACCTGGCTCTCCCGCAGCGGCTCCACCGCGCCGGACATCATGGACATGCCGTACATCAGCACCGCAAAACCCATGAGGATGGCGCCTACGTGGCGGGTGGCCGCCTTGTGGGAGATCATCCGCAGCAGTATGCCCACCACGGCGATGACGCCCGTCAGCGTGGCGGTGGACAGCAAATCCAGCCAGCCGTTTTGGCCGCCGCTGATGGAGCCCAGGGCCAGAATCCAGCCGGTGATACTGGTGCCCAGAATGGAGCCCATAATCACGCCGATGGCCTGGCGCACCTTCATCATGCCGGAGTTGACGAAGCCCACCACCATAATGGACGTGGCGGAGGAGGACTGGATCACAGCCGTGACCCCGGTGCCCAGCAGAATACCGCGGATCGGCGTGCTGGACAGTCGGTAGAGGAACACCTCCAGCTTACTGCCGGCAACCTTTTTCAAATTATCACCCATGACGGACATGCCGTATAGGAAAAGGGCGATTCCACCCAGCAGGGTGATGACATCGGATATTGTCATTAGCCCATACCCTCCCATCATAAAATAGCGTACATTGACAGTATAGCGGACGCGCCGCCATTTGTCGATAGGTTTTCTCACGAAAATGGAGTTTTTAGCGCATTTTTTATGCCGCAGCTTGCCAATGACGCGATGCGGGAGTATAATGAATCAGTTTTTTGCAAGGAGAAAGCTATGATTAAGCATTGTCTGATCGTGTTTCTGGTGTCCATGGTGCCGCTGATCGAGCTGCGGGGCGCCATCCCCTACGGCGTGGTCTACGGGCTGCCCCTGTGGCTGACCTACGCCATCGCCATCGTGGGCAACATGCTGCCGGTGCCCTTTATCTATCTCTTTGCCCGCAAGGTGCTGACCTGGGGGCAGGACAAGCCTCTCATCGGGCCTTTTTTCACCTGGTGCCTCCAAAAGGGCGAGAAGGCGGGGCAGAAGCTGCAGGCCAAGGCGGGTCGCGGCCTTTTCTGGGCGCTGCTGCTGTTCGTGGGCATCCCCCTGCCCGGCACCGGGGCCTGGACCGGCACTCTGGGGGCCAGCATTCTCAACATGGGTCTGAAAAAGAGCGCACTGGCCTGCATGGGCGGCGTGCTGCTGGCAGGCGTCATCATGGGGGCGCTGAGCCTGCTGGGCGTGACGGCGTTCGGGGCGCTGGGGTGAAGGTGTATTCATTATAGGTAAAAGCGGGAGCCACATGGCTCCCGCTTTTGGGTTGGGGTGTTCCCGCCCCGCAAGGGATTACAGCAGCTTGCCGCCGCGCTATTTCAATCCACCCGCCCCTTGCGGGGCGGGACGAAGGCGGTGGATGCCGCGGCCGAAGCGGAAAAATTTCAATCCACCCGCCCCTTGCGGGGCGGGACCATAATCCGATTGTCCCCGATGGCCTTGACCACATTTCAATCCATCCGCCCCTTGCGGGGCGGGACGCGTTGGCCGACGTGAGGTGTTTGTTGTTGGTGTTATTTCAATCCACCCGCTCCTTGCGGGGCGGGACGGCTCCGCGGCGAGCCGGGCGGATGGGACAAGGCATTTCAATCCACCCGCCCCTTGCGGGGCGGGACAGCAGCACACGGAAGCTGCAATGCCCGAAATGCAAATTTCAATCCACCCGCCCCTTGCGGGGCGGGACCCGTCCATTTCTTCACCCGCGGCACCCCGGCAAATTTCAATCCACCCGCCCCTTGCGGGGCGGGACTTCCTAATAACGAACTATTTACAAGTTCTATTTCTATTTCAATCCACCTGCCCCTTGCGGGGCGGGACGGCTCCGCGGCGAGCCGGGCGGATGGGACAAGGCATTTCAATCCACCCGCCCCTTGCGGGGCGGGACGTTGGCGAACAATCTGATCTATATGGGTAACCGATTTCAATCCACCCGCCCCTTGCGGGGCGGGACTTTGCCAAGCAGAATTATACCATGCTGGATAACCTATTTCAATCCACCCGCCCCTTGCGGGGCGGGACTGCACTTCCACAGAAAGGGCGGATAGGCATCCACGTCGCCCCGCAGATACCGGGCCAGCAGGTTATAGGCAAAAAGCAAAATGCCGGAGGCCGGAGAGGGGGAGGTAGTCGTCGGGATGAACCATTATGCCATGCGGCGGCAGGTGACGCCCTGGGGAAGATGGGTCTCATCCACCGTCACGGTATAGTCCGCATATCCTCTGGGGGCTGCGACACCCGCCTTTTTCTCCACCCGGATCAGGTCAAACAGCTTATGGGCAGGCGCGTTGCCCAGCTCGGAATCGTGGCGGAATACAATCAACTCCCGCACGGCCATCTTGCCGCGGGCGGCGGAGCGGTCATGCTCGAACATGTTGAGAATCGCTTCCCACAACAGGGACAGATCCTCCTCCGAGAAACCGGTGGCCTTGCGGGCCAGATTGGCGGAAATGTACCCCTCGCAGCGGTACAGCGCGTAGGGAACGATGTACTTGCGGCCCATCTCCGTGCCCTTCTTCTCGGCGTCTGCCTCGGTGGTGATGACGGTGCGGGTGATGGTCACCTCCTGGGGCAATACCGGGTCGATGCTGCGGGAAAATCCCAACTGCACCGGGCCACGCACCTGGCCGCAATTCAGAGCGCCCTTGACAAAGGTAGTCATTACAGCGCCGAAGGTGCGGATGTCATAGAAATTCTGGCACATGAAGTCACGGAGCTTCTCATCCAGGTTTTCCTCTTTCTTCTTGGCCTCTTTCAGCTTCTCCGGCTCAACGCCCACATAGGCACATGCCTCTTTGTCACTGCGGTTCAGCGGCACACCGTCCTTCACATAGATGCGATATCCAGCAATGTCCTCTTTTGCCAGTTCTACATAGTTGCGAATCTTGCGCTTGAGGCAGACATCGGTCACCAGGCCGTAGCCGGACTCAGGATCGATACGGGGCATGTTGCCGGCGTCGGGGTCTCCGTTGGGGTTTCCGTTCTCCACGTCGAACAGGATGACGAACTCATAACGATTCTTGATAGGCTCCATGATTATTTATCCTCCTTTTTCTCATAACGCTTCTGTGTCTGATGGTAATAGCCCAGGTCAAAAGACCCCTGCTGGGGAAGCGTCATCCGGGTGGGGAACGCCTCGCCCAGAACACTCTTTAAAACGATAATCTGCTTTTCATACCAAATCCGTTTTCCGGTGTCCAGCTTCCGCAGATGCTTCTGGCAGAGGTTGCCCAAAATGGGGAACACCGTCGCCGGGGTAGATGCCGCTGCGTTAAAATACTTGTCCTTGATGGTGGCGTTGATGCCGGGATTTGCCGCCTCCTGCACTGCCTCATAGACGGAGAACAGCCGGCCCAGGGTGTAGGCCACATTGGTGCTTGCTTCGTTCAGTGCCACGGTTAATACCTCCTTCGGGCAATCGTCATGGGGATTCTTCAGGTAATACGCCTTGATGATGGCAGCCTTGCCGCGGTTGATAGCACGCTCCGCCCGGATGCGGACCATGGTCTGCTCCAGCAGCGCGGCGGGATACGGGCCGCCGGTGAAAACCGCTCTGGCCACAGCACCCGCCATAACAGGATTGGGAGACTTGTCCCGGGCGTTGGGGTTGACCGTCTCCCGCAGCATGGCCCACAGGGGCAGCGTCTCGAATTTTTCAAAGGACGGGCGGACAATCTCCATACGGCGGTGGTGGGCGTTGACGTTCTGCATCAGTGCGCCGAAGGTGCCCTGGTAGAAAAACCGCACCGACAGCCGGGCCGAATTGGGCGACAGACCCAGAATATAAAAGCGTTGGTTGGGGTCAAGGTGCATCCCCTCCACCGGCAGGCCGTCTGCCAAGCGCTTTACGGCGTTGTGGACATCGTTTTCGCTGAGTGTGTCGTCTTGTCGGCCCATTGCCACGGCGAAAAAGGAGGGGTACTGGGGCTCCGCGCCTTCCGCCCAGGATACCACGGTGGCGTCGCCGATCTTCTGCACATTCTCCCGGTCGGCCAGGAGGTAATTCAGCGCAGAGGTATAGGCAAAGGCGGCGTATTTACCCACAGGAGCGTTGTAGCTTTGCTCCTGGCCGTAGGAGCAAAAGGCCGGAGCATTGAAGGACACCAGGGCCGCGCCGCTGGATTGCGCGCCATCCACGCCCTTGATGGAGGGGTGGACTGCTTCCACCACATCCTCCCTGCCCGTCACCAGACATTGGCGCACAAGGCCCTCGCTGCGGTCATAATAGGTCTGCCACGCGTGGCGAATCAGCGTATCATCACAGGCAAAAGCGCCATTCACGCGGAACAGGAGATTGCCGCCGGCGATGATTTTGGCATAGTCTTCACGCAGCGCCGGGTGCTCCGCGGCGACAGCGGGATTCCATGCGTCAAGGAAGCGGAGAATAGCCTTTGCCGCAGGACTGTCCACGCCATCAAGAAGCGTGTGGTGAAAGTCCTGGCAGGCTTCAAAGCACTTAACGCTGCGCTCCGGCTTGCCCTTGCCGTCGACACCCAGCAGGTAACCGGAGTTGTCCCACAGGAAGTTAGGCGCAATACCCATGGTGCGTTTCACAGGCGCAGGCAGGGAAAACGCCATGGGCTGTGGCTTCTTGCTCCCTGTATCCTCTACCAGGGGAATCACCTGTTGGAGCTGGCCATTCTCGTCTATGCACAAGGCATAGCTGATTTTTGTTTTTACCCAGCCGGGGCGGTCGATGATGCCTTGCTTCACCAAATCTTCGTAATACTGTACCAGTGCTTGCAGGATCATCCCGTCACCCCCTGGCTGCGCGGGTCGGGCACGTCGATGACGCCGTCCCGCATGATGGCGCGGAAGAATTTGGGGCGGATATCCTCCGGGTCGGAATAGTCCATGTCCAGCAGCATCCAGCCCAGGTCCCGCTGCCCCTTCAGTTCCTCCGGGCAAGGCGGGCGCTGGGTACACAGCTTAAAATGGGCGGGGAATTCCCGCACGCCGAAACAGGGCTGGTGGTAAAACTGTCCCTTTTCCACCCGCCGACGCATCATCTCCTGGAATTTCCCCGGATTGTCACCGGGGGCAGCCTTGTCCGTCATCTCAAAATGGGCGTCAATGACATAGTGAACGTCCTTCAGAATCATGGCCGCTCGCTGCTGGATGCTGTCCGGCGTCGCCAGATACAGTTCCCCCTTTCCCGTCCGCATCACCTTGGAAGCGACGCCAAAGGGGATCACATCCTTTACCTCGTTGCGACGGATATTGGTAAAGCGGATGGGGCGGCAAACCTGGATGCGATCCACAATCCATCGAAGGCCCGGGTGCCACATCACAGCGTCCAGCATCCCCCGTGCGGCAGAGGGCGTGATGACGTCATAAGTGACCCTTTCGACCTTCATCTCCGGACGACTGAAACAAGCATAGTCACCCCAGACCTCCAACGAAATGGGCATACAATCACTCCTTTCTGATGTTGTATCCTTAGTATAACAAATACTCTCCGTCTTGTAAATATAAAGTTTTAGTAATTATGTTAGTTGAGTAAACAACTTAGCAGGCTTGACAGATGTGTTATGATTAGAAAGTCAAATGCGATCTTGCATTTGTGGGTTGAAATAGTAATTATGTCAGTTGCGCGGTGGTGCGGGGCAGGGGGCAATGTGCTCACTGTCCCGCATTCGCCTATAGGCACAGGAACTATTGCGTAGCGTCATTTTCCCACGCAATCAGTCCTGTTCTGAGGTCATATCTGCTCGCGTCTGTCAAAACTGCGCTGTCATCATCCACTATTTCCAAATATCCGGCGGCCAAAAGATCGTTGAAATGTCTATCGTAGACATTGACGCTGTACTGGCCTAATTGTCGAAACAGCTCCCGGCTTCGCTCGCCGTTTTGCAGGCGTTGCACAAGAACCACACCATCCGCCAGCGGAACGTATATCGTTTTGGTGGCGCTGTCAATCAGGTGAAATCGCTCCGCCGCCGTGCGAAAGGGCATGGCACCCGTTTCAAAAAGGCCAACAATATTGGCTTTATCCAGCCGGGACTGCTGCATTAAGGAGCGGTAGGACACAAAGTACCGTCTCACCGTGTCAAGGTCAGCGGGGTCTGCGCCGCCGGATAAAGCCTCTCTGGCGGCACCGATATTGACCTGCAGCAGCTGCGGCGTGGCGGACACGCCCTCAAAAACCGTCACGATGCTATCCTCTGCACAACGTTTTCCCTCACGATTACACCGGCCAGCCGCCTGCAGGATGGAGTCGACGCCTGCCAACTCCCGGAACACCGCCGGAAAATCCACGTCTACGCCAGCCTCGATCAGCGATGTAGCCACTACGCGGCAGGGCTGCCCGGCGGTGAGCCGACGCCGGATATCCGATAAAACGGCACGTCGGTGGGCCGGGTACATAAGGGTTGACAGGTGAAACCTGCCTTCTTCGGGTAGCTTCCGGAATACCTCCTGCGCCGCGGCGCGGCTGTTGACGATGCACAGGACTTGAGAAAGCGCCGCCAACTTAAGCGATAGGTCTTCTGCATTCGCCCGACCTATCTGTGTGAACCGCACTCGGCGCAGCTGGGTGGACAGTTCCTTTGCGTCAGGGCACAGTTCCACAATGGGCCTGTCCGTCGCATACTGTTGAAACAGATCATTCAGCACAGGCTGCGTGGCTGTGCACAGTACTGCCGTGGCGCGGAAATCCGTCACCAGCTTTGCGATTGCGGCAACGCAAGGCCGCAGGTGAGGCGTTGGCAGCATTTGCGCCTCATCAAAGATGATGACGCTGTTGGCTATATTGTGGAGCTTGCGGCATTTGGATGGCTTGTTCGAATAAAGTGACTCGAAGAACTGCACCGCCGTGGTCACCACAATAGGCGCATCCCAGTTTTCCGTGGCTCTTACCAGCTTGTACTGCAGTGTATCTCCGGATTCATTCACCTCATAGGCGGCATTGGAGTGATGTTCCAATACATTTTCAGCGCCGAAAATGCCCCGGAATACCTCCGCCGTCTGCTCAATAATGGATGTATACGGTATGACATATATCACTCGATCCATTTGGTTTCTTACCGCATGGCGAAGTGCAAACGCTACGGAAGCCACGGTTTTACCACCGCCTGTGGGCACCGTCAGCGTAAACAGGCCCCTGTCGTGATCCGCGCCGCGCTGGCACTCTTGTAGGATTTCGCACCGTCTCCGATTCAAATCGTTGCCGGGATTTTGCCACCGCGCGGTATACTTCTCCAGCCGATGTAGCAGGGCAGGCATTGGTTCTCCAATGGGTCGGGTGACCAAATCGCCGGACATGAACCGCTCCGTATCTAAATAATCGGCATCCACAAGGCAGGAATAAAGCATGCGAATGAAAAAGGAGTCGGACAGCGGGCTTCTCCCGTAACCGACAGGGTCCGATACCGCGGGCAACGCAAGCGGTATATCATAGGGCGGAATTTTCTTGTCCCTTGCCTTGTAAAGCCTCCCCAGCAATGTGGCACTATCGCTGTCATCCATTCTGCTTCCCCCGTCCGGCAAACCGCCGTGATGACCGGCAATGCAAAAGGCTGCCCATACTAAACCCTGCTCTATGCATTCCCACGCACCCGCAGTGGCGTGGTCGACGATTACACCACCCCGCAGCCTCTCCTGAAAGGCGGCAGAGCATTTCCCTATATCGTGGGCCAATCCCACAATCCGACCTTGCGCACCCGCGCCAAATGACTGGGCAAACTTCTCGCATAGATCAGCCGTGCCCTCCAGATGCTCCGTCACCGTCTGTGTTCTTCCATCCTCCGCTATATGTGCGTAAAATTGTTCCATTTTGTTTCACCTTCTTTCGATTATTGTAACATGGCATCCATTCGTTTCCAACTATGCTGCGAGTTTAGCCACCGGCAGGTGGGTGCTTTTTTGCATTGGGTGCCCCTTTGGAACGTTGAATGCAGAAGAGAAGGTCATATAGAATAACGTCTTCGGCAAACAACGTGGTTTCTTGGCCTCTTAAAATGCGAAATCGTAGCGTTACTCTCGCATTTTTCGAGGTTTTTTCCT
>JAFSMA010000011.1 GCA_017448145.1 Oscillospiraceae bacterium | reverse complement strand
GCATAAAGGCGCAAGGCAAATCATGCGCGAAGCGCAAATCATGGAGCAGAGCGAGAAATCGCGGCGGCATAGCCGCCAAATCATAAAACAGGGGCTGTTCACAACAGCCCCTGTTTTATGATTGTCAAAAAAGCATCGCAGATTTCGCGCCCGCAGGCGCGAACCAATGAAATTCGAAAAAAGTGACGACATGCGCGTCACTTTTTTCACTTCTCAGGCTACGAAGTGTGCGAATAGTGCGCCAGAGGCGCACTATTCGTGCGCGCAGTAGACTGCAATCCCATTGTCAAAAAACGGCGGAGCCGTTTTTTGACAGGCTCAAAACAGGGGCTGTTCACAACAGCCCCTGTTTTTTACTCATTGGTGTAGTTGTCGAAATACCCCTGGATATAGACGATGGGGGTGCCCTTGTCGCCGCTGCCGGAGGTCAGGTCGCAGAGGGAGCCGATGAGGTCGGTGAGGTTCCGGGGGGTGGTGCCCTCGGACACCATCTTGCCCACCAGGGACACCTTGGCGTCCTTGGCGCGGATCTTCGCCTCGATGGCCCGGCGCAGCGCGTCGCCGGTCAGGTCGGCAAACTCCTCGTCCGCCAGGTATTTCAGCTTCAGCTCGTTGGGGGTGCCGATGAGGCCGTCGGTGTAGCCGGGGCTGACCACGGGGTCGGCCAGCTCCCAGATCTTCCCGGCGGGGTCCTTGAAGGCGCCGTCGCCGTAGACCATGGCCTCCACATGGCATCCGGTGGCCTCGGACATCCGGCGGCCGATGGCCTCGGCCACGTGCATGGTGTCACGGGGGAAGAGCTTAATGCGCTCCTCGTCGGCCTTGTTGCTGCCCAGCAGGCCGTAGGTCTCGTTGTAGCCGCTGCCGTTCACGGGGGCGTTCAGCAGGTCGTCCAGGCCCAGCACCACCCGGGCCCCGGCGGCCTTCAAAAGGCGCTTGGAGCGGGCGCGGGTGTGGATGTCGCAGCAGATGACGGTGTCGGTGTAGTCCAGCACGGACTGCACCCGGTTGCCAAACACGATTTCCGCCTGGGCGCCCATACTCTCAATCAGCTCCTGGTAGAAGCTGACGTAATCCACGCCGGTGAAGGGGTGCACCACGCTGCCGAAGGCGGCCCGGAACTGGGCAAGGCTCAGCACGTCGTGCCAGGGGTCGATGCCCTTCTCGTCCAGCTGATCCATGGTCACCAGATGGTTGCCCACCTCGTCGGAGGGGTA
Source organism: Oscillospiraceae bacterium (assembly GCA_017448145.1). Taxonomy (GTDB): domain Bacteria; phylum Bacillota; class Clostridia; order Oscillospirales; family Oscillospiraceae; genus Vescimonas. The sequence continues at coordinate 5,187 of JAFSMA010000011.1, read as the reverse complement.
GCTGAGCAGCAGCACCACCTTCTCGCAGCCGCCGGCGATGCCCTTCAAGAGCAGAGAAAACCGGTTGCGGCTGAGGATGGGGAACGTGACGCCCACGGTCTTGCCGCCGGTCTTGGCCCGCACGTCGGCGCTGATGTCACCGATGGTGGCGTAGTTACCCTGGCAGCGGGCCACCACCGACTCGGTGACGGCCACGATGTCGCGGTCACGGGGGGTGATGCCGTTTTCCCGGATGGCGTTCATCACCGTGTCCACGGTGACGGCCACAATGTCGTCGCCCTCCCGGAAAATGGGCGCCCGCACGCCCCGCACCACGGTGCCGATGGTTCTGTTCATCATTATCGTCTCCCTTTCAAAGGTTTTTTCACCAACGGTGCATTATACCACAGTGGTTTGATAAATGAAATAGATATTTTGTATGGTGGGGATAAGGTGGACTAATGGTGCGCAGGAATATAAAAGGGTACGTCCATTGCGAAAGGCATCCATCATTCCGTAGGGGCGCTTCATGAAGCGCCCGCCCTGCGGGTTGGCAATGACGAGAAAGGTGCCGTTGGCTGCGGAAAGGCACGCTATTGGCCTGCCTTCCCCCTCGGGGGGAAGGTACCCCAGTGCGCACACTGGGGGGAATGAGGGGGCGATTTTGCAGCGACTTTCGGTGCGCGGGCGGTCATCGTCCCCTCATCCGTCACGGCCCGTTGGGCCGTGCCACCTTCCCCCCAAGGGGAAGGCTGGGCGGTAGGTCGTTATGTATTACCATCCCCCCCGCCCCGGCGGTATTCGTTACCTGGGCACGGCGGGCCGCCGGGGCGTCGGCCCCTACGGTGGGCGACGTTGCCGGGTACCATCCAACCGGGCGCGGCGGTATTCGCCACCCCGATTGCGGGCGATTCATGAATCGCCCCTACGGCAAAAACACAGGTGCCGCTTTTTTGTAGGGTCGCTTCAGGTCGCGCCCGCCCTGCCCAGCGGCTTGTCGCCGCTGCATTTTTGCCTCCGATTGCCTGACGGCGTTTGGGGCAAAAAAGCCTTGCAATTCTCAAAAACTTGTGTATAATAGAGTGGTCGAGGCGGGAGCGGCCTTGATGCAACAGAATATGGGCTTGTAGCTCAGCTGGGAGAGCGTTCGGTTCGCATCCGAGAGGTCGAGGGTTCGAATCCCTTCAGGTCCACCATAAAAGGTAGGTAATTTTGATAGGAATTGCCTACCTTTTCATTTTGCCCGAAAGCCCTTGGTTTCAGGGCTTCGGTATCCGGCCATAAAAAAGCAGCCGCTACGGAGCCATTTCCGCAGCGGCATTTTTGTGTTTTTGAGGCTTTCCGTTTCCTGTTTTTGAGATAAATCGTTCTCACAGAGGGTAATCGTTCAATTTGAGGTCTCAGGCTCTTTTTCCGCGTACTGCCAGTCATATCCATAGGCCTTTTTTCGATAGCCATATCCTGTGGTACATGGTTTTCTCTGGCAGACCCCATTGATTGAACTCACACAATTGGTGTTTTTTGCCAAGCCGTTATCCACGAGCCATTGAGCTGCTTCGTGTTGACTCGTAAAAGTCCTAATTACCTCTCCGGTCTCCAGATCGCACATATTCACGGGCTTGCTGGACTTTGCGACCGATGCAGCAGAGCGTTTCTTCGCATTTGCTTTTGCCTCTTCTGGATTCGCCTCGGCCCACGCTTTTAGTGACTCAGACCGTTTCTTTCGAGCTTCGGGTGAGTTGCGAGCCAGCGACAGCTTTTTCTGCATAGCCCTGTGCTCTTCTGGATGCTCATCAATCCACTTCTGACGAGCCTGCTTCTTTTTTTCTTTGACCTCTGGCTTTTGCTGCGCCTTTCGATTGTTTTCCCTTGACCGCTGATACTCTTCCGGGTGTTCATGCTGCCAGCGAAGGATGCGTTCACTCATCATTTCCCGATAGTGGTCGTCAGACATGGTGGCTTTTATCGCTTTGCTTCGTTGTCTGAGCTGTGGGGAATCACCAGATTGATAAAGCTGCTTTGCCACTTCAATCATTGACTGGAATTGTTCAGGATGTGCTTTCATAAACTGGCGCTGATGAGCAACTCTCTTATCTCTGCTGTAGTGCTCACTTGTTCCGCCGCCTCCGCTGACAAGATTCAGACATTTAGGGTCCTGTAGCAGTTCAGTGTCAACAATTGCTGCTTCCAGTTCCTCTGTCTGCTTTGCCGTGGAGCAGCACGCTATGAAGTACCGGACAAACTCGTTCTCATGGCCTTTGTATTTACCCTTGAACTTTAGTCCAGAGCCCTGATACCGTTTTATTTCACTCCAGCGCTTCCGATTGACCTTTCCAATGTAATACTCATTCGTGTTCAAATTGATCTGAATGTAGAGAAAGTGAAAACCGCCGTCAATGGAGCTTGTGGATCGGGCCACCTGATGCAGCGGGAGTACATCATGCCAATCATTCTTGATACGAATCCGTGTTGGATTATAACCAAGCATTCGTGCCAACATCAGTTCTGGAGTCTCGTCGAGACATCCCGTCAATGGATCAAATGTCGACAGTTCAAATGGATTGTATTTTTGCCAGATCGTGACAAAATCGCTGATTTCAAATTCCATCTGCATCACAAGTTTAACTCATGCCCATTGCAAAAACCATACCCGGGGAAACCCCCTGTACTGCACGGCCTGCAGGCCACGGCAAAGAAATCGGTACCTTCGCATAATAATCGCTTTCTCAGCCATTCTAACACCCTCGCTCCCATTATACGGAGCTGAAGTATATACGTCAACAGAAAGGTAGTGCCGATACAAAAATACCGGTCTCGAACTATGATGCACCCCCTTTGCCGTTTACACCCCCCAAAAAGGGAATGCACCCCCCCGAACAGGCGGTGCACCCCCTTAAGCCGTTTTCTATCAAAACGCAGTACCTTTTCCAAGACGAAAAGTCACCCATTCGGGTGGCTTTTTGTTTTGCCTGCGGGTGAGCGGTGTATTCCTTTTGGCGGAAGTCCCCGCCGCCCGTTTCCCGTTTTTCGTCATTGCGCTTTGGCCCATCCTGTGGTACTATGGCCGTTGGCGGTGCCTGTCCGGGGGGATTTCCGGGCAAATCGGGGCACCTTTGAGGCTTTTTTTATGACGAAACAGACCATTCGCGCCGCGTTTATCACCTCCGTGCCGGTGCTGGCGGGGTACATCGTGCTGGGCATCGGCTTCGGCATTTTGCTGCGGGGCGCGGAGTACGGCGTGGGCTGGGCGGCGGCTATGAGCGCCCTCATTTACGGCGGCTCCATGCAATACGTGGGGGTGGGGCTTCTGGCCTCCGGCGCCTCCATCATCACCACCGCCCTCACCTCCTTTATGGTCAACGCCCGGCACCTTTTTTACAGCATCTCCATGATCGGCGTGTACAAGGGCGCGGGCCGGGCCAAGCCCTACATGATCTTCGCCCTGACGGACGAGACCTATTCCCTGCTGTGCGACGGCAAGGTGCCGGAGGGGGCCGACCCCACCGGTTACCGCTTTTTCGTGTCCCTTTTTAACCAGTGCTACTGGATCATCGGCGGCGTGCTGGGCAACCTGCTGGGGGCGGTGCTGCCCTCCACGGCGGGGGTGGAGTTCTCCATGACGGCGCTGTTCGTGGCGGCGTTTACGGAACAGTGGCGCACCACCCGCGACCACCTCCCCGCCCTCACCGGGGCGGGCTGCACCCTGCTGTGCCTTGTCCTCTTCGGGCCGGAGAATTTCCTCATCCCCGCCATGGCGCTCATCACGGTGGTGCTGACCCTGCTGCGGGGCCGAGAGGAGGCGACGGCATGAAGTCGGCGATTATCGTGGCCGTGATGGCGGCGGTGTCGGCGCTGCTGCGGTTTCTGCCCTTTGTGGTGTTCCGCAAGCGGACGCCGCCCTATATCGCCTACCTGGGCCGGGTGCTGCCCCCGGCCATCATCGGCATGCTGGTGGTGTACTGCCTGAAAGACGTGACGGTGACGGCGGCCCCCTACGGCCTGCCGGAGCTCATCGCCTGTCTCACCGTGGCGGCGGTGCAGCTGTGGCGCCGCAGCAGCCTGTGGAGCATCCTGGCGGGCACGGCGGTGTACCTGGTGCTGGTAAACGCGGTGTTTTGAGCGATTATACCATGGTATATAATGGTATAAAGGAATACTCCTCCAGAGATTGACTTTTCTCCCATCATATGATACACTGCCCCATAGAGCCGCTTTGTTGCAGTTCGGCAGGCATATCGGAAGCCTGTCGTCCGAAGCAACTTAGCCGCTCTTTTTGCGAACATCACATTATAGAAAAGGCGCCCTCGCGGGCGTCTTTTTGGCGATGATTGACTTTTGACAGGGCCTTTGCTACAATGGGCGCGAAAGGGATGCTGCGCTGACGGCAGGCGGTTGGCCACACCACCCGAAAGGGGGTGAGGCCCATGCGGATTACCTTACATATCGGTACCTATACGGTGACGATTATTGTAAAGAAACGCGAAAACCGCCACTCTGCCAAGTGACGGCTTTCGTGGGTATAACCCAATAAGTCTGATTCACTAACAGGGCCAACCGCCTGTTGCGGCATCCCTTTCATCCTTATCTTACCACACCTGGCGGCATTGTCAAGTGTGGTTTTTTGCGTTCCGCGCCGGCGGCGGGCGGTTATCGCGCCGCCTTTTGGAGCCGGATATCCTCCCCGAAGAAGGGCAGCACACGGTACTCCCCCTCCAGCCGGGACTGGACCTGGCGGCCGTATTTGGCCCCCAGCTCGTCCAGGGTGAGATTGGTGGAGATGACGGTGCTCTTGCCCGCCATGAGGCGGCCGTTCACCAGCTGGTACAGGGCGCTCTGGACGAAGGCGGTGGTCATCTCCGTGCCCAGATCGTCCAAAATCAGCAGGTCGCACTCGTCATACCGCCGGGCCTCGTCCTCCTCCTCCCTGCCGAACTTCACCGACTCCATGACAGAGAACACATGGCCCGCCGTGTCGTACACCACGCTGTGGCCCCCCTCGCTGACCACCCGGGCGATGCAGGCGGAGAGGAAGGTCTTGCCCAGGCCCGGCTCGCCGGTGAGCAGCAGGCTGCCGCTGCGTCTCGAAAACTCGTTGGCAAAGTCGCGGCAAGCGTCAAAATTTCTATTGGCCTGTTCGCGGGGAGAAATGCCCAGTTCAGGATCAGGTATAGGGCTGTACCATTTTTCCTCGAACGTCTCAAAGCTCTG
>JAFSMA010000078.1 GCA_017448145.1 Oscillospiraceae bacterium | reverse complement strand
GCTACTACGACGGCATCGGCCCCCAGGGCGACGCCAGCACCTACCATGTGGCCCACGCCACTGATACCCCCGTGGTGCTGGTGGTGAACGCCAAGGGTGCCTTCACCTCTTTGGGAGCCCCCATACAGGGCTTCACCCAGTTCCGCCCGGAGAGCCATATCCGCGGCGTCATCTTCAACGGCTGCTCCCCCATGCTGTACCCCCAGCTGCGACTCGTGGCGGAGGCGGCAGGGGTCAAGCCCTACGGTTTCCTGCCCCAGACCCCGGAGGCCACCATCGGCAGCCGCCACCTGGGCCTCATCACCGCTGATGAGATCAGCGACCTCCGCCGCCGCCTGGACGCCCTTTCCGATCTGGCGGAAAAATACCTGGATATTGACGGCCTCCTTGCCCTGGCCGCCACCGCCTCCCCTCTGCCCATGTGCGGCAAAATTCTCTCCGTCACACAGGGCACTGTCATCGCCGTGGCCAGAGACGAGGCGTTCTGCTTTCTCTATGAGGAAAATCTGAACATTTTGCGCCATTTGGGCTGTGAGTTGGCCTATTTCAGCCCCCTCAATGACGCCCATCTCCCCGCAAATGCCCAGGGCCTCTATCTCCCCGGCGGCTACCCCGAGCTTCACGCCGCCGCCCTCAGTGAAAACCCCATCCGTCACGAGATCGCCGCCGCCATCCGCAGCGGCATGCCCACCATCGCAGAATGCGGCGGCTTTCTCTATCTCCACCGCGCCCTGGACGGCACCCCCATGGTCGGCGTGCTGGACACCGAGGCCCGCACCACGGATAAGCTCCAGACCTTCGGCTATGTGACACTGCGCTGCGAGAAGGACAACCTTCTCTGCCGCGCCGGCGACACCCTTCCCGCCCACGAATTCCATTATTGCGCCAGCACTGACAACGGAAATTCCTTTACAGCCGTGAAGCCCTCCGGAGCCCGCTCCTGGCCCTGCGTACACAGCAGCGACACCCTCTACGCAGGCTATCCCCACCTCTATTTTCCCTCCTGCGTGGACATGGTGTCCCGCTTCGTGCGAAAGGCGGCAGCCTATGCCCTATGACGTCATCGCCATCGCCCTGGGCTTCGGCCTGGACCTGTTGCTGGGCGACCCGCCCACCTGGCCCCATCTGGTACGCTGGTACGGCAAAGTCATCACTTGGGCGGAAAAATGGTTTTACCCCATTAAAAACAAGCATTTCGGCGGTTTTTTACTGGTGATAGTCACATTTATATTGGGTGCCGGGGCGCCCCTCGCCGTCCTCTATGCCGCCTGGCGCATCCACCCCATGTGCTATACCGCCATAGGCGCCCTCCTATCCTGGCAATGCCTGGCGGCTAAAAGCCTCTGCGTGGAAAGCGGAAACGTCTATGAAGCCCTGCAAACCGGCACTCTCACCGACGCCCAAAAGGCCGTCGCCATGATCGTGGGCCGGGACACCCACGTGCTGGACGAGGCCGGCGTCACCCGGGCCGCCGTGGAGACGGTGGCGGAGAACACCTCCGACGGCGAGGTGGCCCCCCTGTTCTATATGCTGCTCCTGGGCCCTGCCGGTGGCTGCCTCTATAAAGCCATCAACACCATGGACTCCATGGTGGGCTACCGCAACGACCGCTATGCCCGGTTCGGCACCTGTGCCGCCCGGCTGGACGACGCCGCTAACTACCTGCCCGCCCGTTTGGCCGCTCTCTTGATGATGGCCGCCGCCTGCCTGGCAGGTATGGACGGCAAAAACGCCCTGCGCATCTGGCGCCGCGACCGCCGCAACCACGCCAGCCCCAACTCCGCCCAAACCGAAGCGGTAATGGCCGGAGCGCTGAACGTCCGTCTGGCCGGTGACGCCCAATACTTCGGCGTCCTCCATAAAAAGCCCTACATCGGCGACGATATCCGCCCCATCGAGGCAGAAGACATCCTTCGCTCCCACCGTCTATTGCGCATCACCGCCTGGCTGATGCTGCTCATCACTCTTGCCGGGAGGTGTTTGCTCCATGCAGCCCTATGACCACGGCGGCAACGTCTACGGCGGCCCCCGCCCCAGGGTGGACTTCTCCGTCAACGTAAACCCGCTGGGCATGCCCCCCCAGGTCGTCGAGGCCCTGTCTCCTGACCCTGCCGCCGACGCCCGCTATCCCGATCCCGCCTGCCGCGCCCTCTGCAGCGCCCTGGCAAAACACTTTTCTATTTCCGAGGAAAACATCCTCTGTGGCAATGGCAGCGCCGACCTGCTCATGCGCATCTGTGCCGCCCTCCGCCCAAAGAATGCTCTTCTTCCCGCCCCCACCTTTTCCGAGTATGCCCGCTGTGTGCGGCTATTCGGCGGTACTGTAAAGGAATATCCCCTGTCAGAGAATGACGGCTTTGCCATCACCGAAAGTTTTCTCCAAGCCGTCACCCCCGATACGGACATGGTGTTCCTCTGCCATCCCAACAACCCCACCGGCCGTCTCTGCCCCCCGGAGCTGGTGGCAAAGCTGGCAGCCCGCTGCCGGGACACGGATTGCTATTTGGTAATAGATGAGTGCTTTCTCCCCTTCACCGACGGCGTCTCCGCCCTGCCCCTGCTGGCGGAGCACCCCAAGCTGCTGATTCTTCGCGCCTTCACCAAAATCTACGCCATGGCGGGCCTTCGCCTGGGCGTATTGCTGGGCAACGATGCCCTCCTTGATCGTATCGCCCCCTATGGCGCCCAGTGGAGCGTGTCCACTGTGGCCCAGCGCTGCGGCATCGCAGCCTTAACCAATGAGGACTGGATTCCCCAAACCCGCCAATATGTCCGCGCCGAGCGTCAGCGCATGACCGCCGCCTTCGCAGCCTGCGGCCTCACCGTCTACCCCTCCGATGCCAATTTCCTGCTGCTGCGCGCCCCCATCCCCCTTGCCGAACCCTTAAAGCAGCATGGGCTGTGGGTACGCAAGTGCAATAACTTTACAGGTCTTGACCACCGTTTCATCCGCGTCGGCATCCAAAATCCTGCCGAAAATGACTTACTGATCCAATCCATCCAGGAGGTGCTGCATGGCTAACGTCATCATGGTGCAGGGCACCATGTCCAACGCCGGTAAAAGCATTCTTGTCACCGGTCTGTGCCGCGTGTTCCGCCAGGACGGCTACCGGGTAGCCCCCTTCAAGAGCCAGAACATGGCCCTCAACTCCTTCATCACCCGAGACGGCCTTGAGATGGGCCGTGCCCAGGTGGTACAGGCGGAGGCCTGCGGCATCGAGCCCTCGGTGCTGATGAATCCCATCCTGCTCAAGCCCTCCTCCGACGTGGGCTCCCAGGTCATCGTCAACGGCGAGGTCTTAGGCAACAAGACGGCCCGGGAGTATTTCGCCATGAAACGCACCCTCATCCCCCAGGTCATGGCGGCCTTTGAGACCCTAAGCGCCCAGAATGACATCATCGTCATCGAGGGCGCCGGCAGCCCTGCGGAGATCAACCTGAAGCAGGACGACATCGTCAACATGGGCCTTGCCAAAATGGTGAATGCCCCTGTGCTGCTGGTGGGCGACATCGACCGGGGCGGCGTATTCGCCCAGCTCTACGGCACCGTCGCCCTGTTGGACGAGGCGGAAAAAGCCCTTGTCAAGGCCACCGTCATCAATAAATTCCGGGGTGATGTCAACATCTTAAAGCCCGGTCTCGATATGCTGGAGCAGCTCACCGGCAAGCCGGTGGCCGGCGTGCTGCCCTATCTCCATGTGGACATCGAGGACGAGGACAGCCTGACAGACCGCTTTGCCCGCCATGAGATCGGCCTGCTGGATATCGCCGTGCCCAAGTTGCCCCATCTCTCCAACGCCACCGACTTCGCCGTCTGGGAGGCCACCCCCGGCGTCTCCGTCCGCTACGTCACCTCTCCCGGCCAGCTTCGCCAGCCGGATCTCATCGTCCTCCCCGGCACCAAGAGCACCATCGCCGATTTGCTTTGGCTGCGCCAGTGCGGCCTGGAGGCCGCCATCGCCCACGCCCACGCCTCCGGCACCCCCGTCATGGGCATCTGCGGCGGCTATCAGATGATGGGCCGCCGCATCGTGGACGCAAGCGGCGTAGAGGGAGGCGGCGCGGTAAATGGTATGGGATTCCTGCCCACCGAAACCGTTTTCGCCGCCGAAAAGCACCGCACCCGCGTCACCGGCACCATTGCCACCGGCGGAATGCACCCCGCTTTGGACGGTGCTGCCGTGGCTGGCTACGAGGTCCACATGGGTGAAACCACCCTGGACGCGCTCGCCCACCCCTTCGTCACGCTGTCCGACGGAAAAACCGACGGCTGCGTCGCCCGCCACGCCTTCGGCACCTATCTCCACGGCATTTTCGACACCGCCGACTGCCGTCGCGCCATGCTTCGCCTGTTGTGTGACCGTAAAGGTATTTCGCCTGACACCCTGCATACTTTCGACTATTCTGCTTATAAAGAGCAGCAGTACGACCTGCTGGCCGACGCCGTCCGGCATAATCTGGACATGGACATGATCTATCGCATCGTAAAGGAGGGCGCGTCCTATGCACATTGAATTAGAGCAAGTGACCCCCATGGACATCGAGCGCCGCAGCTTTGACATCATCGAATCCGAGCTGCCCCACCCCCTTGACCCCCAGCTCGCCCCCATCATTAAGCGTGTCATCCACACCACCGCCGACTTCTCCTTTGCCGACTCCCTGTGCTTCTCCCCCGGCGTGGTGGAAAAGGCCCTTGCCGCCATCCGCAGCGGTGCCTGTATCGTCACTGACACCAACATGGGCAAGGCCGGGGTCAATAAATCGGCCCTTGCCAAACACGGCGGTGAAGTGTTCTGCTTCATGGCCGATGAGGATGTGCGCCTTGCCGCCAGGGAGCACGGCACCACTCGGGCCGTGGCCTCCATGGATAAGGCCGCCGCCATGGGCCGCCCCACCATCTTTGCCATCGGCAACGCCCCCACGGCGCTGATCCGCCTCTATGAGCTGATAAAAGAGGGTAAGCTCTCCCCGGCCCTGGTCATCGGCGTGCCGGTGGGCTTCGTCAACGTGGTGCAGTCCAAGGAGCTGATCATGACCACCGACGTACCCTACATCGTGGCCCGGGGCCGCAAGGGCGGCAGCAACGTGGCCGCCGCCATCTGCAACGCCCTGCTCTATCTCCTGGGCCGCGATTGACCCGCCCCTGTTCCCGTGCTATAATACCAAGAGTTTATCAGAGGAGGTAATCCCAATGACCATGCAAGAAGCCCGTCAAAAGCTGACGGCCCTGCAGCACAAGCTGGCGGCCTACGGCCACGCCCTGGCACTGATGAGCTACGACGGCGCCACCACCGCCCCCAAGGGCACCGCCGCCAACCGCGCCCAGTCCATGGGCGTGCTGGGCGAGGAACTGTATCTGCTGTCCACCGGCGAAGCTACCGTCCAATTGCTGGAATTCCTGGACGAGCACAAGGCCGAGCTGGACGAAAAGGAGCAGCGCATCGTCTACCTGCTGCTCCGGGACATCCGCCGTATGCAGAAGATCCCCATGGACGAGTACATCGCCTATGAGAAGCTGACGGTGGAGGCCGACGACGTGTGGCACACCTGCAAGCTGAACAGCGATTTTGCCACCTTTGAGCCCTATTTGCAGCAGATTTTCGACTATAACCGGAAATTTGCCCGCTATTGTGCCCCGGAAAAAGACCCCTATGACGAGTGCCTCAACCGCTACGAGGAGGGCCTGGACTGCAAGCAGTGCGACGCCTTCTTCGCCACGCTGCGTGAGCATATCGTCCCGCTGCTGCACAAGGTGATGGCCCGGCCCCAGCTGGACAACAGCCTTATTCGCGGACACTTCGACGCTGCCCGTCAGGACGTGCTCTCCCGCCGCCTCATGCCCCTTATCGGCCTGGACACCAACCATGTGGGCCTTTCCACCACCGAGCATCCCTTCACCACCAGCCTGGGCTCCCACCTGGATGAGCGCATCACCACCCACTATTATGAGGAGGATTTCTCCGACTCCATGTTCAGCGTCATCCACGAGGGCGGCCACGCCCTGTATGACACCGGCAGCGACGACGACCTGGCCTACACCGCTCTGGATGGCGGCGTGTCCATGGGTATCCATGAGAGCCAGAGCCGGTTCTATGAGAACATTCTGGGCCGCAGCCAAGCGTTCTGTGACCATCTGTTGCCCATTTTGCAGGAGATTTTCCCGGAGAAGATGGCGGGCCACACCTCGGAGGAGCTGTACCGGGCCATCAACCGGGTGGAGCCCTCCCTCATCCGCACCCAGGCCGACGAGCTGACCTATTGCCTCCACGTCATGGTGCGCTATGAGCTGGAAAAACAGATCATGGACGGCACCCTGGCGGTCCACGACCTGCCCCAGGCCTGGAACGCCCTCTATAAAGAATACCTGGGCATCGACGTGCCCGACGACCGCCGCGGCGTGCTGCAAGACAGCCACTGGGCCGGCGGCCTGGTGGGCTACTTCCCCTCCTACGCCATCGGCAACGCCTACGGTGCCCAGTTCCTGCGGAAGATGAAGGAAACCGTGGAAGTGGACGACTGCCTCCGCCGGGGCGACTTCGGCCCCATCAACGACTGGAACCGCACCCACATCTGGCGCTTCGGCTGCCTGAAAACCCCCAAAGCCCTCTTCGAGGACGCCACCGGCGAGACCTTCGACCCCACCGTATACACCACCTACCTGGAGGAAAAATACGGCAAGCTGTACGGCATCTGCTAACAGAACAAAACGTAAACACGGCTCCCCACCGGGGAGCCGTGTTTTGCTGTCAAAATACGCTAAAACCGCTATTTCAAATGGCTTCAACGATCAATTGTCCGCAGAAGTGACCGTATATTTCGTAGGGGCGGGGCTCTGCTCCGCCCACCCCCAGTTTATCTTCAAAGAATAGCTTAATTGCTCGCAAAAGCTGCCATCTTTTTCGTAGGGGCGGGGCTCTGCTCCGCCCATCCCCAGTTTATCTTCAAAGAATAGCTTAATTGCTCACAAAAGCTGCCATCTTCTTCGTAGGGGCGGACGACTCTGTCCGCCCCACCCTGTCTATCAGTGAATAAAGGTTTGGTTGCTCGCGTAATGTTCGTTCCATCCGTAGGGCGGGACCTATGTGTCCCGCCTCAACGCCATGCATGTCCCGCGTAGAGCGCGACGAATCGGCGCGTCGCTTCCCGATAGAACGCCACACCTCACGCTGGCCCAGGGCGCTGTCCGCCCTGCTCCACTTCCACCACCTTATCCCAAACAGGCGCCAGCATCTCCCGAATTGCCGGGAGATTCACCTGCTGAAACTTATCCGCCCACCGCAGCAAATCCCGCAGCGACCCCAGGCTCTCCCGCTTTCCCGGCTCCCGCCCCAGCTTGCGACGGATAAAGCGCCGAATCAGGCGGTATCGATACACCCGCCGCGGCACGGTCAGGAGATAAATCCTGTCCGCCGAGGCGAAGGTCTCGCCGCACCAGGCGTAATACACGCCCTCGATAATCCAGTCCTTACGCTTCATTATCTCCCCGAGAAGGGCGTCCCGCTCCCCGGCCTCCCGTTTCGCGCCGTAATTCCCGGCGTTGTCCCATTGGATATCATCCAAATCAAAATGAGGAATCCCCATCTCACGGGAGAGCTGCCGCGCCAGCGTGGTCTTTCCACTGCCCGGAGCGCCGATAATACGGATTTTCATAGGGCAACTATCGGCCTGCCGCTATCAATGTCATACACCTTAAATTGCTGCGTGTGGCCGAAATGCTGAAAGATTCCGCCGTTTTCATAGGTAACTGCAATTCTCATAATAACGCCCTTACTCCGTTCCTCCCTACACCGCCAAGGACAGACAGGCATAGAATGGGGTGTGGAGAGGAGGTAATCATAGTATGAACAGTGTGTGTTTTCGCGGCACCGTCCGCTCTGTGGAGGACGGCCAGCTTCTGGTGCGTAACTGGGATGGCTGCCAGGACGTAGTGGTGTTCTACGATGGCGCCTGCCGCTTTACCTGCGGTCAGTGCGTCCGGGTCCACTATAACGGCATCATGACCCTGAGCCTGCCGCCCCAGGTCACCGCCGACTGCGTGGAGCAGATTGTCTGCTAAACGCGACAAGAGGCCCCATCCTCTGAAGGACGGGGCCTACATAGCCGCAGTTTAGAAATCGATCTCTTTCCCCAGGCGGCGGTACATGGTCTTTTTCACCGCCCGCAGAATGTTCTCATAGCCGGTGCAGCGGCACAGGTGGCCGGACAGCAGCTTGCGCAGCTCGTCGTCGCTGTACAGCTTACCCGCCTCCAGAATCTCCACCGCCGTCATAATGAAGCCCGGCGTGCAGAAGCCGCACTGGATGGCGGCCTCGTCCACAAAGGCCTGCTGGATGTCGCTGAGCTCTCCGTCGGGGCCCAACAGGCTCTCCAGAGTGCGGATGTGCTTGCCCTCAGCCCACACCGCCAGATAGATGCAGGAGTTGAAGCACTCGCCGTCAATCAGCACGTTGCAGGCGCCGCACTCGCCCACCTCGCATCCCTTTTTCACAGAGGTCAAATGGTAGTCGTTGCGGAGCATGTCGGTCAGCGAGGCCCGCACGTCCACCACCCGCTCCACGTCTTTTCCGTTGATGTTGCAGCGGACAACCTTATACTGTACGCTCATACCAACTCACCTCCCGCCTGGATAATGGACTCCCGCAGCGCCCGCTTCGCCATCTCCACGGCGATATGCTGGCGGAACGCCTTGCTGGCCCGCCAGGAGTCACGGGGGTTGATGTCCTCAATGACGGCGTTGCCAAAGGCTTCCAGCAGCGCCTCCGTAGGCTTGGCCCCGTTTGCCACCGCCTCGGCGGTAGGTACCCGCATAGGCACCGGCCCCGCCACGCCGTAGGCAATGCGGCACCGCGCAATGGTGGACTTGTCCGGGCTGAGCCGCACGTTGACGCTGCACCCCAGGGTGGCGATCTCCATGGCGTTGCGCAGGCCGTATTTAATATAGTGGCCGTAGCAGTTCTCGTAGCTGGCCTTGGGGATGAGGATGGCCGTCTGGATTTCGCCCTCCTCGGCCCGGATGTCCACCGTGCCCGCCTTGATATAGAAATCATGGATGGGCAGCCGCCGAACACCGTTCTTCCCCGTCAGCTCCACAATCGCCTCCCAGGCGTGGAGCGTGGAGGCGGAGTCGGCGGAGGTAACGCCGTTGCAGGTGTTGCCGCCGATGGTGCCGATGTTGCGGATCTGGGGCGAGCCCACCTGATCCACCGCCTGGCCCAGCACGTTGCAATACCGCTGGATGATGGGGTCTTTCGTGATGTGGGAAAAGCTGGTCAGCGAACCAATGCGGATGTTCTCCTCCTCGTCGATGGACACGCCCCGCAGCGCGTCGATCCCATAGATGGAAATCAGCTCTTTTCCGGCCCGCTTGCCCTCCCGCATCTGCACCAGCACGTCGGAGCCGCCGGCGATGATCTGTGCCTCGGGGTGGGCAAGCCGCAGCGCGATGGCCTCCTCCACACTGCCGGCCTCATATAACGCTTTCATATCATACATGGCTCAGTCCTCCTTACTCCGCCAGGGATCGTTGATGAGCCCTGCCTTGGTGAACTCCGCAAACAGCACATGGGGATTGATGGGGTTGTGGTCAATGGCCACGCCGGTGGCGTTGAAAATGGCGTTGCGGATAGCCGGCGCGCCGGAGCAGGCCGGCGGCTCGCCCAGCGCCTTGGTGCCAAAGGGCGACGTAGGCTCCGGGTTCTCCGCAAACTGCGCCTCCAGATGGGGGTGGTCCATCACGGTGGACAGCTTGTAGTCCAAAAGGTTATTATTCAGCGGTTTACCCGTCTTTTCATCGAACAAAAGCTGCTCGGACAGGCCGTAGCCGATGGCCATGGACATGCCGCCGTGTACCTGTGCCGCCGCCAGAGCGGGGTTGATAAGGCTGCCGCAGTCGTGTACGTTCACGATGTTTTTCAGCGTCACCTTACACATAGGGATGTCCACCTCCACCTCGGCAAAGGTGCAGCCGAAGGAATAGGCGTTGTTGCGGATGGTGTAGGTGCTCTCGGCGGTGATATGCTCGCTGTGTACCGGGTTATACTGCGCCGTCATGGCCAGCTCCTTCAGGCTCATCAGCACACTGCCGTCGCCCTTGCGGACGATGTTGCCATCCACAATGTCCATATTTCCCACCGCCTGCCGCGTCACCTCGCAGGCGTAGTCCAGAATCTTTTGGCGCAGAATGTCCGCCGTCTGGCGAATGGCGAAGCCCGCCACGTACGTCTGCCGGGAGGCGTACGCGCCAAGGCCCGTAGGCGTCACGTCGGTGTCCTGGCAGGAAAT
>JAFSMA010000077.1 GCA_017448145.1 Oscillospiraceae bacterium | reverse complement strand
GGCAGGCCTTGGCCCGGAGAACAACCGCCGCCGTGACGGCTCCTACGAGTATTACATCTCCGAGCCGGTGGTGGAGAACGACGCCAAGGGCGTGGCCCCCTTCATCCTGGCCTACACCGAGATCAAGCGCCTGGGCTGAGCCGCCTACGCTTCCTCACCGCCTGCGCCGTGGCGCTGGTACGCGGTGGGGGAGACCCCGAATCGGGTCTTGAACACCCGGGAGAAGTACAGCGGCTCCCGGAAGCCGCACATCCGTGCCACCTCCGAAATGCTGGAGGCGTCGCCGTAGTCCGATTCCAGCGACTCCGCCGCCGTCTGCAGCCGGATGTCCATCAAAAACTTGTGGGGCGTCACCCCCATCTCCTTCTTGAACAGCTTGCGCAGATAGTCGTAGTTGAAGGGCAGCGAGTGGAGATAGGCGTCCAGTTCATAGTTGCAGTCCGGGTAGTTGTTGATGATGTTGCTGCGAATCTCCCTTGTCACGGCGCTCAGCTTCTGCTCGGAGCTGTGGGCCGCCAGATGACATACGATCACGTTGCCGTAGGCGTTCAGCAGGGAAGTCTGCTGCTGATGTGACTCGCTGTACAGGAAAAACGCCGCCTGGAACGCGTTGCGGATAAAGCCGTTGGAATCGTCCTTCACCAGCGTGGGCCCCGCAAAGGAAAAGGTGGGGTTGCCGACGTTGATATGAATGTTGGTAAAGCCCCCCAGGCTCTGATTGCTGTGGGGCACGTGGGGCGGAATCAGCGCAATGTCCCCCTCCTGGTAGGGCAGAGAACCATCCGCGAAACGCAGCTCCCCTTCGCCGCTGGTGCAGTAGATGAATTCCCATGTATCGTGCGCATGCTGGGCCACCGAGAAGGTCAAAAGGTGCTTACCGGCATAGATGAATTCATTCATTTTTCCCGCTCCTTTCGGTTACTTCCCAACATTATAGCAAAAAATATCCGATTTGTCCATATCTAAATCCGAAAAATGAAGGGAGGCGCAGTCGTGAAGCGCATCAAATTGGTGTATATCGGCGGCGGCTCCAAGGCCTGGGCCCGGGTGTTCATGAACGACTTGGCCCTGACGGAGGGTCTCTCCGGCGAGCTGGCGCTGTACGACATCGACCCCGCCGCCGCGGAGCTGAACCGCCAGATCGGCCAGCGTATCAACGCCCATCCCGACGCCAAATCCCAGTGGGACTACGTGGTGTATGACGATTTGGACACTGCCCTCACCGGCGCCGACTTTGTGGCCATCTCCATCCTGCCCGGCACCTTCGACGCCATGGCGGTGGATGTCCACGCGCCGGAGCGCTACGGCATTTACCAGAGCGTGGGCGACACCACCGGCCCCGGTGGCGTGCTGCGCTCCATGCGCTCGGTGCCTCTGTTCGAGGGCTTCGCCCGGGCCATCCAGCGCTGCTGCCCCCACGCCTGGGTCATCAATCTCACCAACCCAATGACCATTCTGGTCAAGACGCTATATGACGTGTTCCCCGGCATCAAGGCTTTCGGCTGCTGCCACGAGGTGTTCAACGCGGAGGACTTCCTCTGCTGCGTGGCGGCCCAGGAGCTGGGCGTGCCCCGCCCCCACCGCCGGGAGCTGACGGTGGACGCCTCCGGCGTCAACCACTTCACCTGGATTACCAAGGCCCGCTACCGGGACAACGACCTCCTGGCCCTGCTGCCCTCCTTCATGGAGAAGTTCTATGACAGGGGCTACTGCGAAAAGCCGGACCACGACCCCGATGGCTGGCGTGACGACCCCTTCTGCTACGGCAACAAGGTAAAAATGGATCTGTTCCGCCGCTTCGGTGTGCTGGCCGCCGCCGGCGACCGCCATCTGGTGGAGTTCCTGCCTAAGGCCCAATACCTCAGCGGCCCCGCCGACGCGGAAAAGTGGCTCTACCACCTGACCACCGTGGACTACCGCAAGGCCGACCGGGAAAAGCGCATCGCCCAGTCCCTGGCCATGGCCTCCGGCGCCCAGCCGGTGGAGTTGCAGCGCAGCAGCGAGGAACTGATTGCATTCGTGCTGGCCATCCTGGGCCGGGGCAAGGTGGTGTCCAACGCCAATCTGCCCAACGTGGGCCAGATGCCCCAGCTGCCCCTGGGCACCGTGGTGGAGACCAACTGCGTCTTCGATAACGACGCCGTCACCCCTGTGGCAGCCCGGCCCCTGCCGGGCAGCGTGCTGTCCCTGGTAATGCCCCACGCCCTGGGCACCGACAATCTCTACGAGGCCATCAAGGCCCGGGACCTGCCCCGCATCTTCGAGTGTTTCCTGGCCCAGCCCCTGTGCGCGGGCCTGGCCATAGACGACGCCCGGCACCTCTTCGGCGACATGCTTCGCGGCACCGCCGCCGACCTCCAACCCTGGTACGACCTTTCCGCATGGAAATTTTAAGTATAAATCAGTAAAAATCCAAATCGATCAATGATCAAGGGGGATAATGAAAATGGCATACTTAACTCTGAAGAACATCAACAAGATCTATCCCAACGGTTTCCACGCCGTCCATGATTTCAATCTGGACATGGAAAAAGGCGAGTTCATCGTCTTCGTGGGCCCCTCCGGCTGCGGCAAGTCCACCACGCTGCGCATGATCGCCGGCCTGGAGGACATCAGCAACGGCGAGTTCCTCATCGACGGCAAGCGCGCCAACGAGCAGGGCCCCCGTGAGCGCGGCATCGCCATGGTGTTCCAGAGCTACGCTCTGTATCCCCAGATGACCGTGTATGACAATATCGCCTTCGGCCTGGAGCTCCAGGGCGCCGATGAGGACTACATCGACGAGAAGGTGCGCAACACCGCCCGTATCCTGGGCCTGACTGACTATCTGGATCGTCTGCCCCGCGCCCTGTCCGGCGGCCAGCGCCAGCGTGTGGCCATCGGCCGCGCCCTGATCCGCAAGGTGGGCATCTTCCTGATGGACGAGCCCCTCAGCAACCTGGACGCCAAGCAGCGCGTGACCATGCGTTCCGAGATCACCCAGATCCACCGCGAGACCGGCGCCACCACCATCTACGTTACCCACGACCAGACCGAGGCCATGACCATGGCTGACCGTATCGTGGTCATGAAGGATGGCTACATCCAGCAGGTGGGCACCCCCCGTGAGCTGTACTTCAACCCCGTCAATATGTTCGTGGCCGGCTTCATCGGCGAGCCTCCCATGAACTTCGTCCGCGGCAAGGTGCAGGGCGGCAAGCTGAATGTGGGCGGCACCATGGTGGATCTGAGCCACAAGCTGGGCGGCAAGCTGGCCGCCTATGAGGGCAAGGAGATCGCCTTCGGCTTCCGTCCCGAGGCCATCAAGCTGGGCAGCCATGACAACGCCTATGTGCTCAAGGCCAACGTGGAGCTCACCGAGATGCTGGGCGACAACACCAACGTCTACATCGTCATGGAGGATGTCCACTCCATCCTGAAGGTTGACCCCCATGACACCCCCGCCATGGACAGCGACATCGCCTTCTCCATCCCCTACGACAGCGTCTATCTGTTCGACGGCGAGACCGAGCACGTCATCGACTGACCGGCCAGGAGGAAAGTATATATGGATATTCGTTATTCCGCCAATCCCCGTGATGTCAAGCGTTACACCACCGAGGAGCTCCGTAAGGAGTTCCTCATTGAGAACCTCTACCGCCCCGATGAGGTGGTAGCCGTTTACAGCCACGTGGATCGTATGGTCACCCTGGGCTGTATGCCCGTCCATGAGACCGTGTCCATCGACAAGGGCATTGACATCTGGGCCAACTTCGGCACCAAGTTCTTCCTGGAGCGCCGTGAGATCGGTATCTTCAACATCGGCGGTGCCGGTAAGATTACCGTGGACGGCACCGTCTACGAGCTGGGCTATAAGGACTGCCTGTATATCACCATGGGCGCCAAGGATGTGCGCTTCAGCAGCGATGATGCCGCCAAGCCCGCCAAGTTCTACATGGTGTCCGCCCCCGCCCACCGCAGCTATGAGACCCGGCTTTTGAAGATTGCCGACGCCAATAAGAAGCCCTGCGGCGACGCCGCCACCTCCAACAAGCGCACCATCAACCAGTTCATCCACCCCGCCGTCCTCAAGACCTGCCAGCT
>JAFSMA010000076.1 GCA_017448145.1 Oscillospiraceae bacterium | reverse complement strand
TGACACATAGCGGTTATCTCTTTCCAGGGCATTTCAAGACATCTCCTTCGTCTCTTTTTGCCCTTAATTATACTTGATAACTGTTACCTATGTCGTTGGACATTCTGTTACCTATGTTACCAGTCTATACAGACCCCGGCGGCCCGTACCCAGGCCCCGCCGCCCGCCGACGCCGGGTGGATGGCGAGCGGTAACAAAAACCCGCCCCGCCTTCCCCTTGGGGGGAAGGTACCCCAGTGCGCACACTGGGGGGAATGAGGGGGCGATATTTCGGAAAGCTGCCAGTCATCGCCCCCTCATCCGTCACGGCCTACGGCCGTGCCACCTTCCCCCCAGGGGGAAGGCAGGGGCAGCGTATTCCAGACCCATCCGCGCAGCGGATCCCTCAATTCTTCATTCTTCATTTTTCACCGCCCTCGCAGCCGGGCCACGTCCTCCCGTGTCACCGCCCCCAGGGCCAGGGCCGTGGCGGCGTACACCGCGGCGCACACTGCCGCTGCCGGCACCACCGCCCAGGGCCCCGGCACCGCCCTTGCCACAAAACGGCAGCACACCGGGGCCGCCAGGGCCATCACCGCTCCCGCCGCCGCCCCGGGCAGCAGCTCCGTCCACAGCCCGGTTACCGCCCGGCCCACCAGCAGCAGATCCACCGCCGCCGCCAGGCCGTAGCACCCCGCCGTGGCCCAGGCCGCCCCCTGCACCCCCATCCGGGGCACCAGCGTCACGTTCAGGGCGATTTTCACCGCCGCCCCCAGCCCCAGGGCCGCCAGGGGCGCGCGGAGCCGCCCTGTTGCCTGCAACATCCCGGTGCAGACCCCCATCAGCCCCACCGCCGCCGACGCCGCCCCTAAAATTTGCAGATGGGGCGCGGCAAATTCGGCGGTGGCCTCGCCGTAAAAGAGGGTCAGAATGGGGTGGGCCAGGGCCGACAGCCCCAGCCCCAGGGGGAAGGCGATGAGCCCCGCCAGACGCAATGCGCTGCGGCACAGGCGCTCCGCCCGCCCCGGCTGTGCGGCGGCGGTGTACCGGGCGATGGGGGGAATCAGCGCCGCCGTCACCGGCATCAGCAGCGACGGGGGCAGCACGAACAGGGTCAGGCCGTAGGTGTAGTAGCCGTACTGCTCCGCCGCCTGGGCCGCCGTCATGGTCCGCTGCAGCGCGGCCATGGTCAGGGACTGATCCAGCACCGTGATAAGGCTCATGCCCACCCCGCCCACGGTGATGGGGGCCGCCACCGCCAAAAGCTGGCGCAATATGGCCCGCCGGGGGGTGTCGTCCTCCGGGGGAATGCGCCGCCTTTGGGGCAGCAGGCAGAGAAGGCCCGCCAGCTCTCCCGCCGTCACCCCCGCCACGGCCCCGGCAGCCGCCATTTCCGGCCCCAGCCCCCGGCCTACCGCCAGCAGGGCCAGGCCCAGGCCCACCATGAGCTTTACCGCCGACTCCGCCACCTGGCTCACCGCCGTGGGGGCCATGTCCCCCAGGCCCTGGGTGGCCCCCCGCAGGGGCGTCATCAGGCACACGCAGGCCACCCCCGGCGCCAGGGCGGCGATGGCGGGGGCGGCGCCGCCGTCGTGGAGCGCCGCCGCCAGGGGCTTGGCCAAAAGCAACATAGCGCCGCCGCCGACCAGGCCCAGGGCCGTCATCAGCAGCAGCGCTGTGGAGAAAATGCGCCCCGCCCGCCCCGGATGGGGACGGGCGGCGGCGGTCAGGGTGCTGAGAGCCACCGTCATGCCGGAGGTGGTCAGCAGCAGCACCGTGTTATATACGTTGTAGGCGGCGTAGAAGTGGGCCATGCCCGCGCTGCCCAGCGCCCGCCCCAGGGGGATTTTGTACACCGCCCCCAGCAGCTTGGTGAGGAACACCGCCGCCGTCAAAACCGCAGCGCCCCGGAGAAACCGCCCGTTGCCGCCCATGAAAATCGCTCCTTATTTCCGCATATTCTCATGGAACACCCGGAACGCCTCCAGATTTTCCGCCACCTTTTCGGGCCGCTGGATGTATTCCGTGGGGTACTTGGGGTGAAATACCCGCTCAATGTGCTGCCGGGGCCAATCCACCATCTTCGTGGAGCCGCCCGCCCCCAGGGACAGGATGCTGTGCAGCTCCTCCATGATGTAGATATTATATAGGCCCTCGCTGCCGGGTATGCACCAGCCTGTGTTTTCAAAGCTGCCGGACATGTACTTCTGCCGGTAGAGGTAATAGGGCACAAAGCCCGCCGCGCGCAGCGCGGGGTCGGCGTAGTCCAGCATGGCGGCCACGTCCTCCGCCGTGGGGATGGTGAGGCCCTCCAATAGAATCCGGCTGCCCTTTTTCAGCGACAGGGTGTGTACGGTGATGTTGTCGGCGCCGTAGGAAAGGCAGGTGTCCAGGGTGCGGCGGAAGCCGTCGGGGGTGTCCTCGGGCAATCCGGCAATTAAATCCATGTTCACGTGGGGGAAGCCCAGCTCGGTGGCCAGGGCCATGGCGGCGCGAATCTCCTCCGCCGTGTGGCGGCGGCCGATGGCGGCAAGCACCTTGTCCTCCAAACTCTGGGGATTGACGCTGATGCGGTCGATGTTATGCCGCAGCAGCACCAGCAGCTTCTCACGGTCGATGGTGTCGGGCCGCCCCGCCTCCACGCACCGCTCGGCGGCGTGGGACAGGTCGAAGCAGCGCTCCAAATGGGTCAGCAGCCGATCCATCTGCTCCGCCGACAGCGTGGTAGGGGTGCCGCCGCCCATGTAGAAGGATTTAATCCGCAGCCCCGTCTGGGCCACCATGGCCCCAGCGGCGGTGATCTCGTTCATCAGGGCCGTCAGATAGGGTTCCATTAAATGGAAGGATTTGGCCACCGACTGGCTGACGAAGCTGCAATAGGCGCACCGGGTGGGGCAAAAGGGAATGCCCACGTAGAGGCTGATGTCATTGGGTTGCAAATCCGCCAGGGCCTTGCGGCCCGCCTGGGCCGTCTCGATGGCCAGGCGGCGGCGGGGGGCGGAGACACAGTAGGTATCCCGCAATATCCTGTCCACCTGGGCCGGGGTTTTCCCGGCGTCCAGATACTGCCCCGCCAGCTTGCCGGGCCGGATGCCTGTGAGAGCGCCCCAGGCCGGGGTCTGGCCGGTGACGGCCCGGGCGGCCTTGAAGAAGCTCAGCTTCACCGCCCGCTGCCGCAGCCGCTCCTGCTCGTATTCGTCGGCGGCGCCGTCAATGCGCACCCGGCTGACGCCCCGGCCCTCCCGGCCTTCATAGCGGATGACGGTGGTGGCGGTGGCGTAGGTTTTCCCCAGGGACAGTCGGACATCCGCCTGGTTTTCGTCGGCGGCATCGGGCTCATACACGGGCCGCTCCTGGGGGAAGAAGGCCAGCAAACTCTGCTCCACGGCGTAGCGCTGGTCGTGTCCTGTAAAGATCAGTTTCATAGGCCCATCCCCTGTCGCAGATAGGGATTGTGCTGCCGCTCAAAGGCCAGCGTGGTTTCCCCCTCGTGGCCGCAGAGGCAGCGGTAGTCGCCGGGGAGCTTGCCCAGCCGCCCCAGGGAGCGCAGCATGGCGGCATAGCTGCCGTCGGGGAAGTCCGTCCGCCCGCAGCTGCCCCGGAACAGGGTGTCGCCGCAGAAAATCACGCCGGGGCCCACGAGGCACACGCTGCCGGCGCTGTGGCCGGGGGTTTCCATCACGGTAAAGGTGACGTTTCCCACGGAAATCCTGTCCCCTTCCCGGTAAAACCGCTGGTTTTTGTCACTTAACCGGGGGAATTTCAGCTCCCAGCCGCCGCCGGCGGGAGCGTTCACCACGTCGGCGGGATGGATGTACACCGGCGTGTCGGGCCACTGCTCCAGCAGCCCCGCCACGGCGGTATAGTGGTCGAAATGGCCGTGGGTCAGCCAGATGGCGGCCAGGGGGCAGCCGGTGTTCTCGATGGCGGCAATGATGCGGTACGCCTCGTCGCCGGGATCCACCACCACGGTCTGGTTGCCGTGGGTGACGACGTAGCAGTTGGTCATAATGGGCCCCACTTGCAGCGATGTGATGGTCATGGCGGCCCTCCTTATAAAGTATCGGTGTCCACGATGAGGGTGACGGGGCCGTCGTTGCGGCTGTCCACCTGCATGTCGGCGCCGAAGATGCCCGTCTCCACGTGGAAGCCCCGCTCCCGGCACCCGGCGATGAACCGCTCATACAGGGGAATGGCGGTGTCGGGCCGGGCAGCGCCCAGAAATTCGGGCCGGCGGCCCTTTTTGCAGTTGCCGTACAGGGTGAACTGGGAGATGACCAGAATTTCGCCCCCTACGTCCTTCAGCCCCAGGTTCATCTTTTCGTTCTCGTCCTCGAAGATGCGCAGGCCCGTCAGCTTGTCGCACAGCTTGTCGCATTCCGCCTCGGTGTCGTTTACGCCCACCCCCAGCAGAATGAGAAAGCCCTGTCCGATTTGTCCGTGCACCGCCCCGTCGATGGTGACGGAGGCGTGCTTCACCCGGGTCAATACCGCTCGCATAATGTGATCTCCTTGTGTTGTAAATAGTGAAATGATCCGCCGGGGGGAGGTGGATGGTGAATGGAAACATAAACCGCCTCCGCCTTCCCCTTGGGGGGAAGGTGTCAGCGAAGCTGACGGATGAGGGGGCGACAACCGGAAACTTCCCGCAAAATCGCCCCCTCATTCCCCCCAGTGTGCGCACTGGGGTACCTTCCCCCCGAGGGGGAAGGCGGGGACAAATGGGAAATGGTGTCGTTATCCACCGTAGGGGCGATTCACGAATCGCCCGCCGCCCGGTGACGAACAGCGAAAAGGTGGGGTGGATGGAAAACGGCATCGTTATCCACCGTAGGGGCCGACGACTACCCCAAGGGCACTGGCTCCACAAGCCGCTCGTACCTCGCGGTGTGTCGCTGGCGCCGGCGGCCCGTGGCCCGGTAACGGTTCCCGCCCGGGCCGGTTGAATGGTAAACGGCAACGGCCACCGCTCGTAGGGGCGATTCACGAATCGCCCGCAGCCAGGTGACGAACAGCGAAAAGGTGGGGTGGATGGTAAAACGGCATCGTCAACCACCGTAGGGGCCGACGACCCGGCGGCCCGCAACACGGCCATGATACCCGCCCAGGGCGGATGGATGGTGAATGGTTTCGGCAGCCGCGTGTAGGGGCGGGGCTTTGCTCCGCCCTTTTCTCGTCAATGGTCCGGGTTTCGGGCGGAGCAGAGCCCCGCCCCTACGGACAAGATGGGAGCCGTCCGCAACCAACGGTGCCTTTCCGCATCCCCGCCAACCGGCAAGCGGGCGCTTCATGAAGCGCCCCTACGGAAAATATTGTGGCCCTTGCAAGCGACGATGCCTTTCATCATTCCCGCCTATCCACAAAGCGCCCCTGCGGTGTCATATCCGCCGTTTTTCCATGACGGTTTATCCCGCCGGTCTTGTCACCCGCATGATGCCCGGCACGCTCTCCAGCTTTTTCACCACGGATTTCAGTTGCTCGTGGCCCGCCACCTCCACCTCCAGATCTATGACGCCGTAGCCGTCGGGGGTGGACCGGGCGTTGAGGGAGCAGACCCGGGTCTTGGTGGTGCTCAAAATGGCGGACACGTCGGTGAGCATACCGATGCGATCCTTGGCCACCAGCTGCAAGGTGGTGTGGTAGGTCTCGGAGATATGGTCGGCCCAGGTGACTTTGATCCACCGGCCCGCCTCCTCGGGCCTGCGCCGCTCGGGGGCGGCGTTGGGGCAGTCGGTGCGGTGCACGGACACGCCGTAGCCACGGGTGATGAAGCCCACGATGTCGTCCCCCGGCACCGGGGAGCAGCACTTGGAGAACTTCACCAGGCAGTTGGAAAGGCCCTCCACGATGACGCCGTGCTCGCCGCTGGAGTTCCGGGGCACGGTGGGCTCGAAGATGGGGATGGGGCTGGTCTCCTCCGCTGTGGCCTCGCCGGTGTTCCGGTCGGCCTGGCGGGCCTCCGTCACCTTGCGGATCTCCTCCCGCAGCCGGCCCACCAGCTTCAGGGACGTGACGCCGCCGTAGCCGATGGCGGCATACATATCGTCCAGGGTGTTGAAGCTGGCCTTTTTCAGCACCAGGGGCAGCATGTCCTCGGAGGTCATCTCCCGCAGCGTCACGCCGCAGCGCTTCAGCTCCGCTTCAAAGCTGGCCCGGCCGTTGACGATGTTCTCATCCCGCTTCTCGTGCTTGAACCACTGGCGGATCTTGCTGCGGGCGTTGCTGGACTTGGCGTATTGCAGCCAGTCCCGGCTGGGGCCGTGGGCGCTCTGGGACGTGGTGACCTCCACCACGTCGCCGTTGTGGAGCGTGGCGGTGAGCTGGGCGATGTGGCCGTTCACCTTGGCGGCCACCATGTGGTTGCCCACCTGGGAATGGATGGTGTAGGCAAAGTCGATGGGGGTGGCCCCGGCGGGCAGGTTGATCACGTCGCCCTGGGGCGTGAAGACGAACACCTCATCGGCAAACATATCCACCTTCAAAGAGTGGATAAAGTCCTCGGCGTCGGTGCCGTCCTGGTTTTCCAGCAGGCGGCGGACCCACTCGTAGCGGCTCTCGTCCCCCTGGCCCTGGCCCGCCTGCTTGTATTTCCAGTGGGCCGCCACGCCGTACTCGGCCACCTCGTGCATCTCATAGGTGCGAATCTGCACCTCAAAGGGGATGCCCCCCTCCCCCATCACCGTGGTGTGGAGGGATTGGTACATATTGGGCTTGGGGGTGCCGATATAGTCCTTGAACCGGCCCAGAATGGGCTTATATAAATCGTGGATGATGCCCAGCACGTTGTAGCAGTCCGCCACCGTGTTCACAATCACCCGAAAGGCGATGAGGTCGAACACGTCGTCCAGGCTCTTGGCCTTGGAGTACATCTTGCGGTAGATGCTGTAAGGGTGCTTCATCCGGCCGTACACGGTGGCGCCGGTGATACCGGCCTCGGAGAGCCGGGCCTGGATCTGGGCCTGCACCCGCTCCATAAAGCCCTCATACTCGGCGCTCTTGGCGCTTAACGAGTCGATGATCTCCTGGTAGCCGGCGCCGTCCAGGTATTTCAGGCTTAAATCCTCCAGCTCCCATTTCATCTTCTGCATGCCCAGCCGGTGGGCGATGGGGGCGTAGATCTCCATGGTCTCGTAGGACTTCTGCTTCTGCTTGGCGGGGGTCTGGTACTCCATGGTGCGCATATTGTGGAGCCGGTCGGCAATTTTGATGAGGATGACCCGGATGTCCTTGCTCATGGCCATCAGCATCTTCCGCAGATTTTCCATCTGCTCCTCTTCCTTGGAGGTGTACTGCACCCGCGTCAGCTTGCTGACGCCCTCCACCAGATCCGCCACCGTGGGGGAGAACAGCCTTGCGATGTCCTCATGGGTCACGTCGGTGTCCTCGATGGTGTCGTGGAGCAGGGCCGCCACAATGGACTCGCTGTCCAGATGCAGCTCCTCGGCCAGAATCTGGGCCACGTTGAGGGGGTGGGTCACGTAGGGGGAGCCGTCCTTCCGCTTCTGCTGGCCGTGGTGGGCGGCGGCGTACTCATAGGCCTGGCGGATATGGGCAAAGTCCGCCCCGGGGTTGTAGCTGCGTATGGTGTCCTCCAAATGCTGGTACATCTCGTCGGGTGTCATCCGCGTCCGCCTCCTTTTCCCATGGTGTCAATGGATAACTGCGCTATGTAGGGGCACTGCTCCAGGTCGGCCCGGGCCGCCTGGCCCCGGGTGATGGTGACGCTGTCCCGGTGGCGCTCCACCGTCAGCAGACCCCGCTCCCGGAACACCTCCAGGCACAGCGCCGCCCGAGCGAAGGCGTCGGCCCGGCCCATCCGCTCCGAGAGCTGCCGCAGCAGCGGCAGGTAGGGGCACGTCAGCGGCCCGGCGGAGAGCTGATGGTCGATATACCGCCAGGCGGCGGCGAAATGCTCCCGCCCCGGCAGCAGCCGCCGGGCGTCCCGGGCGGGGATGCGCTCTCCGTCCAGCACCTGCTGCACCAGGGCCAGGGCCTCCATCTCCCGGGTGCTGGGGTTCACCGAGGGCCGGATGTCCACCATCTGGAGCTGCACGGTGCGGTTGCCCCGGAACTCGTTGACCTGCAAATAAAAGGCGGCGTCCACCCTGTCGCCTACGGCTACGCCGCAGTCCTCGGCAGTGGTGGAGAAGAAAATGCCGTCAAACTGGCTGCTGCCCCTGGTGAGCCGCAGCTTCAAATGCCGGTTCTGGCCCACGTTCTGGGTGCGGCTGAGGGTGGCGCCCCGCAGGCAAAACACGGGCCGGGGGTTGCCGGCGCCGTAGGGCTCCAGGGTGCTGAGGGCCTCCACCTCCGAGAGGGTCACGTCGCCGGGGCGCTGTATCACCATGTCCACGTCCAGTGACGATACCGGCGCCGCGCCGCCCCGGTAGGCGGCGGCAAACTCGTTCATCCTCCGGCGGAAGGCGGGGATGTTCTTCTCCTCGATGGTGAAGCCCGCCGCCAGCTCGTGGCCGCCGAAGCCGATGAGCAGGTCGGAGCAGCTCTCCAACGCGGCAAACAGGTTGAAGCCGCCCCAGCTGCGGCAGGAGCCCTTGCCGGTGGTGCCGTTTAAGTGGATCATAAAGCTGGGCCGGGAGTATTTCTCGCTGAGGCGGGAGGCCACGATGCCCACCACGCCCTGGTGCCACCGCTGGTCGGACAGCACCAGCGCGCTGCGCAGGTGCTCCGGCATGGCGGCGATCATCTCCTCGGCCTGGGTGTAGATGGTCTGCTCCACGTTCTGCCGCTCCCGGTTCAGGTCGCACAGGGCCCGGGCCATCTCGGCGGCCTTGGCCGGGTCGTCGCACAGCAGCAGATCCGCCGCCATGTCCGCCTCCCCCATCCGCCCGGCGGCGTTGATGCGGGGGGACAGCACGAAGCCGATCTGCACGGAGGTGATCTCTTTTTTATCCAGCCCCGCCTCCGCCAAAAGGGCGTGGAGGCCGATGAAATCGCTGCGCTCAATGGAGGCCAGGCCCCGGGACACGATGGTGCGGTTCTCCCCCGACATCTGCATCACGTCCGCCACCGTGCCGATGGCCGCCAACGTGCAGTACCGGGAGAAGAGGGCCTCCTCCCTGTCGCTGCCCCCCAGGGCCAGGGCCAGCTTCAGCGCCACGCCGCAGCCCGCCAGGTGCTTGAAGGGATAGGGGCAGTCGCTGCGGTGGGGGTCGATGACCGCCGCCGCAGCAGGCAGGGTGTCCTTGCACTCGTGGTGGTCGGTGATCACCACGTCCATGCCCACGGACTTGGCGTAGTCCGTCTCCTCCACGCCGGTGATGCCGCAGTCCACCGTCACCAGCAGCTTCACGCCCTGACGGCGGAGGGTGTCGATGGCGTCGCAGCTCAGGCCGTAGCCGTCCTCGATGCGGCGGGGGATGTAGTGCACCACATCGGCGCCCCGGCTTTTGAGATAGTCCACCAGGATGCAGGTGGCGGTGATGCCGTCCACGTCGTAGTCGCCGTAAATGGCGATTTTCTCCCGGTTGGCAAGGGCGTCGTTGATGCGCGCCACCGCCTTGTCCATGTCCGCCATCAGGAAGGGGGAATAGGTCAGGCTGTTCTCCTGCTCCAAAAAGGCGGCGGCCGCCTCCGGCGTGGTGATGCCCCGTGACACCAGCACGCCGCTGACAAGATAGGGATAGCCCGCGGCGCGCAGGGCGTCAATGGCCCCTTCGTCCACCTCCGGGGTCTGCCAGAGCTCATATTTCACGGCCGCGTCACCTCCCTCGCCGTAGAGATACTAATTCAGATACAATATATCACAAAATCCCGGCGGCGTAAAGGGAGGATTTGCACCCGTCACCAGTTCCCGCCGCCGCAACAAACGGCCGCCACGATTACACCGTAGGGGCGATTCACGAATCGCCCGACGCCCGGGTGACGATACCCGCCAAGGCCGGGTGGATGGCACACGGCATCGATCCCACCGTAGGGGCCGACGCCCCGGCGGCCCGTACCCGGGTAACGAAAACCACCCAGGCCGGGTGGATGGCACACGGCATCGACAATCATGCGTAGGGGCGGGGCTCTGCTCCGCCCTTTCCTCGTCAATCGCCCCGCCCCTACGGACAAGACGGGAACCGCCCGCAACCAATGGTGTTTTTCCGCAACCCCACCAACCGGCAAACGGGCGCTTCATGAAGCGCCCCTACGAAAAAACCGATGCCGCCATGATTACACCGTAGGGGCGATTCACGAATCGCCCGCCGCCCAGG
>JAFSMA010000075.1 GCA_017448145.1 Oscillospiraceae bacterium | reverse complement strand
GCCCTCCTCGTCGGTATAGCCATCCAGGTCGATGCACAGGCCAAAGCCCGTTTCCAGCTGGCCTTCCGTGTTGCGACTCCAGTAGGGGAAACGCAGCGTGACGGGTCGGCCCATGTAGGTGCCGCCCTTGCCCTCGCCGTAGGCCCGCCGCACCTGGTCGAAGCTCATGGGGACGATCTCTCCGTCGGGGGCGTGGTAATACAGCGAGCCGTACAGCCGCATCAGACGGTTGACCCGTCCATTGGTGCGGGCAATGCACAGCATACCCATCAGCACTACCACCACGATGCCGTAGCCCCCCTGCCCTTTCACCAAAAAAGTGACGGCAGAGGCCAGACCACTGATCAGAATGATGCGATTCACCCAATCCTGCCGCCGCCACATATTCTTTACGCTGTCCATACACAACACCTCGCTTTTTACTAATCCCCATCATACCATATCAGGGGAAAATCGTCAAATTGCCGATTGCAATTCCGCCATGTTCTGATATAATCAATTCAAATTGCTGCTATCGTATCCATAAATTTAAATTATGAGGTAAGGGCGTTTATGTCTGTGAAACTGGAGCTTTACAAGGTGTTCAAAGAGGTGGCCGACGCGGGCAACATCACCGCCGCCGCCCAGGCGCTGTATATCAGCCAGTCCGCCGTCAGCCAGAGCATCAAGCAGCTGGAGACGGAGCTGCAGGCCCGGCTTTTCTCCCGCAACAGCCGGGGCGTGGTGCTGACCGCCGAGGGCAAGATGCTGTATGAGTACGTCCGCAGCGCCATGGGGCTGCTGGAAACCGGTGAGGCCAAGCTGAGCCAGACCCACGAGTTGCAGTTGGGCCAACTCACCATCGGCGCCAGCGACACCGTCACCAGTCAGTTTTTGCTGCCCTATCTGGACAGCTTCCACCGCCGTTACCCCAACATCCACATTCAGATCATCTCCGGCCGCAGCGGCAAGGTGCTGGCTCTGCTCCAGTCCGGCAAGGTGGACATTGCCTTTGCCAGCACCCCCAACGATGAGGCGCTGGAGGCCACGCCCTGCTTTGCCACCCACTCCATCTTTGTGGCGGCGGCAGACTATCCCTGCGACTTTGACCATGTGTACTCCCTGGCGGAGATCGCCGACTTCCCCCTGATCCTGCTGGAGCGGAAGGCCTCCTCCCGGGTGTATCTGGAGAAATATTTCCTGCAAAACGGCTGCCATCTGCGGCCGGAAATCGAGCTGGGCGCCCGCAGCCTGCTGGTGGATCTGGCGGCCATCGGCTTCGGCGTGGCCGGGGTGACGGAGGAGTTCGTGGGCCGGGAGCTGGCGGAGGGCAAGCTGCGCCGGCTGAAGACCGACTTTGTCATTCCCGCGCGCAGCGTGGATATGTGCGTGCTCAAGGGCGTGCCCCAGACGGCGGCGGCCCGGAAATTTGCCGACTTCGTGCGCCACGGCGCAGAATAACGAAACAGAGGGGGTATTGCCTCCTCTGTTTTTGCTGCTCTCATGGCAGCGTTCAGCACGGCTTATCCTTTTGGAAAAAACGACAAGAAAATCCATCGAAATATAGCAAACTTGTTCGTTTTTTCTGTTGCATTTCACCGGCTTATAGTGCATGATATACCATAAAAATTACAACAAAATAAAAGGAGACATTTCACTATGCAGAAGCTGAAAGAGCGCATCGCCCGGGAGGGCAAGGTGCTGCCCGGCAACATCGTCAAGGTGGACGGGTTCCTCAACCACCTGGTGGACACCCGGCTGATGGACGATATCGCCGAGGAATTCGCCAAGTATTTCGACACCAAGCGCATCACCCGGGTGCTGACCGCCGAGGCCAGCGGCATCGCCCTGGCCACCGTGTGCGCCCAGCACTACGGCGTGCCCATGCTGTTTGCCAAGAAGGCCAAGAGCGACAACATCGAAAGCGGCCTGTATCAGAGCGAAGTGTTCTCCTATACCTATAAGAAAAAGGTGACGCTGCTGGTGAGCCAGGAGTGGCTGGGGCCGGAGGACAAGGTGCTGATCATCGACGACTTCATGGCCAACGGCTACGCCATGCAGGGCCTGGTGGACATCGTCAACGCCGCCGGAGCCGAGCTGGTGGGCATCGGCGTGGCGGTGGAAAAGGGCTTCCAGGGCGGCGGCGACAAGTTCCGGGCTATGGAGAACGTGCCCTATCACGCCCTGGCCGTCATCGAGAAGGCCGACGAAAACGGAATTACTTTCAGGGAGGATGACTGAAATGGATAAGAGACCCGAATCTATGGCACGCATCAACACCCCCGCGCTGGCCCAGGCGTTTATCGCAGAGCAGATCGAGGCCATCCGCGCCCAGGTGGGCGACAAGCGGGTGCTGCTGGCCCTCAGCGGCGGCGTGGACTCCAGCGTGGTAGCGGCTCTGCTGATCCGCGCCATCGGCAAGCAGCTGGTCTGCGTCCACGTGAACCACGGCCTGCTGCGCAAGGGCGAGCCGGAGCAGGTGGTGCAGGTATTCCGCCACGAGATGGGCGCGGAGCTGATCTACGTGGACGCGGTGGATCGCTTCCTGGATAAGCTCTCCGGCGTGGCCGACCCCGAGCGCAAGCGGAAAATCATCGGCAAGGAGTTCATCGACGTGTTTGCCGAGGAGGCCAAGAAGCTCAGCGGCATCGCCTTCCTGGCCCAGGGCACCATTTATCCCGACATTCTGGAGTCCGTGGGCCTGAAGAGCCACCACAACGTGGGCGGTCTGCCGGAGGACTTGCAGTTTGAGCTGGTGGAGCCGGTGAAGTACCTCTACAAGGACGAGGTGCGCCAGGTGGGCCTGGCTCTGGGTCTGCCCGAGAGCATGGTGTACCGCCAGCCCTTCCCCGGCCCCGGCCTGGGCGTGCGCTGCGTGGGCGCCATCACCCGCGACCGGCTGGAGGCTGTGCGGGAGTCCGACGCCATTTTGCGGGAGGAGTTTGCCAAGAACGGCCTCCAGGGCAAGGTGTGGCAGTATTTCACCATCGTGCCCGACTTCACCTCCACCGGCATCTGCGACGGCAAGCGCACCGACGCATGGCCCGTGGTTATCCGTGCGGTGAACTCCGTGGACGCCACCTCCGCCACCATCGAGGAGATCCCCTATGCCCTGCTGCACCACATCACGGCCCGCATCACCTCCGAGGTAAAGGGCGTGAACCGGGTGCTGTACGATTTGACGCCGAAGGCGCCCGCTACCATTGAGTGGGAATAAGGTATCGGATTACAAAAACCCAGTAAAATCAAGGTTTTCCGGCTTTGAAAAGGTTCCTTTGATCACAATTTGATCACAGCCGCATAACCTCCCTTTATTCTCCGTATCAAGGGGCTTGGGGGTAAAAGAGTCATTCTTGACGGTTTGCGACTGGAACGATCCATATTATGAAAGCCCTTCGCTGTGGGTATGCAGCGAAGGGCTTTTTTGTTGTTTCAGGATGTCGACAAGCTGAAAATAACCCTTTCATTTATTTGTTTTTCTGCTCATGATCATTCCAAGAACAAACAGTATTACCGCAGCACTATACAGCAAAATAGCCAGCCACTGTGGCAGTTCATGAATCAGATGATCAAAAGCAATGGTGCCGCCTGCAAGAACAAGACCGATGATAATCAAGATATTCATCCGTTGTCCTCCGTTTTCTTACCCAGCACTCTCAGCTTGAATTCCCTGATCCTGGCCGCAGATTTGCTTGTGAAGATCACGCCGAGAATAATCATTCCAAATGCAATGCCAAGGCCAAAACTGCCGATGCCTTCATATGGCGCAGTCTTATCCAGCCCCAGCAATGTGATTACCAGAAACGCGGCAAAGCCGATCAGGCCGGCGATGAACAGCCAGTGCATCCTGCGAAGCAGTCTTGCTTTTTCCTCGTTACTGTAATCTGCAACCTGTAATACCGTTTCTTTCAGTTCTTGATTCATACGCTCACTTTTCCTTTCTCCGCTCAGGATTTCACGGAGGTCAACTGCGTAGAAATCAGATAATTCGATCAGAATGTCCAGATCCGGCATGTTGCTGCCCGTCTCCCAACGGGATACCGTCCTACGTGCGACACCAGTCCGCTCCGCGAGCTGCTCCTGCGTGAGCCGTTTTTCCTTACGAAGCTCCTGAAGGAATTTGCCCATCTTTACGAGATCCATGGTTTTATGACCTCCTTTCTGGGTTCAGTATACTGCCGATTTCTTCTGCATAACAGGACACAAAGTGAGCAAATGCCCTGCTTCCAAGGGTGAGACATAGTATGACTCATTGATAGTAAAGATTATTACTATTTGATTTTACCTTTGCGTGCCTTGACTATGGCGTCGCTCAGTTCCCGGGACGGCACCTTGGCCGTAATCTGTGTGTACTGTACCACAGAGAATGCGCTCTGTCCACACATCGCAATCCATTTTTTGTTGCAGAAGGCGAATCATTGGCATATACTGTCGTTATCTCACGGTGAAAGGGCAGGCAACATAATGAAGACTAACGTGACCTATGAAACCGACACGCCCCTGGGGCAGGTGCTTTTGCGCGGCGACGGGGAGGCTTTGACAGGGCTCTGGTTTGTGGGCCAGGCCCGCTTTGGAGCGGGCCTCTCCCCTGCTGCCGCAGCCGGTGAGTGCCCGGTGTTCCGGGAGACGGAGGCGTGGCTGGAGCGGTATTTCGGCGGCGCTGTCCCGGGGGGGCGCCCTGCTCTGGCACCGGAGGGCACGGACTTTCAGCGGGCGGTGTGGGATGTGCTGCTGACCATCCCCTACGGGGAGACCCGCACCTACGGCGAAATCGCCGCCGCTCTTGCCCGTAGGCTGGGCCGCAACGTATCGGCCCGGGCGGTGGGCGGTGCGGTGGGGCGCAATCCCATCTCCCTTATTATTCCCTGCCACCGGGTACTTGGCGCAGGCGGAAAGCTGACGGGCTACGCCGGGGGCCTGGAACGGAAAACGGCGCTGCTGCGGCTGGAGGGCGTATTGCCGCGGTGATACTATGGCGCAAAAAAGCCGGCTGACGCGGGTCAGCCGGCTTTTTCTATGTACATACCATCAGGTACAATGCCTGATAATCCAAAATATCGGTATTGCCATCCTCGTTCACGTCCAGTCCGGCCAGGAACGCCGCTTGCAAGGCTTCCCCCTCCGCGTCATCGGGCATTAGGCCCAGGCTCAGGTATTCAAACAGCCTCTGCATATCCAGGACGGATAGTGTGCCGTCCTCGTCCAGATCGCCGTAGCCAAACCGGGTGCGGAGGGCATAGCAATAGTTGTCGCCCAAATGACGGACAAACAGATCGGCGGTGGCGGCATGGGCGCTGTCCAACCCGGCATAGTCCATCAAGCCGCTGAACCGCAGGTAGGATTCCGGAAAGCCCTCGGCAGCGTTATCCGCCATGCTTATGCGGCTCAACTTGTTCCCCGCCAGTGCGTCGGGCTCGTCTATAATGCTGACAACATAACCATCGCATTCCTGCTGCCAGTCCCAGCCTCGGGTGAAAATATCCGCTGTGATGATGGCTGCCGGGGAAAGGCTGTCGTTCTCATTTCGCTCCGGGAAAAGGATACGCCGGGTCAGGGTATTGCCCTGCACAGTGATGTCCGACAAGGTATTGCCGGGGCTGGGGTAGTCCAACTGCCTGGTGGCAACAAGACCGGCGGCCACAACGCCCACGGCGGCGATGACGCGGTTATTGACGATGGAAACACCGGAGATGGCGCAGTTCTGATTGCACAGAGGGCGGTAGTCGTCGATGCCGGTCTGCATCGTGGATGCCGCCGCCAGGATACCCACGTCCTGGATGGGCCAGGGATTGAAGTTGGTATTCACTACCGTATTGTCAGCGATGGTCACATCCTTCGCTGTAACCCCCCGGGCGTAGTCCCCTGCGGCAGCAGCTGCCGTGATGCCGTAAGTATAGTTTGTAACCGTGTTTCCCGCAACGGTAATACGGCGCAGCGCGGAGGTAAAGTCAGGGTAGGTATCCTCCCCCTCCGTGCGGTATCGGCCATGGTTGCTGCTGTGCTGGCCCGCTGCCAGGACACCGGTGTCGGAATAGACCTGCTCCGCGTTCAGACGCAGCACCGTGTTGTCGCAGAACGCCACGTCCTCCAGCGCATTATTGTGACAGGCATTGCTGCGGGTGTCGCCCTCGTGGGCCACCAGCAGCACGCCGCAGCCGGAGATGATTTCGTTGCGCTGCACCACAATGTTTCGGGTCACGTTGCCGTCGCCACACTGCCAGCCCTCGCCGGTCTCCACGCCGATGATCTTGATGCCGCGGCCGAAGCCGCATTCCAAATCGTTATCCTCCACGGTAATATTTTCCAGTACATTGCCGTCGGTATGGGTAAAGCCGGGGCGCATATATTGAGGGTAGTTCCCCATCTCATCGCCGTAGCTGTCGGCCACCACGGCGGCACATAGGGACAGGGCGCTTTCAAACATATGGTCGCGGCTATCGTCGCGATAGGACGCGCAGTCATTTTTTACGGTATTATTACAGACCACCGCATTGCGCAGCACGTTGTTCTGATTGCCCAGGTTGGCCGCCTGGAGGTTGATGCCGCCGTGGAAATCGCTGCCGTTATGGAAGGTGTTGCCGCTGATGCGAAGGTTCTGGATGCGGTTATTCTCGCACACTCCGATTTCGCCACCCGCCATATCGCCGCTCCACTGTGTGCCGGAGTTGTGGTAGACGTACCAGGAGTGAGCGTCGGCAGTAAGAAAGGATACGTAGCCGTTGGTAAAGCGGTTGGCACAGACGGTGAAATCCTCAATGGTATTGTAGTCGCCGTCACCGGCGGCAGCAAAGGAGAACAGGGCTCCGGGGATGTCATTATTGGAAAAATGGATGCCGTACCAATTAACGGTGCCATCGCCGCCATAGGCGCTGCTGCCGCTGCAACCAATGGGTACGCACTGGCTGATGCCCAGGCTACCGGATTTCCCGTAGGGATTGAAAAAGGTACAGCCCAGAATATAGATTTCCCGGGTGTTAATGGCAGGGTGGCAGGCAAATAAAAGAGTCTGCTCCGTCTGATCGCCGCCGGGTACACGGAAGATGAGCTGGTTGGCCCATTCATTTGTAAAACGCAGGTTCACCAGACGGACTTCCTCCGTGCCGTAGAGATGGAGCGAGGGGAAAAAGTCCACACCAGCCTGGCCCCCATACAGTGTATAATGGTGGGCGGCGCGGAACAGAGCCTGTGAGTCCGAGACGTAGCTGCCCATATCGCTATAATCCCACTCCGACGCCGCCAGACGTATCACCGTCCACCGGCCCTCCGCCTGCTCGGCAGCGGCGGCAAGGGCGGCGCACAAGCTTTCGGCGGTGTCCACGTTCCGCTCGGTGACATAGCCCTCATACGTCGCCGGATACAACTCCGGCAGCAGGGTAAACATCAAATCCGCCCCAGCGGTCACCGTCTGCACAGGGGCGGTATAGCCTGGCAGGCGCACAGAAACGGTGTCCCCCGCCCCGGCAGGCACCACAGACGGCGTGACGCAGTGGGTAAACTCGCCGTTGACATAAATTTCCGCGCCCACAATATTGGCGGTGACGGTAACCGTGCCTGTCTCCGCAGAGGCGGTCACCGGGCACAAGGTACAACACAGAAGCAAGCACAGCAGAATGGCGGTACAGCGGCGTTTCATAGTCGGCCCTCCTTTGGCATTGCAGAAATGGTATTCTCTGGAAATATGGTATCATTGCTGTTAAGTATTGTCAATTATCAGGGGGGCGGTTTGGGGTAAAAAAGCCGACTGACGCGGGTCAGCCGACTTTTTTGCCATTGTAATACAATTATATTATATCGTCCACATGGCAAGGCAGTCGTCGCTGCGCTGTGCCATGGCGCGGCGAATACCCTCCCCCATTTCCCGGGCAATCAAATCCAGGGCCGCGT
>JAFSMA010000010.1 GCA_017448145.1 Oscillospiraceae bacterium | reverse complement strand
GATCCGGGAGAAATCCGCATCCCCCAGGTACAAGGGCTGGAGCTGACCGAACATGGCGCCGCTGTTCATCCGGTGGCCGTAAATCACCGTCACCGGGTCGCCGAACCCATGGTCATTGTATCCCGCCTGGGTAAAGAGGGCGCCGTCCGCCGAAGCGCGGCCGTAAATATCCCGTTTGAGATAGTATTCATCGTCCGTGGGGTGCTGCACCACCGGGTAGCTGATGTCGGTGCCGGGGATGGAGAGCCAGGCGTAAATATCGCCGCACTCCCCCTGCCAGTAGGTAAAGTCGATGGGACTGGTATAGGGCACTTCCGGGTCGGGCTGCGTCACTGCCTCCGGCACATCCGGCGTCACCGGCGCGCTCACAGGCTCTCTCGCCTTGGGGATAGCGCGGTACACCAGCCACAGGCAACACAGGGCGCAGGCGACGGCCAGTACCCGCCAAATCCACTTTTTCACGCTGTTCAGTCCTCCCAGAAGTCATACGCCCGGCGGAAGAAATGCTCCGCCTCCCGGGGGCCCAGCCGCTTTTGCAGTGCCGCCACCGCCACGTCCATATTGGGTCTGCGGCCCTCCATGTTATGGCAGTCTGTGCCGATGATCTGCACATAGCCCTGCCGCAGCATGCGGATGGCACGGCCCTGGTGCAGCCCTGGCTTGAAAAAGGAGGCGTTGCACTGAAACACCGCGCCTGCCTCTCGCAGCCGCCGCCACACACTGCGCTTCTGATCCTTCCAATATCGCTCGATATGGGCCATCATCACCGTGAAGCGCCCGCTGCGGCACAGCTCCTCCACCTCCCGGATCTCGCCCTCCGTCCAGGTATTGAAGGGCATCTCCAGCAGCAGCACGTCGCTGCCCTCCAGACAAAGGCTCTCCAGGCCCTCCATGTGGGAGATATCCCGGAAGTAATACACCTCCGCCCCCAGCCGTATCCGGGGCATATCCTCCCCCAGCACCGGTGCCAGCCGGGCAAAGGCCCTGCCGCGCCGCGCCAGAAAATGGTGGGGGCTGTTCTCATAGGCATAGAAGTGAGGCGTCAGCGCCACCAGGTCTACCCCCTGCCGGTACAGCTCCCGCAGCATGTCGGCGCTCTCCTCCGCGCTGTGGCTGCCGTCATCCATGCCGGGGAGAATGTGGCTGTGAAAATCGATCATTTACCCTTCTTGCCCTCGCGGCGTCCGCTCTCCTCCTGCTGGCTCCGGGCCGTGCCGGGCTTCTGGGGGCTGGTCTTCACGGCGGCGTTTTTGCCCTTGCTCTTGCCGTAGCCGTAGCCGTAACCGTAGCCATAACCATATCCGTAGCCGTAACCAGAGCCGTATCCATAGCGTCCGTAGCGGCCATAGCGGCCATAGCGGCCGTACCGTCCGTAGCCCTTCTGCTGCTCAGGCATGCCGGTCACCACGAAGCCCAGCACCTTGCCGCCCAGCACCTCCAGGCGGCGCATGCAATTGTTCAGCGAGACGCGGTCGGAGTAATTGGTGCGCACGGCCACCACAATGCCGTTGATAAAGTTGGCAATGGACAGCGCGTCGGACACAATGTCCACCGGCGGCAGGTCGATGACGATGAAGTCATACACCTCGCTCAGCTCGCCCAGCAGCCGCTCCATCTGGCCCGAGCCCAGCAGCTCCGAGGGGTTGGGGGGCACATCGCCGGCGGGCAAAATGCGGAAATTGGTCATAAACCCGGAGGGGTGCACCGCCTTTTTCACGCCGCACAGGCCCGCCAGCACGTTGGAAAGACCGGGTTTGGACTCAATGCCCAGCTTTTTGGCCACGCTGGGCAGGCGCATATCCGCGTCGATCAGCAGCACCTCACGGCCCGTCTCGGCCATGGTGTAGGCCAGGTTGATGGCGGTGGTGGACTTGCCCTCGCCGCGGATGGCGCTGGTGACGCCCACCAGGCGGCACTTGTTCTCATCCGGCAGGGCAAAGAGCAGGTTGGCGCGGAGCTGCTTGTAGGACTCCGCCGCCGTAAAGCTCAGGTTGTCGCACAGCATGCTTCTCTGTTCCTGGTCGGTAAAAATAAAGGTGTCCCGCTTGCGGGGGCGAAGGGAAAACAGTCTCCGGATGCCCAGCATACTCATTTCTTCGCCACCTCGCTTCTCTTGGTCTCGTAACCGCTGCCATAGCCGCTGTCTGCGGCGTCATGGCGGCTCAGCAGGTCGGGAATGGTGCCCAGCACGGGGATCTCGTAGCGTTGCAGCAGATAGTCCTCGCCCCGGATGATATCGTCCAGAATATCCACCAGCAGCACCACGCCGCAGCTCAACACCAGCCCGATTGCCGCGCCGATCATGGCGTAGCGGCTGCGGCTGGGGGCCACACGGCCCGTGGGCACCACAGCCTGGTCCACCACGCTGACGTGGCCGCCGTCCATCACGTCCATGATCTTGTCCGGCAGCACGTCGGCGATCACGTTGGCGATGTGGGCCGCCTCCTCCGGGTCGGTGGAGCGCACCGTGATGGCGAAAATGGGCGTCTCATTCACCGATCCCGCCGACACCATCCCCGCCAGCTGCTCATAGGTGTAGGGCAAGTCGCCCCGCTGAATCACCGTGTTCAGCGTGGCGCGGGTCTTCAAGATGACGGTGTAAATGTCCACAAGGCTCTTGGCGCTGTTGAACTCGCTCATGCTGAATGTCACCGACGTGCCTCCCAGCGACAGGGAGCTGTTGTTGACGTACAGCAGCGTGCGGGCCTGGTAGGTGGGGGTCACCATATAGCGGGCATAGCAGTAGCCCATGGTGCCGGCAATCACCACCGTCAAGGCAATAATTACCACGTGCTGCCACAGCACCCCCAGCAGCCGTAGCAGGTCAATTTCGTATACGTCTTCGTTGTTCTGCTGTCTCATATGAAAACCTTTCTGTCACTGCTGTCGCTGTGTCAGGGTATCGACGCAGTAAAACCCAATATAAGCCGATTATTCAGCGATAGTATTATACCGACTCCCCTGTCACTTGTCAACAGATAACCTTTTGCATACCTTCTATCTAAGCCCTTTTTCGCCCCTTCACCTCCTCCTCTCTCCATTGTGCCCATAAAGAGGAAACTATTTTTGTCATTTTCGTTTCTTGTATTCCCCAGATGGCGATGGTATACTCTATTATGTGCGATAAAATCGAAATTTTGCAGAATCGGAGGGGACGCCATGGAGCCGAGCCAAACCCCATTGGAATCCACCCGCGCCCGCATTCTGGAGGCCGCCATCCCCCTGTTCAACGACCGGGGGCTGAAGTTCACCATGGACGAGCTGGCCGCCGCCCTGGGCATGAGCAAGAAAACCATCTACGCCGCCTTCCCCAGCAAGGAGAAGATGCTGGAGGAGATGGCGGACTATGTGTTCGACTTCATCCAGCGGGACAAGGCCGCCATTCTGGACGACGACACCCTGCCCTACCTGGAAAAACTGCGCCGGGTGCTCACCACGCTGACGGACAAGTACGAGAGCATCGACCTGCGGCGCCTGTACGACCTGGAGAGCCGCTACGGCGCCGTGTACGCCAAGGTGGCCCGCCGCCTGGAGACCGGCTGGGAGGGCACCACCGCCCTGCTGGAGCAGGGCATCCGTGAGGGCGCGCTGCGCCCCTTCCCCATCCCCATCTTCAAGCTGATGATGGAGACCACGCTGCAACAGTTTTTCCGCAATGACGTGCTGCTGCGCAGCGGCATCTCCTATCAGGAGGCCCTGGGCCAGGTAGTGGATATTTTGCTGCGGGGCATTCTGTCCCCGGGAGAGGAGTTACCCCAATGACCAAACGCATTCCTTTGAATAACGGCTGGGACTTTGTCCCCAGCTTTACCGACGAATACCTCCACGGCCAGGGCAGCGGCCAGACCGTCCGCCTGCCCCACTCCTGCGTGGAGACGCCCTATGATTACTTCGACGAGAGCATCTACCAGATGCACTGCGCCTACCGCCGCACCCTGTCCGTCCCGGAAGAATGGGCGGGCAAGCGTCTGCTGCTGACGGTGGGCGCCGCCGCCCACCGGGCGGTGGTGTATCTGGACGGCCAGGCCCTTTATGAGCACAAATGCGGCTACACCGCCTTTACCGTGGATCTGGCGGACCACGTCACCCCCGGCAAGGACCACGTGCTGGCCATCACCGTGGACAGCCGGGAGACCCTGGATCAGCCCCCCTTCGGCTACGTTATCGACTACATGACCTACGGCGGCCTCTACCGGGAGGTGTGGCTGGAGGTCAAAGAGCCCACCTACCTTGCCGACGTGTTCGCCCAGCCCGCCTTTACCGACCGGGCCGCCGGGGAGGGCACCGTCACCTCCTGGGTCAGCGTCACCGCTCCCTGGCAGGGCGACACCATTGTGCAGACCCTTCTGTGCGGCGCCACGGCTCTCTCCCGCCGCTCCTTCCCCGCCCAGGGGGAGAACACCTGCGTCCTCACCGCCACAGGGCTGAAGCCCTGGGGCATCCGGGACCCCTACCTCTACACCCTCCGCACCGAGCTGTATCGGGGCGGCCAGGTGCTGGACAGCCGGGAGGACCGCATCGGCTTCCGGGAGGCCGTGTTCACCAAGGACGGCTTCTTCCTCAACGGCGAAAAGGTGAAGCTCCGGGGCCTCAACCGCCACCAGAGCTACCCCTACGTGGGTTACGCCATGCCCGCCGGGGTGCAGCAGCTGGACGCCGACATCTTGAAAAACGAGCTGCGGTGCAACGCCGTCCGCACCTCCCACTATCCCCAGTCCCCCCACTTCATCGACCGCTGCGACCAGCTGGGCCTGCTGGTGTTCACCGAGATTCCCGGCTGGCAGCACATCGGCGGCGACGACTGGAAGGCCCAGGCCCTGCGCAACGTGGAGGACATGGTGCGCCAGTACCGCAACCACCCCTCCATCATCCTCTGGGGCGTGCGCATCAACGAGTCCCGGGACGATGACCCCCTGTATGAAAAGACCAACGCCCTCTGCCGGGCCCTGGACCCCACCCGCCCCACCGGCGGCGTGCGGTGCATCAAGCACAGCCATCTGCTGGAGGACGTGTACACCTATAACGATTTCGTCCACGAAGGCGACAACAAGGGCTGTGAGCCCAAGAAAAACGTGACAGGCGAGGCGGAAAAGCCCTATCTCATCTCCGAGTATAACGGCCACATGTTCCCCACCAAGCTGTTTGACGCCGAGGCCCACACCACCTCCCACGCCCTGCGCCACGCCAAGGTGCTGAACGATGTGGCCGCCGGTGACGAGATTGCCGGTGCCTTCGGCTGGTGCATGTTCGACTACAATACCCATCTGGATTTCGGCAGCGGCGACCGCATCTGCTACCACGGCGTCCTGGATATGTACCGCAACCCCAAGACCGCCGCCTCCGTCTACGCCATCCAGTCCGAGGACGGCACGGTGCTGACCACCACCTCCCGTATGGACATCGGCGAGCATCCCACCGGCAACATGGGCGAGGTGTACCTCCTCAGCAACGCCGACGCCGTCCGGATGTACAAAAACGGTAATTTCATCCATGAATACCCCACCCGGAGCAAGGAGTACCCCGCCCTGCCCCACGCCCCCGTGCTGCTGACGGACTACGTGGGCGACGCCCTGGCGAAGAACGAGGGCTACGGCCCCACCCAGGAGCGGCTGGTAAAGGATATGCTGAATTTCAGCGCCGTCTACGGCGCGGGCCACATGGGCCTGGATATGAAGCTGAAGGCCGCCCGGGCCATGGCCCAGTACCGCATGACCTTCGAGGACGCCAACGCGCTCTATGGCAAATACATCGGCTCCTGGGGCTGCGGCGCCACCACCTATCGCTTCGATGCCGTCAAGGACGGCAAGGTGGTGGCCTCCCTTACCCGCAGCCCCGTCACCGCCATCCACCTGACGGCCAAGGTGGACCGCACCGATCTCATCGAGGGCGACACCTACGACGCCGCCGCCGTCCGCATCGCCATGTGCGACCAGAACGGCGCTCCCCTGCCCTTCTTCCATGACGCCGTCGCCCTGGAGACCTCCGGCCCCATCGCCCTCATCGGCCCCGCCGCCGCCATGCTGCGGGGCGGCTGCGGCGGCACCTACGTCCGCACCACCGGCCAGGCCGGCGACGCCACGTTGACCCTTCGGTCCGCCCAGGGCGGCGCCGTCACCATCACATTCCATATCACAAAGGAGGAGCAGGAAAAGCAGTGAAAGACAGAGCAAAAGTGATTTTCGGCAACGTCATCTCTGACGGCGATTACCGCAAGGCGGAAAAGTCCAAGGCCAAGTACGCCCGTAAGTTCAAGGATGACT
Source organism: Oscillospiraceae bacterium (assembly GCA_017448145.1). Classification (GTDB taxonomy): domain Bacteria; phylum Bacillota; class Clostridia; order Oscillospirales; family Oscillospiraceae; genus Vescimonas. The sequence continues at coordinate 3,313 of JAFSMA010000010.1, read as the reverse complement.
CCGCCCTTCCCCACCCCGCCCGGGTGGTGGAAAACCCCCACATCGGCCCGTCTCTGGGGGTGCAGGATATCCGCATCGAGCCCGGCGAGGGCCTGCCCTTCGACACCGAAAAGGGCGTCATCGTGGGCAACATCCGCATGGGCTTCGGCCACTACCGCATCTCCATGGCCATGGCCTCCGCCGCCCACGCCCTGGGCTACCAGCCCTATTGGATGGATCTGAACTCCTATCCCGACACCACCTGCACCAAGGTGATCTCCGCCCAGAATGATCTATACTCCCTGGGCTCCCGCATCTCCCAGAAGAGCAAGCTGTTCAACCGCTTCGTCTGGGAGCCCATGAACTACGAGGGCTTCCGCAAGCTGAGCTACAACGCCTCCGACCAGAAGAACGCCGAGCTGATGGCCCCGGTATTTCAGAATGTCCCCAAGGACATCCCCGTCATCGGCACCCACGTCTGGCCCGCCCAGGCCGCCATCCACGCCGGGATGCAGTACGTGGTCAACGCCATTCCCGACAACTGGCCCATGGCGCTGCATCTGGCCGAGGGCAGCCTCCACACCGTCCAGACCCATTACGCCTACCAGGGCTACCGCATCTTAAACGGCATGCGGGGCGATGAAGTCCTCCACCCCATGGGGGAACACGACCTGCTCTACACCGGCCATTACATCGACCATGAGCTGGTGGCCAACATCGAGAGCGACTGCGCCGCCCGCATGGCCCGCAAGGAAAACGGCAAGCCCATGCGCTTTTTGCTGACCATCGGCGGCGCCGGGGCCCAGAAGGAGATTTTCGCCGCCGTCATCCGCCACCTGCTGCCCCTCATCGAGTCCGGCAAGGCCGCCCTCTACGTCAACGTGGGCGACTACCGCAACGTGTGGGATGAGTTGGCCCGGGAGATTCCCCAGCTGGGCGGTCTCTCCAAGCTCCACTTCGACGACTGGGCCGACACCTGCGCCTTTGCCGAAGCCGCCCTCACCGGCGACGTCACCGGCGTCCACGCCTTCTACCACGCCAACATCTTCCAGGCCGTCTACGCCACCAACCTGCTGATGCGCAGCTGCGACGTGCTGGTCACCAAGCCCAGCGAGCTGGCCTTCTACCCCGTGCCCAAGCTGTTCATCCGCCGCATCGGCGGCCACGAGCAGTGGGGCGCCATCCACTCCGCCGAGATTGGCGACGGCACCCTGGAGTGCCGGGACATCCCCCACACCCTGCAAATGATCGACCTGTTTTTGCAGGACAACGTGACGCTGCGGGATATGTGCGACAACATCTGCCGCAACAAGACCATGGGTATCTATGACGGCGCTTACCGGGTGGTAAAGGCCGCCATGGCGCTGAAAAACAAATAATTGAATGATAAAGGAGAGAGAACCATGAAACTATCCGGCAAAGCCAAGCTGTCCTACGCCCTGGGTGCCGTGGGCAAGGACATGGTGTACATGCTGTCCGCCAGCTATGTGCTCTACTATTTCCAGGACCTGCTGGGCGTCAACGCCATCGCCATGGGCATCATCCTCATGGCCGCCCGCGTGTTCGACGCCTTCAATGACCCCATCATGGGCGTCATCGTGGCCAAGACCAAGACCCGCTGGGGCAAGTTCCGCCCCTGGCTGCTCATCGGCACGCTGACCAACGCCGTGGTGCTGTATCTGATGTTCGCCGCGCCCCCGGCCCTGGACGGCGCCGGCCTGGTGGCCTATGCCGCCGTCACCTACATCCTCTGGGGCGTGACCTACACCATGATGGACATCCCCTACTGGTCCATGATCCCCGCCTTCACCGAGGGCGGCAAGGAGCGTGAGAACCTCACCACCCTGGCCCGTACCTCCGCCGGCGTGGGCAGCGCCATTGTCACCGTGTTCACCATGATGCTGGTGCCCATGCTGGGCCGCCTCTTCGCCGGCGCCGACGCCGGTGCCAAGGCCGTGGAAGTGGTGGGCTTCAAGTACTTCTCCCTCATCGTGGCCGCCCTGTTCATCCTCTTCACCGTGCTGACCTGCGTCAACATCAAGGAGAAGTCCACCGCCGAGATGAAAACCGTCTCCGTGGGCCAGATGTTCAAGGCCCTGGTGCAGAATGACCAGGCCATGACCGTCACCATCGCCATCGTCCTCATCAACACCGCCATCTACATCACCTCCAACCTGGTAATCTACTTCTTCAAGTACGACTTCGGCGGCACCGGCTGGAACGACGCCTACGTGCTGTTCAATATGTTCGGCGGCGCCATCCAGGTGCTCTCCATGATGGTGTTCTATCCCCTGCTGCGCAGGAAGTTCACCAGCCTGCAGATTTTCTACATCTGCCTCACCATGGCCATCGTGGGCTACGTGGTGCTGCTGGCCCTGGCCTTCACCAATATGTCCAGCGTGTTCCTGCTGTTCATCCCCGCCTTCTTCATCTTCGCCGCCAACGGCATGCTCACCGTCATCACCACCGTGTTCCTGGCCAACACCGTGGACTACGGCCAGCTGAAAAACGGCCGCCGGGATGAGTCCGTCATCTTCTCCATGCAGACCTTCGTGGTGAAGCTGGCCTCCGGCGTAGCCGCCCTGGTGGCCTCCATCTGCCTGAGCGTCAACCATCTCCAGGCCGGCACCGAGGTCTCCGAGGCCGACAAGCTGGTGGACTGGTCCGCCAATGTGGCCGCCGCCTCCAAGGTGGGCCTGCGCATGACCATGACCATCATCCCCATCATCGGCCTGTTCGTGGCCCTGTTCTGGTTCCGCAAGCGCTTCCTGCTCAGCGATCAGTACATGGCCGACGTCAACCGCCAGCTGGCCGAGAAAAACAAGTAATCGTCTCTATGACAGCAAAAGGGACTGCCCGCCGGGCAGTCCCTTTATATTATTTGTATTGGGCGGTAAAAAGGGAAAATGCAATTTCCGCCTGTTTCTGCAACAGTTTTCTGCCGTCCATCGCCGTCAGGCCACGCCGCCGCGCCTCTGTCACCAGCGCCGTAGGCTCCGGGCCGTACACCATGTCAAATACAAGGGAATGGTTTGGTAATTCACCTAAAAAGCCGAAATCCATCCACTTTTCGCCGCCCATCATGCCCAGCGGCGTGGCGTTCACCAGAATGTCGCATCCGGCGGCCAACTGCGGCAGCTTTTCCCAATGATACTGCCCGTTTTCCGGGTGTCGGCAGCAGAGCTTCACCTCTGCCCCGGCCTGGGTCAGGGCGTATGCCGCCGCCTTCCCCGCGCCGCCAAAGCCCAGTATCAGCGCCGTTTTTCCCGCCACAGGCACGGGAAGTGCTTCCAGCAGCCCCGGGGCGTCCGTATTGTGGCCGATGGCCCGCCCG
>JAFSMA010000074.1 GCA_017448145.1 Oscillospiraceae bacterium | reverse complement strand
TTGCAGAAGGCGGACAGCATGATGACCTGGTGCGGCTGTGGCCGCTCCTGCAGCGCCCGCAAAAGGCCCAGGCCGTCCAGGCTGGGCAGGGCCACCTCTGTCAGCACCAGGTCGGGCCGCAGCTGGTCGCAAAGCCGCAGCGCCTCCATGCCGTCGCCCACGGCGGCCACCACGGTGAACTCGCCGGTGCTCTCCACCAGCTCCCGCAGCAGGAGGCGGGATTCCTCTCCGCTGTCGGCCAGAAGTACAGTTCGGATAATCTCCATAGTATGTTTCCATCCCTCATCAAGAATTGCCGGGGCGGCGCGTACCCGACCGGCGTACGAAGCCAGGCAAAACGGCTGGCGGCAGAGTTCCCAAAACACGCCGCGCTGCCCAATATACAAACACACAAAATAACTATACCCTACGGCGGGCGGGAAAGCAATTAACTGTCAGCATAGTGTCGGTGAAAAATGCCGGAAAAGGCACGATAGTGGATGCACCGCCGCCATTCCTGGAACAAAACCGAGGCGGCCCACCGGGGCCGCCGCAAGCTGCCGACAAAGTGTCGACAGCTTGAGAGCAAATGCATAAGCATTCAAAAATGCTTATGCATTTGTATGGATTTCACGTGAAGGGGGACTCCCGTCCCCCTTCACAATCCCCCATGCGTGTCGATACCTGTCCGCAAATATCTTTGGCTACAGTCTGAGTTAAATGGCAATCATTTGCTTGTCGGGTAGAAGCGCGGGGGCTTACTTCCCCTTCTTAAACTCCTTGCCGTTGGTGCTGCCGCCGTCGCACAGCACGTCTACGCCGGCCAGATACCCGTTGCGCTCGTCGGCCACGGTGGCAATGGCGAAGCCCAGCTCCTCGGGGCGGCCCATCCGCTCCTCGGCGGTGAAGGGGATGAGGAAGCCGCCCTCCTTCTCCTCCAGCTTGCCCATGTCGGTGGCGATGAGGCCGGGGCTCAGGGACACCACCCGGATGCCCTTCTTGCCGTAGGCAAAGGCGCACTTCCGGGCGTACCAGCACACGAAATTCTTACTGAGGGCATAGGCGAAGCCGGACTTCTGGTAGTCGGTCTTGGCCATGTTGGCCAGCTTCAGCTGCTTTTTCAGGTAGGCCGCCTCGTCGCTCTCCGCCAGGGGATAGCTCTTTTTCGCTATGTTGGTGAGGAAGCCGGGCAGGGAATAGGCGGAATTGGAGCTGATGTCGCAGATGACGCTGCCCGGGCCCATCACCTTGGCAAACTCCTCATTGACGTACACCGTGCCCAGGGCGTTGACCCGCAGGATCTTCTCGCCGTCCGCCATGTTGGGGCTGAGGCCCGCGGCGTTGATCACATTCTTCACCGTGCCCAGGGACGCGGCGTACGCCGCCAGCTCCCGCACGCTCTCCCGGTTGGAGGTGTCGCAGGCGTGGGCGTAGGCGGTGAAGCCCAGGTCCGTCAGGGCGGCCACGGCGCTTTCCAGCTTGGCCACCGTCCGGCCGGACAGCACGATGATCTTCTCCTTGGGCATGCACTTGGCCGCCTCCAGCCCCATGCCGGAGCCGCCGCCGGTAATCACAACAACGTTTGCCATAATCGTTCTCCTTTTCATCAAAAGATTCCGCCCCGGTGGGGCCGTTTATCGTGGTTTCACTATACCACAGTATTCCACAAATTGTAAATCCCTAATTGCGAAAAAAATCACAATCTTTTAGAAATGTAAAATACTCCCTTTGGAACAGGCGTTTTTCCATCTTTCCAAAGGGAGCAATTTATGTATTTTCCGCCTCCGCGGCCTTTTCCAGATCCTCCTGGTACACGTCCCACAGCTCCTCGTTCAGCTCCAGCACCGTGCGGCTGACCCTTACGGAGCCGTCCCGCAGCGTACGGCAGGTGAAGCGGCCCAAATAGGCGTCCCCCTCGTCGCATTCGGCGCAGGAGAGCAGGGCGCTGTTGCTGTGGCGCACCCAGTTTTGAAGACGCAGGGCCTGTCCGCAGTAGGGGCAGGTGAGGGCGGTCATGGCCTCATCCGCCATGGCCGCCTCCAGGCTGGGGAACAGCACCCCCAGGGAGAGGCCGCTGCGCTTATCCTGGGCGTAGCCCACGTAGCGCAGGGCGTAGTCGCCTATGTACTCGTCCAGATTCATCCGGGAGCAGACCCGTACCGTGTTGCGCACGTCGTTCAGCGCATCGTGGGAGCGGTCCTTTTCCAGCCCCAGCAGCTCCACGGCGTACTCCAGGGAGAACTGCCGCTCCTGCCGCATGATCTCCACGGCGAAGATGTGCTGCAAGTCGAAGGAAGTGGGCATGTCGTCGGTGTCCAGGCCGTACATCAGCATATTGTCCATCAGCACGGGGATGTCGTCGGGGCCCCAGGTGCAGAAGCAGCAGTCGTCGCCGCACCAGTCCCGGAACGCCCGGTACGCCTCCGGGAAGGCGGGGGCCGCCGCCAGGTCACGGGCCCGAATCCGGGTCAGGCCCGCCACGTGCATATTCATTTTGGGGTAATAGGAGGGCCGCACATAGCTGCGGTACTCCCCCTGGGGGCGGAATTGGTCATCCAGCCGGATGGCGCCGAACTCGATGACCTCCGAGTCGAAGGGGAAGGGGTCGGTGATCCGCTCCTCCCGCCGCATGGGCTGGTTCCACTCCAAATCCAGTACGATATAGTGCATGGGCGATTATTCCTGTTCGTGCTTCTCCTGCCGCCGCTCCAGCATGGGCAGGAAATAGTCGCTGTAAATGAAATCCAGAATGGCCGCCAGAGGGATGGACAGCAAAATGCCCACAATGCCGAACATGTTGCCGAACACCACCACCGCCGCCAGAATCAGCAGGCCGGACACCCCCAGGGAGTTGCCGAACAGCTTGGGCTTGATGACGTAGCCGTCCAAAAATTGCAGAATCACTGTGAAAATCACGAAGATCAGCGCGTGGACGGGGTTGACCAGCAGCAGCACGAAGCCGCCGATGACCGCGCCGATGACAGGGCCGAAGGTGGGCACCAGGTTGGTCACCGCCACCGCCATGGACACCAGGCCCACGTACTGCATCCCCGCCACGAACATGAACACGGCGTTGGTGCAGCCCACGATGGCCGCGTCCAGCAGACTGAACACGATGTAGCGGGTCACGATCTTGTCACACCGGGCGGCAAAGGTGGAGATGGCGTCCAGCCGCTTCTGCCCGACGATGGCGTGGAGCAGCCGCTTCGTCCCCGCCTTGACCCCCTCCTTGGAGGCCAGCAGATACACCGACAGAATGATGGCCAGCACCCAGTTGGCCACGCCCTTGCCCGCCGTGGCGGAGGCGTTGATGATGTTGCCGATGTTCTCCTTGATCCAGTTGGTGATCCGCTTCACCACGGTGGTGGAGGAATCCAGCACCTGATCCAGGTTCAGCGCCTCGGACACGCCCCACTGGTCCGTCAGCCGCCGCAGGGAGGCGATGTAGCCGTCCATGTTGTCCAGCAGCCCGCTGACGCTGTAATACATCTGGGGAATCAGCGTCCCCAGCAGGAAGCCCAGCAGCAACAGCACCGTTACCAGCGTCAGGGCGATGCTCAGCGTCCACCGCAGCCCGGGGCTGCGGATGGCCTTCAGCACCCGATTATTGTACATCATCGCCAGGGGATTCATAATGTAGGCCAGCACGCCGCCCAGGGCGATGGAGGCAAAGTAGCCGGTAAAGGTCTTCAGCCCCGCGCCGATGTTCCCCAGGTTGCTCAGCACCACGTACAGCACCACCGCCGCACAACTGGCCACCGTGTAGGGGAACCACTTCTGCTCCCCCAGCTTCACCTTTTTCATAGTATCGCACTCCTTGACGCCCTGCAACCTAAAGGGTGCAGGGCCAAATTTTCACGTATATAGTATACCACGTCCGAAAGCCCCCGGCAATAAATTCCTCCGAAATTTAACACAAAAAAACGGCGCTTCGCCATATTGTATCCATGTGCGAAGCGCCGTATGCGGTTGGCCAAAGGGGAGGGGCGGCGCGATTACACCACCTGGAACAGGAAGAATTTCAGGTAATTGGTCTCCTCCACACCCCACAAAATGGGGTGGTCGGCGCACTGCTGCCGGGCCTCGATCTGCCGCAGGGTCACCCCGGCGTCGTGGGCGGCATCGTGCAGCATGCGGATGAACAGCGCCTCCGAGGCAAAGTGGGAGCAGGAGCAGGTGGCCAGATACCCGCCCCGGGGCAGCAGCTTCATGGCCCGGTAGTTAATCTCCTTGTAGCCGCCCATGGCGTTTTGGATGGTCTTGCGGCTCTTGGTAAAGGCCGGGGGGTCTAAAATAATGAAGTCGTATTTCTGGGGCTGGCTTGCCAGGGTGGGCAGCAGGTCGAACACGTCGGCGCACAGGAAATCCATCTGCCTGTCCAGGCCGTTGCGCCGGGCGTTCTCCGCCGCGCAGTCCACGGCGAACTGGCTCACGTCCACCGCCGTCACGTGCCTGGCGCCGCCCTTGGCGGCGTTCAGGGCAAAGGAGCCGGTGTGGGTGAAGCAGTCCAGCACCGTGTGACCCTTGGCCAGCCGGGCCACCGCCCGGCGGTTGTACTTTTGATCCAGAAAGAACCCGGTTTTCTGGCCGTTGACGAAGTCCACGGTGTATGCGATGCCGTTTTCCGTAATGGACACCGTGTCGTAGTCCGGCGTTGCCTCCCCGGGCAGGGGATACCAGCCCTTGCCCTGGGCCATGCCCTCCTTGTCCCGGAGGGCCACGTCGTTGCGCAGGTATACGCCGTCGATTCGCTGGCCGTCCTGCCGCAGCACCTGCACCAGCGCCGGGAAAATCACGTCCTGCCGCTGCGCAATGCCCAGGCTCAATACCTGGGCCACCAGCACCGTGCCGAACCGATCCACCGTCAGGCCGGGGAAGAAGTCCGCCTCCCCGAAGATGATGCGGCAGCAGAGCAGGTCCTCCTCCGCCAGCACCGTCTTGCGGTAGGCCCAGGCGTAGGCCGCCCGCCGCTGCCAGAAAGCGGCGTCAAAGGTGTCGTTGGCGTTGCGGCTCACCAGGCGGCAGCGGATGGTGGAATGGCTGTTGTAGAAGGCGGTGCCCAGGTAGCTGCCTTTGCGGCTCACCACGTCCACCAGCCCACCGTCGGTGACGCCGTCCTCTACCTCCGTCACCTCTCCGGCATACACCCAGGGGTGCCCCTGCACCAGCGCCGCCTCCCCCTTGGGGGTGATATGCACTTTTTTGTAGGGCCGCTCCATCTTCATGGCCGCCACCGCCTCTCTCGTTTTTATCTTCCCCGCATTCTACCACATACCCGCCCGGATTTCCACATATACTGCAAAAGATTGTATCGAAAGGACGGGAATTTCTATGCCCATCATCTTTTTGTCCCCCAGCACCCAGGAGTATAACCCCTACATCACCGGCGGCACCGAGGAACTGTACATGAACCGCATCGCCGACGCCATGGAGCCCTATCTCCGCGCCAACGCCATCCGCTGGAACCGCAACACCCCCGACATGACCGCCGCCTCCTCCATCGCCTTGGCGGCCCAGAGCACCTATGATTTCTACCTGGCCCTCCACTCCAACGCCTCCGGCGACGGCACCACCGAGGGGAAAAACCGGGGCATCATCGCCTTTTATTACCCCACCTCCACGTCGGGAAAGCGGGCGGCGGAGCTGTTTGCCGAGAATCTCCGCCGCATCTACCCTCTGCCCGACCTGGTCACCACCCGGGCCACTACCACGTTGGGGGAGGTGCGCCGCCCCAAAAGCCCGGCAGTGCTCATCGAGATCGGCTACCACGACAACACCGCCGACGCCACCTGGGTCAGCACCAACGTGGGTGCCATCGCCCGGAACCTGGTGGAGGCCCTGTGCCAGTATTTCGGCCTGCCTTTCATCGAGGCCACGGCGGAGCGGCAGGGAGTGGTGGTCACCCAAGTCTCGCCCCTGAATCTCCGGGCCTATCCCGCCGCCACCGGCGCCGTCATCACCACCATCCCCCGGGGGGCCCAGGTGACGGTCACCGGCAGCTATCAGGGCTGGTACACCGTCTGGTACGGCGATTACGCCGGCTACGCCTCCGCCGCCTACATCCAATTACAATAAGAGGATAAAAAAATCCGCGGGTTGCGGATTTTCCTTGACAGTTTACCATAACAGGTTTAGAATGAAAAAGGATTAGTATCGGAGAAAAAGGGGTTTTCCGATTATTTTTCTGCAATGTCGGCAATTGTGCCGATAGATTTACCAAATACAGGAGGCAGACCATGACGTTTACCATCGTCCACCTGCTTATTGCCTTGGTGGCGGGGTGCGCCCTTGGTGTCCTTGCTTGTATTCTCATTCGCAGTCAAAAGGCGAAAGACGCCCAAAAGAAGATTGCCAATGCCGAAGATGAAGCTCTTCGCATCGTCAATGAGGCCATCAAGAGCGCAGAGAGCAAGAAGCGCGAGGCCATGCTTGAGGCGAAGGAAGAGATTTTGAAGAATCGAACCGAATACGAGAGGGAAGTCAAGGAACGCCGCGCCGAGCAGCAGAAGCAGGAGCGCCGTCTGCAGCAGAAGGAAGAGAATCTCGACCGGAAGCTGGAGACCATCGAAAAGAAAGAAGAGGCCCTTCAGGCCAAGCACGCCCAGATTGACAAGGAGCAGGAAGAGCTCAAGGTCATCAAGCGCAGCCAGACCGAGATGCTGGAGCGCATCTCCGGTTTCACCGCCGAGGAGGCCAAAAAGTATCTGATCGACCAGGTGGAGTCCGAGGTCACCCACGAGACCGCCTTGAAGATCAAAGAGCTGGAGCAGCGCGCCAAGGAGGAGGCCGATCAGCGTGCCCGCGAGATCGTGGCCACCGCCATCCAGCGCTGCGCCGCCGACCATGTGGCCGAGATTACCGTCAGTGTGGTTCCCCTGCCCAATGACGAGATGAAGGGCCGCATCATCGGCCGCGAGGGCCGCAATATCCGCGCCATCGAGACATTGACCGGCGCAGACCTTATCATCGACGATACCCCCGAGGCCATCACCGTCTCCTGCTTCGAGCCCGTCCGCCGGGAGGTGGCCCGGGTAGCGCTGGAGAAGCTGATTGCCGATGGCCGCATCCATCCCACCCACATCGAGGAGATGGTGGAGAAGGCCCGCCGTGAGGTGGACTCCGTCATCCGCTCCGAGGGCGAGCGGGCCGTGCTGGAAACCGGCGTCCGGGGCCTGCACCCCGAGCTGCAAAAGCTGCTGGGCCGCCTGCACTACCGCACCAGCTACGGCCAGAACGTGCTGCAGCACTCCATCGAGGTGTCCCACATCGCCGGCCTCATGGCCGCCGAGCTGGGCGCCGACATCCACGCCGCCAAGCGGGCAGGTCTCCTGCACGACATTGGCAAGGCCCTGGACCATGAGTTCGAGGGCACCCACGTGGCCCTGGGCGTGGAGTACTGCCGCAAGTACAAGGAGAAGGAAGACATCATCCACGCCATCCAGGCCCATCACGGCGACGTGGAGTGCAAGACCCTGGTGGCCTGCCTTGTCCAGGCAGCCGACGCCATCTCCGCCGCCCGTCCCGGCGCCCGCCGCGAGAACCTGGAGAACTACATCAAGCGCCTGGAGAAGCTGGAGGAGATCACCGGCACCTATCCCGGCGTGGAGAAGAGCTACGCCATCCAGGCCGGCCGCGAGGTCCGCGTCATGGTGAAGCCCGATCAGGTCAGCGAGGATGAAATGACCATCCTGGCCCGGGAGCTTGCCAAGCGCATTGAAAATGAGCTGGAGTACCCCGGCCAGATCAAGGTTCATGTGCTGCGTGAGACCAAAGTGGTGGAATACGCCAAATAATGCATCATACCCAATGCCCGCCGCGAGGAGTTTCCCTCGCGGCGGGTTTCTCTGCCTGTTTCTCCTTGCAGCGCGTGCAAATCTGCGTATAACTGTTGCAAATCTGCATACAATACGCTATAATGAGGGTGAAACCATCGGAAAGGACGTGGCGATATGAAAACAGCCGCTACCACCAAAAGCTGCCGCACCTCCCTGACGCTGGAAAGCGCGGTCAAGGAGCAGGCGGGCGCCTTTTTTGCCGACCTGGGCATGGATATGTCCACCGGCGTCAATATCATCCTGAAAAATATGGTTCGTACCGGCAAATTCCCCGTGTCCCTGGACCGCTACACCGCGCCGGAGCGCATTGCCGACCTGACGGCGGAGGAAAAGGCCCAGCGGGCCGCCTATGCCGTGGCACACCGCAGCACCCTCCCCCAGGCGGCGGCGCAGCAGGGCTACGTCATGTCCTTCGACCCGGACACGGGCCGCCCGGTTCGCCTGTATAGCGATGGACGGAGGGAGAGCTGTGAGTGATTTTGCCCGCCGCCCGGAGTTGCAGGTTTTTGCCGGGCCCAATGGATCCGGCAAGTCCACCATTACCCCCGCTTTTCCCCTGGTGGGGGAGTATGTGAATGCCGACGATATCCAGCGGCAAGGGGGCGTCACCAATCTGGAAGCCGCGGAGCTGGCCATGCAGCTGAAGCGGTATTATATCGAAAACCGCCGCAGCTTCACCTTTGAGACCGTCATGTCGACCCCCTATAATCTGGACGTTTTGCGCGGGGCCAAGGAGCGTGGCTTTGCGATTACCGTGGTGTACGTCATTACCTGCAGCGCGGAAATCAACGTGGAGCGCGTCCGCAGCCGCGTTCGCGCCGGCGGCCACGACGTGCCGGAGGACAAGATTCGCGCCCGCTATGCCCGGTCCCTTGCCAATATTGCCCCGGTTTTCGCCCTGGCGGACAACTTTGTGTTAATCGACAACAGCGGGGAAAAGCCTGTGCTGCTGGTGGATAAAACGCCGGAGCAGCTTCGCCTTTTCCCCACCGCACACTGGAGCACCAAGCGGATAGGCGACCTTTTGGCCGGGAACAAGCTGTGACGCCCGCGCGTCCAACAGGCAGCCCACCATGTTTTGCCGTCCACTTGCCCCAGGGAGGTACCCAATGAAAACTGTTTTGAAAATGATATGTCTGCTGCTGGCGCTGGCCCTGCTGTGCGGCTGCGCCGATTTCGCCGTGCCCGGCCGGGACGCCGACGGGGCAGGGGAGAGCAGCGCCCCCATTGATGCGCCCGCCCCTGTGGAAGACGCCGCCGTGGAGACCGCCGTCACCGTCACCCTGTCCGGCGACGGCCTCAACAGCGAGCAGCAAGAACTGGTGACGTCGCTGCTGACCCGGTGGTATCGCTTCATCGGCGCCTTTGCGGAGCAGGATTTTGCGCCCCTGTTCTCTGACAGCGACCAGGCCCGCACCCACGCCGCCGCCTGCCGCACCCTGTCCGCCATCCGTGCCGCGGCCCCGGAGGATTTGCACCTCATGGACTGCGCCGTGTCCCTGCACGTGGACAGCGTGACGGAGGACGAAACCGGCCTCACCGCCACCGTCACCGAGGACACGGTGATGCACTTTGCCGCCACTGCCGATGTAGACAGCTATTTATACGCCATGCCCCACATCTTCCGCTTTGCGGAGACGGCGGAGGGCTGGCGCATCGCCCACCACGAGGCGGACGACAATCCCTTTTTCAGCTATACCGACGACCCGGAGGGTGACGCGGACGCCAATCTGGACACCCTCCTTGCCAACATCGCCGCCCGGCCCGCCCCTGCCGATGCCACCCCCGCCCCGGCGGTCGACCATCCCTATGACCGGGACGCGGCCCTGGCCTATATGACGGCGTACGCCGACCACCGCAACCCGGAGTTCCACGCCTACGACGCCGCGGGCGGCAACTGCATGAACTTCGGCTCCCAGGTGCTGCTTGCCGGCGGCATCCCCATGGACGCCGTGGGCAACGCCACCTGGCGGTGGCTGGCCCCCTTCAACACCACCGGCTCCTTCATCAACGTCAACGACTTTGAGGAATACGCCCGCACCAACACGGGCTTCGGCCTGGTGGCCACCGTGGGGCCCGACGACGGTGCCGGGCAGGTGGGCGACCTCCTGCTGCTGGGGGTGGACGGCCCCCGCCACACCACCGTCATCTCCGGCTTCGTGACGGACAGCAGCGGCAAAACGGTGGATTATCTCCTCTGCTCCAACACCACCAATTACCGGGATTTTCCCGCCGCCGCCTACTATTACACCTCCCGCACCCTGGTGAAAATCCACGGCTGGAACGACTGACCCCTTTTCCCGGCGGCGCATCTGTGGTATACTACCACTACTGAAATCAGACAGGGAGGGCCGCTTATGCTGGTCAATCTTCTCGCCCTGGGCGACGTCACCTCCGACAGCGCCATCGCCCACCTGCGGCGCCATCTGCCCTCGTATAAAAAGCTGAAAAACGTGGCGTTCACCGTCATTAACGGCGAAAACGCCTCCGGCACCGGCCTGACCCCTGCCCAGGCGGAGGAACTGTTTGCCGCCGGTGCCGACGTGCTCACCCTGGGCAACCACACCTGGGGCAAGATGAACATCCGGGATTATCTGGAGGAGAACCGCTATATTCTCCGCCCCGCCAATTTCTCCCCCCGCTGCCCCGGCCGGGGCTGGGGCGTGTACGACTGCGGCAGATTTTCCGTGGCGGTCATCAATCTCATCGGCCGCTGCGACCTGGACTGGAAGGCCGCCGACCCCTTTGGTACCGCCGACAGGATTCTGGAGGAAATGGCGAAGGACAGGCCCACCTTCACCGTGGTGGACTTCCACGCCTCCGCCACCAGCGAAAAGCTGGCCCTGGGCTACTATCTGGACGGCCGCGTCAGCGCCCTGTGGGGTACCCATACCCACGTGCCCACCGCCGACGCTTGTGTGAATCCCAAGGGTACCGGCTACATTACCGACCTGGGCATGACCGGCCCCATCGCATCGGTGCTGGGCGTGCGCATCGAGCAGTCCATCGAGAGCTTTTTAGGCGGTCTCCCGGGCCGCTACCAGAGCGCCGACGGCCCCTGCAAGGCCCAGGGCTGCCTGTTTACCCTGGACAGCGCCACCGGCCTGTGCACCGCCGTGGAGCCGGTGGACATCCGCTAAACCGCATTTTCCCGCAGGGGAGGGGAGACCATGGAAAAAAAGATTTTACTCATCGGCACCGGCGGCACCATCGCCAGCGAGATGTCCGGCGACGGCCTGGCTCCGGAGCTGACCGCCAAGGAACTGCTGCGCTTCGTGCCCCGCATCGCCTCCTTCTGCGCGGTGGACTGCGTGCAGCCCTTCTCTCTGGACAGCACCAATATGCGCCCGGAGAACTGGCTGGCCATCGCCGCCGCCATCCGGCAGCATTACGACGACTACGACGGCTTCGTAATCACCCACGGCACCGACACCATGGCCTACACCGCCGCCGCCCTCAGCTACCTCATCCAGCGCAGCCCCAAGCCCATCGTCCTCACCGGCGCACAGAAGCCCATCTGGTTCGACTCCACCGACTCCAAGCGCAACCTCACCGACGCCTTTCTCTACGCCTGCCGGGGCTGCGGCGGCGTCCAGATCGTGTTCAACGGCAAGGTGATTCTGGGCACCCGGGCCCGCAAGACCTTCTCCAAGAGCTTCAAGGCCTTTTCCAGCGTCAATTATCCCGACCTGGCGGTGCTGCAGGACGAGCATCTGTTGCAGTTCATCCGCAATGAGGACGTGGACGGCCCCCTGTTTTGGGACGCGCTGGACCCCAACGTGGGGCTTTTGAAGCTGATTCCCGGCATGGACGGCGCCGTGGCGGATTACATGCTGCGCCGCTATGACGGCCTGGTCATCGAGAGCTTCGGCGTAGGCGGTCTGCCGGAGTACGGCGGCTTCTACGACGCCGTGGCCCGGGCGGCCGGGCAGGGCAAGGTGGTGGTGATGACCACCCAGGTGCCCAACGAGGGCAGCGACCTGACGGTGTACCGGGTGGGCGGACGGCTGAAACGGGACTTGCAGCTGCTGGAGGCCTACGACATGACCACCGAGTCCGCCGTGGCCAAGCTGATGTGGATTCTGGGCCAGACCCGTGATTTCCCCACCGTGCAGCGGTTGTTCTACACCCCCGTTGCCATGGACATCCTCCACCCCCAGGCGTAAAAACCACAGTAAAGAGGGCCTTTCGGCCCTCTTTTTACTGAAAAAAAGGATATTTGCCGCCCGCTTTTCCCATACTATCCGGGAAAGGGGGCGGCACTATGGAACGCTTTTCCGCCAAACTTGCCCAAATGGACGACATTCTGGGCGCAGGCCGCAATTTCGATATGGTGAGCCGCGACCTCACCATCGCCGGATGCCGGGCCAGACTCTATGTGGTCAACGGCTACGCCAAGGAGGACATTTTGGAGCGCGTCATCGCCGCCTGGCAGGCGCTGTCCCGGCTCCCCGCCTCAGCGGAGGACTTCGTGGCCTCCTGCGTGGCGGCGGCGGACGCCCAGACGGAGTCGGACGCCCAAAAGGCCGCCGTGGCGGTGTTCTCCGGCAAGACGCTGCTGCTGGTGGAGCGGTATCAGACCTATATCCTCCTGGAGGCCAAGACCTACCCCACCCGCTCCGTCCAGGAGCCGGACACCAGCCGCGTCCTCCGGGGCAGCCACGACGGCTTCACCGAGAACATCATGGAGAATGCCGCCCTCCTCCGTCGCCGGGTGCGGGACACCCACCTCACGCTGGAAATCGCCACCGTCGGGGGCCGCTCCCGCCAGGACGTGGCCATGATTTACATGGCGGGGGAGGCGGAGGAAACCATGCTGGCGGAGCTGCGGCAGAAGCTGGAGGCCATCTCCGTCCGCTCCTTCTCGTTGTCCCAGGAGTCGTTGGCGGAGAGCATCGCGCCCCGGCAGTGGTGGAATCCCTTCCCCAAGGTGCGCTACACCGAGCGGCCCGACGTGGCGGTGGCCAGCATCATGGAGGGCAGCATTTTGCTGATGGTGGACAACTCCCCCTGCGTCATGATTCTCCCCGCCACCATTTTCAGCTTTACCGAGGAGGTCAACGACTACTATTTCCCGCCCCTCATCGGCTCCTATCTGAAAATCGTCCGGCTGACGGTGCTGTTTCTCAACCTGTTCATCACGCCTCTGTGGTATCTGCTGGTGAAAAATCCCGCCACCCTCCCGGCCCGCCTGGATTTCCTGCTGGTGCAGGAGGAATACTATGTCCCCCTCATCTTGCAGCTATTGCTGGTGGAGTTCATCGTGGACATTCTGAAATTGGCCTCCCTCAACACCCCCGACGCCCTCAGCAACTCCTTCAGCATGCTGGGCGCTCTGATATTGGGGGACTTCGCTGTCCAGGCCCGGTGGCTGGTGCCGGAGGTGCTGGTGTATATGGCCTTTGTGGCGGTGGTGAACTACGCCCAGCACAGCTACGAGATGGGCTACGCCACCAAGCTGTGCCGCATGGGGCTGCTGCTGCTCATCTGGGCGGCCAACTGGTGGGGCTTCGCCATCGGCGTGGCGGGCATCCTGGCCCTCATCGCCAGCACCCGCCCCATCCTGGGCCGCAGCTATCTCTACCCCCTCATCCCCTTTAACCGCCAGGCCATGTGGAATATGCTCCACCGCCGCCACATCGACCGGAATAACACGTAAAAAGTGCGGGACGGCTCACGCCGTCCCGCTTTCGCATTCCCTTATCCCGCCATCTCCAGCATGTTGTCAATGAAAATGCCATACCCCTGGGTGGGGTCGTTGAGCAATACGTGGGTCACCGCGCCGATAAGCTGCCCGTTCTGCAAAATGGGGCTGCCGGACATACCCTGCACGATGCCGCCGGTGGCCGCAAGCAACGCCGGGTCGGTGACCCGCAGCAGCATGTTCCGGGTGTTCTGCCCGCCGCCATACAGCCGCAGGATTTCCACGTCGTACTCCCGGGTGTCGTCGCCGCTGACGGTGCAGAGAATGGTGGCGCGGCCTGTGGTCACCTCATCGGGCGAGGCCACGGTGACGCTGTTGCCATGGATAAACTCGCTGCTCTCCAGCGTGCCGAACACGCCGCCGTCGGTGTTGGCGGTAAGGGTGCCCACGTCCCGCTGCTGGGAAAAGTCGCCTTTCAGCTCTCCAGGGTCCCCCTTTTCGCCCCGCTTCACCGCCTTCACGGAGGTCTCCATAATGGCGCCGCCGCTGAGTGTCATCAGCGCCTGGGTGTCCACGTCGGTAATGCCGTGGCCCAGTGCGCCGTAGGTGTGGCTCTCCGGGTCGTAGTAGGTCATGGTGCCGATACCGGCCATGCTGTCCCGAATCCAGGCCCCCAGCCGGTAGGTGCCGTCAGAGACCAGCCGGGGGGTCACGGTGGTCTCCATGGTTTTGCCGCCCCGGCGGTAGGTCAGTTGCACAGGGCTGTCGCGGTTTTGCGCCAGAAAGGATTGCAGACATTCAATGGAATCAATATGGGTGTCCCCGATTTGGAGCAAAAGGTCTCCCGCCTTAATGCCGCAGTCTGCTGCCGGCGCATCGCTGACGCTGACCACCAGCGCCCCGTCGGAAAACAGCTTGATGCCCACCGCCTTGCCCACCGGGATCAAGGTGCGTTCACCGCCCTCCGCCCAGGCTGTCGTAAGGCAGCCCACGAAGAGAAAAAGGGATAAAAGCCATGCCAGGGGACGCTGTACGCTGCGTTTTTGCCGCATTTCATACAAAAAAATCACCCCGCCGTTGTTGAACTTGTCGCCGACGACAGGGCTAATTTGCGCCAAAAGGGGACAGAATATGACCGTTAAAATTTGCTGTATCAGGAAATGGAAATGTTAGTCATTTGTAGATTTGACCATCGTCACCCGCCCGGCGGCTGCATCGTCAAAGCCCTTGTCAATCTCTTCTTTCAGCTGCGCGGCGGTCATGGTGCTGATATCCGGCACAGGGAAATCCGGCAGCTTCATCTCAAAGGGGATGCCCCGCTGTAATATGATTTGCTTATAAAACATATTGATGGCGCTGGAAACCGGGATACCCAACGCCTCCAGAATACTCTCGGCCTGGTTTTTCACCTCCGGCTCAATGCGTGCATAGAGGTTTGCGGTCTTTGCCATAGGGCAGAACTCCTTTCACTCTGTTTTACTCTATTATACACATTTGTCCACACAATAGCAATACATATGACGCCCAAAAATACCCCTGCCATCCTCACGGACAGCAGGGGAATATGTATTAGTATCAATCAAAACCGATCCTTGTTGTTGAAAATCTTCAAAATCTCGTCAAAGGAGCGGTCCAGTTCTGCGTCGTCGGGGCCCTTTTCACCCACGACCTCGTTGAGGGGTTGCAGGGTGGGCTTGGCGGCGGGGGCGGCCTCCGACGTGGCGGCGGGGGGCTGGAACTTGCCCTGGCCCTCGTCGAAGCCGGTGGCGATGACGGTGACGCGGATCTCGTCGTCCAGCGTCTCGTCGAAGGTGGCGCCGAAGATGGTGAGGGCGTCGGGGTGGACGGCCTCCTGCACCAGCGTGGCAGCCTGCTCCACCTCTTCCAGACCGATGTCCGTGGAGCCGGTGATGTTGATGAGTACGCCCTTGGCGCCGTTGATGGAGGTGTCCAGCAGGGGGGAGGAGATGGCCATCTTGGCGGCCTCCTCGGCCTTGCCCTTGCCGGCGGCCCGGCCCACGCCCATGTGGGCATAGCCGGCATCCTTCATCACGGCGGTCACGTCGGCGAAGTCCAGATTGATAAAGCCGGTGTCGCGGATCAGATCGGAGATGGACTGTACCGCCTGGCGCAGCACGTCGTCGGCGATCTCAAAGGCGTTGGCGAAGGTGATCTTCTGGTCGGTGGCGTATTTCAGCCGCTCGTTGGGAATAATCACCAGACTGTCCACCTTTTCCCGCAGCTGGGCGATGCCGCCCTGGGCGTCCCGCATACGCCGCGCGCCCTCCCATTTGAAGGGGGTGGTCACCACGCCCACGGTGAGGATGCCCTGCTCCCGGGCGATCTCCGCCACGATGGGTGCCGCGCCGGTGCCGGTGCCGCCGCCCATGCCGGCGGTGATGAACACCATGTCGGTGTTCTCCAATGCCTTGGAAAGCTGGTTACGGCTCTCCTCGGCGGCCTTGCGGCCCACGTCGGGGTTGGAGCCTGCGCCCTTGCCGCCGGTGAGCTTCTCGCCGATCTGAATTTTATAATTGGCGCTGGAGGCGTTGAGGGCCTGCTTGTCCGTATTCACGGCCACAAAATCCACGCCCTGCATACCGCCGCGTACCATGCGGTTCACCACGTTATTGCCGCCGCCGCCAACACCTACTACCTTGATGCTGACCACGTTTTCCGTGCCGGTTTCCAGTCCGAAAGCCATATTGGATCCTCCCTGCGAATTCACTCGAAGCGGGACAAACGCCCCGTAAATCACTATATATTGGTATTGTATAACGGTTTTTCCACCGGGTCAAGGGGTATCATGGGATTTACAAAAAAAGTTTACAGGCGGGAGAAGCCCCCCGCCTGCGCAGCAACGGTTTCCGTTTTTACCGCGGTATAAAGCTGGCTTTGCCCTCCTGGGTCATGTCGATGACGCCGCTTTCGTTGGCCTCCAGCCGCTGCACCACCGCCAGCAGATAGTCCAGCTTGTAGTCAAAATCGGCGCTGTAGCGCAGCACCACGTCGAACCGGTTCAAATACCGCATGGTCAGCAGCGCCGGGTCATCCAGGTACAAGGCCTGCACCTGGGACAACATCTCCTTTTTCTCCAGCAGCGGCAGCAGCGACAGCAGGGCGTCCAGGGCGTATTCCTGCCCCTCCGCCACTGCCAGCGGCGCGCCTACGGCGGGATCGGACGGCGTCACGCCCACGACCTGGGGGTATGCCTCCCAGAAGGAGGGGGCCGCCTTTTCCACGATTTTGCCCTGGCCGCTGAGGAGCCACACGCTGTCCACACTGCGCACTGCCACCGGCGCCGTGCATTCCGTGACATAGATCCGCAGCGTGTCGGGTATCATGCGGCGAATGCGCACCGTCTCCACGTAGGGCAGGGCGGTGGTAATGTTGGCGGCCACCTTGTTTTTGTCCATCAAAAACAGGTTGTCGCCGCCCTCCACGCCGCTGGCCTCCGCCACCTGGGCCTCCGTGTACCGCACCTGGCCGGTGACCTCCACCGTGTCCACCTTGAAGAACAGCGTCAGCGCCACGGCGCCCGCCGCCGTAATCAGCACGAAGCACAGCAGCCGGTAGAGAAAGGAAAACTGCCCGCTGCGCCGCCGTCTGGCGTATTTGTTCCGTCTGGCCACGATGAAATCACCTGCCTTTCCGCTGTAAAATGGCTCGTCTTTTCACTATTGTATCAGCCGTCGGCCACAAAATCAATATGCCCGCCCAGGGCCCGAATATCCCTGGCGATGTCCTCATAGCCCCGCTGGATGTGATGGATTTCGTCAATGGCGGAGGGCTCCTCCGCCTGCAGGGCCGCCACCACCAGCGCCGCGCCGCCCCGCAAATCGGTGGCGCGCATCGCCGCGCCGTGGAGCGTCTCCACACCGTACACCACCGCCGTCCGGCCCTGGCAGCGGATGTGGGCCCCCATGCGCCGCAGCTCCGGCACGTGGCGAAAGCGGCTGTCAAACAGGTTTTCCACCATCATGGTGGCTCCATCCGCCCGGCACAGCGCCGCCATGAGTATGGCCTGGGCGTCGGTGGGGAAGCCGGGAAAAGGCGCCGTGGCAATGATGTTGGCCCCCCGCAGCCGCTCCGGCCCACGCAGGGCCAAAAAGTCCTCCTCATGCCGTACGGTGCAGCCGCACCGCTGCAATACCCGGCACACCGCCCCCAGGTGGCGCTGCTCCACCCCCAGTAGGCCGATCTGCCCGCCGGTGGCCGCCGCGGCGCAGAGATAGGTAGCCGCCGCAATCCGGTCGCCGATGCACCGGTGGTCGCAGCCGTGGAGGGGCTGCTTGCCCACCACTGCCACCGTGTGGCCTCCTGCGCCGCTGACCTGTGCGCCGCAGCGGATCAAAAACCATTGTAAATCCTGGATTTCCGGCTCCCGGGCGGCACCGGTGAGGATGGTGGTGCCCGCCGCGCCGCAACCCGCCAGCAGAATATTTTCCGTGGCGCCCACGCTGGGGATGGGCAGGCTGATTTCTGCTCCGTGGAGCCGCCGGGCCCGGCACAGCAGATGGCCGCCGTCTTCCCGAATTTCTGCCCCCATGGCCCGCAGCGCTTTCAGGTGCAGGTCGATGGGCCTCGGCCCCAACTGGCACCCGCCGGGGTAGCTCAACGACGCCTCCCCGAACCGGGCCAGCAGCGGCCCTAAAAAGATGACGCTAGACCGCATTTTCTCCATTAAGTACCGGGGGATGTGGCAGCCGGTCATTTGCCTGCTGTCCACCACCAGGTCGCCGCCCTCCCATCGGACGGCGCAGCCTAAGTACTGCAATATTTCCGCCGCCGCGTCCACGTCGTCCAGCCGTGGGCAGCAGCGGATGCGGCAGGCGTCGGCACACAAAATGGTGGCGCTGAGAATGGGCAGCACGCTGTTTTTCGCGCCCTGCACCGCAATCTCCCCCCGCAGCGGCCTGCCGCCGGTAATCCGTAAATGGCTCAAACCTCTCCCGCCTTTCCATCGCTTTACGCCATCCTATGCGCAGCGCAGGGAAAGGGGTGCATGGGAGAGAATTGCTATTTAATTGTATGCTTGTCAAAAAGGCTTATTTCACCAGGGCCATCACCGTGCGGTAGATCTGCTCCGTGGCGTCGGGAATGCCCAGGGACGCCATGCCCTCGGCCATGGCCTTGTGCTTCATGGGGTCTGCCACCACCGCTGCGGCGGCCTCATAGAGCCGCTCCCCGGTGGCCTCGCTCTCCAGCAGCACCACGGCGCCGCCATGCTTTTCCAGAATCCGGGCGTTTTTTTCCTGGTGGTTGTTGGTGACGTAGGGGGAGGGGACGATCACCGCCGGCATCCCCAGGGCCGTCAGCTCGCTGATGGTGCTGGCTCCCGCCCGGCAGATCACCAGGTCGGCGGCGCGCATCACCACCGCCATGTCGTAGATGTATTTCCGCACGTCCAGCGCCGGACAGTGGAGATTCCGCTCCGTCATGGCCCGCTCCATCTCGTCCCAGCCCCGGTCGCCCACGGCGTGGATGTGGTGGAAGGGGAAGCTCTCCGCCTTCTCCCGGGCGAAGAAGTCCAGCATATGGCGGTTCATGGTGCTGGCCCCCAGGCTGCCCCAGAAGGACACCACCAGGGGCTTATCATCGGCAAGACCCAGCTTTTCCCGGGCCTCCGCCTTGGAAAGGGTGAAGAAATCCCCCCGCACCGGCGTGCCTGTTACGGCCACCTTGTCCGGGTGGCGGTAGTGCTGGCGGCAGTCCTCAAAGCCCACCATAATCACGTCGGCGCTGCCCTCCAGCAGTTTGGTGGTCAGTCCCGGCACCATGTTGGACTCATGCACCGCTGTGGGGATGTTCCGCCGGGCCGCCGCCTTGATGATGGGGTAGCTGGCGTAGCCCCCGGTGCCCACCACCAGGTGGGCGGGGAACCGCCGTAAGATGGCGTTTGCCTCCCGGCGGGAGGTAATCATGGTTCGCGCGGTGTGCAGGTTGTGCCCCATGGCCTTCAGCGACCGCTGAAAGCTGGCGATCTCAATGCCGGCGTAGTCGTATCCCGCCTTTGCCACCAGCCTGCGCTCCATGCCGTCGGGGGTGCCCACAAACAGCACCTCCAAGTCGGGGATGCGTTCCTTCATGTAGCCCGCCAGGGCCAGGGCCGGGTTCACATGGCCCGCAGTGCCGCCGCAGGTGAAAATCACTTTCATGGTCATTCTCCTATCCGTTTTTCGGCGCGGGAATCTGCCGCGATACGCTGAGTACAATGCCCATTTCCACCAGTTGCAGCATCAGCGCCGTGCCGCCGTAGCTGAAGAAGGGCAGGGAGATGCCGGTGGCCGGCACCAGACCCGTTACCACCGCGATATTCAAAAACGTCTGCAAGCCAAGATGGGTGATGATGCCCACCACCAGCAACGCGCCGAAGCGGTCCCGGGCGTGGAGGGCAATCCAGAAGCCCCGGATGATCAGCAGCGAGAAAATCAGCATAATCACGCAGGCGCCGATGAGCCCTAGCTCCTCGCACACCACTGCGAAAATAAAGTCGTTGTGCTCCTCGGGCAGGTAGAGGAACTTCTGCCGCCCCTTGCCCAGGCCCACGCCCAGCAGGCCGCCGGAGCCGATGGCAATCAGGCTCTGCACCATCTGGTAGCCGTCGTTGATGGGGTCGAGCCACGGATTTTTCCACATGTTGATGCGGCTGGCGCCGTAGGAGATGATGTTCTTTTCCACCAGCTTTACATACAGCACCGCTACCACGCCCACGCCGCCGAAGCCCAGGCCGATCATCCATCCCGGCAGTCCGCCCACCGACATCATGATGATGCCCGTGCCCACAATGAGGATGGCGCCGGACAGGTGGGGTTCCAGCAGCATCAATACGGCGATTGCCGCCAGAATAGCGGCGTAGGGGATGACGCCCTGACGGAGGGTCAGCATCTTCTCCTTTTTCTTGGAGATGCTGTCGGCAAAGTAGACGATCACCGCCAGCTTGGCGATCTCCGAGGGCTGAAAGGTGAACACACCCGGCTTGCCCAGCCAGCGGGTGGCGTTGTTCACCGTCACGCCCACGCCGGGGATCACCACCAAGATCAGCAAAAACGCGGAAATCGCCATCAGCGGCTTGGCGGCACCCCGCCAGCGCTGGTAGTTGACCTTGCCCACAAACAGCATGGCCACAAAGCCCACCACGGCGAAAATCAGCTGCCGCTTGAAATAGTAAGCGGCGTTGCCGGACTCGTAGTAGGCCGAGGGAAAGCTGGCGGAGAACAGCATAATGAGGCCGATGGCCGTCAGCAGCACCGTCAGCAGCAAAAAGGGCAGATCCATGGCGCCCTTGCCGGCCAGCAGATTCTTCCGCTCCGCCTGTCGGCGATGCTCTATCGCCTCCCGGGAAAGCCGTATCTTTTCCTGGGCCATGTCTCCGCCTCCTTTCTGCCAATTGATTTTACACTATAATCGCCTTCTCCTGGGGGAGAAGGTGGCACGGCCCAACGGGCCGTGACGGATGAGGGGGCGACAACCGCCCGCTTACATGAAACCGAAAACCCTCCGTAGGGCGGGACGACCTCGGCCCGCCGTGCCCGGCTGCCTCTGTCGAAAGACTGCCGTTGGTTGATGCCTTCGCCGTCTATCGACGGCGCGCCCAGTGTGTATAGACTGGTAACATAGGTAACAGAATGTCCAACGACATAGGTAACAGTTATCAAGTATAATTAAGGGCAAAAAGAGACGAAGGAGATGTCTTGAAATGCCCTGGAAAGAGATAACCGCTATGTGTCAAAAACGGACA
>JAFSMA010000073.1 GCA_017448145.1 Oscillospiraceae bacterium | reverse complement strand
TGGACTACCTGGCCATGACCTGGGAGCAGAACCGGGCGGTGGGCCAGGCCCTCAGCGTCAAGCCCCAGGCCACGGCCACGGCGGTGGCCAAGCTGCAAAGCGAGCTGTCCGCCCTGCGGCAGCGGGTGACGGCACTGGAGGAGGCCTCCTTCGCCGCCACGGCGGAGCGCTGCCGGGGCCGGGGCGACGCGCTGCTGGTGACGGAGTCCCTCCAGGGCGACGGCGTGCGGCGGCTGTGTGATAACCTTTCCCAGGTCTGCGGCGGACGGGCCGCGGTGTTCGCCGGGGCGGAGGGCGCTTACCGCTACGCCGTCATTCACCCCGGCCACGATGTTTCCGCCCTGGTGAAAGCCCTCAACGCCGCTCTCCACGGCCGGGGCGGCGGCAGGGACGGCTTTGCCCAGGGCAGCGTGGCCGCCACCGAGGCGGAGATTCGTGATTTCTTCCAAACCGTGTGAATTTTTCACCACTTTGCCAAAAAAGTGCCATTCCGGGGGTTTTCTTTTTCCGCCGCCCATGCTATACTATTAAGCTGCAAACAATACACAGAGGTAATTATGGCAACGGAAAACAAACTGGGCGTCATGCCCATCGGAAAACTGATTTGGAATATGTCCCTGCCCATCATCGCCAGTATGCTGGTGCAGGCGCTGTACAACATTGTGGACAGCATGTTCGTCTCCCGCATCAGCCAGGACGCGCTGACGGCGGTATCCCTGGCCTTCCCCGCCCAGCAGCTGATGATCGGCCTTGCCACCGGCACCGCCGTGGGCGTCAACGCCATGATGGGCCGGGCCCTGGGGGCCATGGAGCAGCGCCGGGCCGACGACGTGGCGGTGAACGGCGTGTTTCTGGCCTTTGTAGGGGCGGCGGTGTCGGCGGTGCTGGGTCTGGGCTTCGGCCCCGCCCTGTTCGCCTACCAGACCGGCGTGCAGCACATCGCCCAAATGGGCAACGAGTATCTGCAGGTCATCTGCGGCCTCAGCTTCTTCCTGTTTGGCCAGGTGATGTTCGAGCGGCTCCTGCAGGGCACCGGGCGGACGGTGTACTCCATGTACACCCAGGGCCTGGGTGCCATCATCAACATCATTTTAGACCCCATTTTCATCTTCACCCTGGGCCTGGGCGTCCGGGGCGCCGCCATCGCCACCGTCATCGGCCAGTGCTGCGGCATGGTGCTGGCGATTTACTTCAACCTCACGAAAAACCACGACATCCACCTGCACTTCCGGGGCTTCCGGCCCAACTGGCGCATTGTGGGCGGCATCTACGCCATCGGCCTGCCCAGCGTGATCATGATGGCCATCGGCTCGCTGATGACCTTCCTGATGAACAAGATCCTCATCACCTACCACGCCGCCCACGAGACCGCCGCCACCGCCTACGGCATCTTCTTCAAGATCAACAGCTTCGTGTTCATGCCGGTGTTCGGGCTGAATAACGGCGTGGTGCCCATCGTGGCCTACAACTACGGCGCCCAGAACCGCCGCCGCGTCACGGAGACCATCCGCCGCAGCGTCACCTACGCCTCGGCCATCATGCTCCTGGGCATGGCCATCTTCCTGGCGGTGCCCCAGCTGCTGCTGCAAATCTTCGCCGCAGGGCCGGAGCTGATGGCGGTGGGCGTGCCCTGCCTGCGCATCGTGTCCCTCAGCTTCTCCTTTGCCGGGGCGTGCATCGCCCTGGGCAGCGCCATGCAGGCCCTGGGCAAGTCCATCTACTCCATGATTACCTCCATCGTCCGCCAGCTGGTGGTGCTGATTCCCGCCGCCTACCTGCTGGCCCGTTACGGCGCCGCGGTGGGCAACAGCGACCTGGTGTGGTGGAGCTATCCCATCGCGGAGGTCAGCTCCCTGGCGGTGACGGTGATTTTCTACGTCCACGTCTACCGCACCCTTATTTCCGGGATTTCCGACGGCAATGCCGGCGAAACCATATAATTTCAGAAGGAAAACAACATTTTAGGAGGAAAACGAAAATGGAAAGAAAGATCCTGGTCGAAACATCTGCCCGTCACGTCCACGTCACCGAGGAGGCTCTGGAGATCCTGTTCGGCAAGGGCGCCGAGCTGACCTTCCGCAAGGCGCTGACCCAGCCCGGCCAGTTCGCCAGCAACGAGCGCGTCACCGTGGTGGGCCCCAAGCGCTCCATTGAGAATATGTCCATCCTGGGCCCCTGCCGCAGCGCCTGCCAGGTGGAGCTGAGCCTCAGCGACGCCCGCACCCTGGGCATCACCGCCCCCGTCCGTGAGAGCGGCGACCTGGCCGGCAGCGCCGGCTGCAAGATCATCGGGCCCAAGGGCGAGATCGAGATCCAGGAGGGCGTCATCATCGCCAAGCGTCACGCCCACATTCCCACCCCCATCGCCAAGGAGTGGGGTCTCACCGGCGGCCAGATCGTCAAGCTGGCCCTGGGCACCGACGACCGCAAGCTGATCTTTGACGACGTGGTGGTGCGCGTGGGCGACAACATGGGCCTGGCTGTCCATATCGACACCGACGAGGCCAACGCCGCCGGCGGCGACGTCCACGAGGGCGTCATCATCGCTGACTGAATCATGAGAGACGGACGAAAGTCCGTCTCTTTTTATATGGCGAGAAGCATGACAAAAGGCCGTGGAGAATAGCGGAGAAGGAGGCGCTTTTATGCTGTATCCCCTGTTGCTTGCGTGCGGCGCGGTGCTGCTGTTTGCGTATATCCGCGAAAAAATAAAGGTCTGCTCCGTAAAGGCGGCGCTGCTCAAGTCCCTTGTGTCGGCGCTGTTCCTGGCGGTGGGCGTGTATGGGACCTGGCTCTCCGCGTCAAGTGGGAACGTCAGCCCCCTTTGCCCCTTCCTGGTGCTTGGCCTGCTGTTCGGCCTGATGGGCGATATCTGGCTGGACCTCAAATACGTTTTCCCGGAGAAGGATGCGCCTTTCACCTATGCGGGCTTTTGCGTATTCGGCGTGGGGCATATTCTGTACATCGTCGGTATGCTGCTGGCTTACTACCCGCCGCGCAGGCCCCTGACGGTGCTCCTTCCGGTCCTTCTCGCCGTTGTGCTCAGCGTCGGAAACGCCGTTCTGGAGAAGCCCATGAAGCTGCGCTACGGAAAGTTCAAGCCGATTGTGCTTGCCTACGGTGTGGTTCTCTTCGCCATGGTGGCCATCGCCGGAAGCCTCGCGCTCTCTTACGGCTGGCAGGAAACGCCCCTGAACCTGCTCTTTATCGGCGGCGTGTCCTTCGCCATCTCCGATCTGATTCTCAGCGGCACCTACTTTGGCACGGGCAGGGATCGTCCTGTCCACCTTGCGCTGAACTACCTCACCTATTACGCAGGGCAGTTTCTGATTGCTTCCGCGCCGGTGTTCCTGGGATAGCTGCCCGCCGGCGGCCATCGCCCAAGGCCGGACGGGTGGGAAAATGGTTTTCGCCGCGGCGTATTAAAATGAATCCGCGCAACGGATACCGCAATGATTCATTATTCGGTATTTTTCCCCCTCACCCTAGCAGCCCCGTAATATCCTCGATGTTGAGCTGGGGCTGCAACGCCAACGTGACGCCGTAGCCCACGATGCGGCCCAGCTCCCGCACACGGCTGTCGATGTCCCGCGGCGTCAGGAACAGCGGCGCCTCCCCCTCCCCCTGGGGGCACAGGTGGGCCGCGTCCATCACCGTGGGCACCCCCACCGCCGCCACCGGCACCCCCAGGGTGTCCTCCGTCAGGGCCAGGCGGTGGTTGCCCACGCCGCTGCCGGGGGCCAGCCCCGCGTCGCTGAGCTGCACCGTGGCGCACAGCCTGTCCCGGCCCGCCGCCGCCAGGGCGTCGATGACCACCACCGCCCCGGGGCAGATCTCCCGCACCACCGCCCGCACCGTCTCCAAGGTCTCCATGCCGCTCTGGGCCAGCACGCCGGGGCACAGCGCCGCCACCGGCGTGAATTGGCCGAACTGCCGGGGGGCTGATCGCACCATGTGCCGGGTCACCAGCAGGCTGCCCACCGCCGTGGGGCCGATGGCGTCCGCCGCCATGGTGCCGTTGCCCAAGCCCGCCACCAGCACCGGCCGGCGACCCACGTCACCGGGCAAAAGAGACCGCAGCTCCGCCGCCACGCACTCCGCCGCCCGGGGGAAGAACCCGGCCTCCCGGCGGAAATAGGGCCGCAGGTCGATGGTGACGTACCGGCCCACCGGCTTGTCCAGCGCCGCCGACGCCCGGGCCGACGACACCGTGATGGCGGTGACGCCGTAGCCCCGCCGCCGGCTCTCCACCGCCGTCACCCCGTCCATGGCCCGCCATTTCGCCGTGCCAAACCCCAGGTTTTCCGCCGCCTCCAACGTAAGATCGCTGCGCCCACGCTGCATTTTTGTGGTCATCTCCCCTCGCAAAACACTAAATATTGTGTGTCCTAGTTAGTCTTTCCCCGCTGCGCAAAAATATGCGAAAAAACATGGTGAAATCAGGAAAAAGTGCTTGCATTTTTCCGCCAACGATGCTAAAATATCATCCTGCATGGGAGTTTAATTCATTCCCGCTGCAAAAATCCAGTTCGGGGAGGTGTTTGGTTTGCCGAATATCAAGTCTGCTAAGAAGCGTGTTCTGGTGGCAGAGGTTCGCAACGAGCGCAACAAGGCCCAAAAGTCCGCACTGAAGACTGCTATCAAGAAGTTCGAGGCTGCTGCCGTTGACGGCGATCGCACCAAGGCCGAGGGCACTTATAAAGTCGCAGTGAAGGCGATCGATAAGGCCGCCGCCAAGGGTCTGCTGCACAAGAATAACGCGGCCCACAAGAAGAGCGCTCTGACGCTGCAGCTCAACAAGGTTGGCCAATAAGGAAACCAAACCAACGGACACCTGAAAGGGTGTCCGTTTTATTTTTTTACGCGGAAAGGGCGGGGGAACGGAAAACGACGCCCTGTATCAAACCCGCCAACCAGGCAAACGGGCCGCCGGGGGCGGCGGCCCCTACGGACAATATCGTACCGTCATACAACCAACGATACCATTTATCAACCCCTCCGCCGGGCAGGCGGGCGCTTCATGAAGCGCCCCTACAAGGAGAACCGACGCCTGCGTTTTCGCCGTAGGGGCCGACGCCTACCCCAAGGGCACTGGCTCCACAAGCCGCTCATGCTTCGCGGTGTGTCGCTGGCCCCCGGCGGCCCGCAAGGCAGGTGGCGATAACCACCGGGGCCGGGTGGACGGGGCACGGTAACAAATAACACCGTAGGGCGGGACGACTACCCCAAGGGCACTGGTTCCGGCAGCCGCTCGTACCTCGCGGGCCGTCACTGGCGCCCGGCCCGCCGCCCGGTACCGACCACCGCCAAAGGCCGGGTAAATGGTAAAATGAATTGGGCCAAAGGCCCATGAATTGCCTTGCGGCATGAATTGTGCCTTGCGGCATGAATTGTGCCTGACGGCACATGATTTGCGCTGCGGCGCATGAGAATGATGTCATTCCCACCCGTCCGCGCGGCGGACACGTTTTCTTTTCTCTCTTCTCTCAGGGAACCTTCTCCCCTCCCCCGCCGTCCAATGGGTATACAAACCCTTTCGGAGGTGCTGACCATGAAACGATTGCTTCCCCTGCTGCTGTGCGCCGCGCTGCTCACCGGCTGCGGCGGGGCCCGCGAAACCACAAACGAAACCACAACCGCCGCCCCCTTCGACACCGTCACCCCCATTAAAATCGTGGAGGCCGACCCCGCCTACCCCGCCGGGGACACCGTGGACTACCGCTGGGGCGACGCCGTGTCCATCAGCCTGACCCTGCCCCAGGGCTGGGCCTGGGAGGCGGCCCCCCAGGACGACAGCGTGCCGCCCACCGCCGCCGGGGTAGTATTCTACCCCCAGGGCCGGGCGGGCGACTGCGCCATCTCCTTCCAATGCTGGCTCCAGGGCTTCGGCATGTGCGGCACCGGCGTCACGTTTTCGGAGGTGGCCTCCCAGACCACCGGCGAGCTGGCCACCCTGGCCACCGAGGACAGCGGCGGCCACGTCATGGTCACCATCATCCGCAAAAACGTGCCCGGCGACTACGTGGCCACCGCCTACCTGCCCGCCGACTTCTGGCAGGAAAACCGGGACACCATTTTGGAATGTGTGCTGACGGCGGCGGTGGGGGCAGACTGCATGAGCCTGGACGAGGCCCGTGCCCTGGCCGCCGATGCCTGGCCCGATGACGCCAGGGGCGAGGACGTGGCCGTTTACGGCCGCTACGACGTGCTGACCCGAATCTGGACCCTCACCGCCCACCGCGTCACCAAAGCCGCCCAGGACGGCGGCGAAACCCTCTCCCCCCTGTACCGCCTGACGGTGGATGATGACGGCACCGTGGGGGAGGTCATGCCGGTGAGCTGGAACGGCTGAAAAATCACCCTTGACGGCAGCGGGAAAAGATGATATTCTGTTCACCGTGTAAAGGCTGTGATGGGGGTGGCGCCCCGGAGCCGCGGGAGGCAATGCCCGCCGTGGAGCCGCGTTAAGGCGCAAGAGTGTGGCGTCAGCCAAATGCAGGTGGAACCACGGATCGTGTACGATTCGCCCTGCGTCCCTTATGGGGCGCAGGGCGTTTTTTACATTCCCCAGCCCTTGGCGATCATCGCCCCCTCATCCGTCACGGCCCGTTGGGCCGTGCCACCTTCCCCCCAAGGGGAAGGCAGGGCGATAAGATAAAACTTTTCACAGCCTTCCCCCTGGGGGGAAGGTGCCCCAGTTCGCAAACTGGGGCGGATGAGGGGGCGATTTTCCCCCACGTTCTATTACCATCCGTAATATTTCATTAAAATAATACAATACATTATCAAAAAGGAGCGCAAACGTATGCTGAAAAACACCGAAAAGACCATGGACAAGATCGTGGCCCTGTGCAAAAACCGGGGCTTCATCTTCGCCGGCAGCGAGATCTACGGCGGCCTTGCCAACACCTGGGACTACGGCCCCCTGGGCGTGGAGCTGAAAAACAACGTGAAGAAGGCCTGGTGGAAGAAGTTCGTCCAGGAGAATCCCTACAACGTGGGCCAGGACTCCGCCATCCTCATGAACCCCCAGACCTGGGTGGCCAGCGGCCATCTGGGCGGCTTCAGCGACCCGCTGATGGACTGCAAGGAGTGCCACGAGCGGTTCCGGGCCGACAAGGTCATCGAGGACTGGTGCGCCCAGAGCGGCGTCACCCTGGACAAGCCCATCGACGCCTTTTCCCAGCAGGAGATGGGGGATTTCATCCGTGAAAAGGCCATCCCCTGCCCCACCTGCGGCAAGCACAATTTCACCGACATCCGCCAGTTCAACCTGATGTTCAAGACCTTCCAGGGCGTCACCGAGGACGCCAAGAACACCGTGTACCTCCGCCCGGAGACGGCCCAGGGCATCTTCGTCAACTTCAATAACGTCCAGCGCACCACCCGCCGCAAGCTGCCCTTCGGCGTGTGCCAGATCGGCAAGAGCTTCCGCAACGAGATCACCCCCGGCAACTTCACCTTCCGCACCCGTGAGTTTGAGCAGATGGAGCTGGAGTTCTTCTGCAAGCCCGACACCGATCTGGAGTGGTTTGGTTATTGGCGTGAGTTCTGCCACCAGTGGCTGCTGGGCCTCAACATGCGGGACGAGGACCTGCGCCTCCGGGACCACGACCCGGAGGAGCTGAGCTTCTACTCCAAGGCCACCACCGACTTTGAGTTTATGTTCCCCTTCGGCTGGGGCGAGCTGTGGGGCGTGGCTGACCGCACCAACTACGACCTGACCCGCCACATGGAGACCTCCGGCGTGGATATGACCTACTTCGACCCCGAGACCAACGAGCGCTACGTGCCCTACGTGGTGGAGCCCTCCCTGGGCGCCGACCGTGTGGTGCTGGCCTTCCTGGTGGAGGCCTACGACGAGGAAGTGGTGGACGAGGCCAAGAACGACGTGCGCGTCGTCCTGCATCTCCACCCCGCCCTGGCCCCCTTCAAGTGCGCCGTGCTGCCTTTGAGCAAGAAGCTCAGCGACAAGGCCCGTGAGGTGTACACCGACCTTGCCAAGGATTACATGGTGGACTTCGACGAGACCGGCTCCATCGGCAAGCGGTATCGCCGTGAGGACGAGATCGGCACCCCCTACTGCATCACCGTGGACTTCGACACCGTGGGCGACGGCGAGAAGGCCGGCGACAACTGCGTCACCGTCCGGGAGCGTGACACCATGGAGCAGGTGCGTATCCCCATCAGTGAGCTGCGGGAGTACCTGCGGGAGAAGCTGGCGTATTGATTGGCTTTATAACGGGAAAAGCACCCCGAAAGGGGTGCTTTTTTTGCCAGTAAAGAGAGAAGGCGTCCGCTGCGCGGACGAGTTTTTCATAGGATTGGCGCAAACGGTGTGGTTTTTCACTGTAGGGGCGCTTCATGAAGCGCCCGGAAAACGGCGGGGGTTTGATGAAAGGCATGGTTGGTTGCGGAGGGGCCCAATATTGGCCCGCCTTCCCCCTGGGGGGAAGGTGGGGACGATGAGATAAAGCTTTACATAGCCTTCCCCTTGGGGGGAAGGTGTCAGCGAAGCTGACGGATGAGGGGGCGACGACCGGCAGCTTTCCGAAATATCGCCCCCTCATTCCCCCCAGTGTGCGCACTGGGGTACCTTCCCCCCAGGGGGAAGGCGAGGCGATTGTTGTTACCGTTTATCGTTGCCTTTTCCCCCAAAATCCATTATAATGAATCCCAACAACACCAAGGAGGCGGGCGGTATGGAATTTAACCCCCAAAAGCAGCTTGCGGGGCTGCTGGAATGGATGGCAGAGCGGATGGCGGCCTGCTACGGCAGGACGGCGGTCATCGGCATCTCCGGCGGCAAGGACTCCAGCGTCACGGCGGCGCTGGCGGCGGCATGCTACGGCCGGGAGCACGTGTACGGCGTGCTGATGCCCGACGGCGTGCAGCCCGACATCGACTATTCCCAGGCGTTGGTGGAGCACTTGCAAATCCCCCACACCACCATCAACATCCATGACGCCGTCACCGGCGTGGTGGGCGAGATGGAGAAGGCGGGCCTCACCCCCTCCCGCCAGACGCTGGTGAACCTTCCCAGCCGCATCCGCATGGCCACGCTGTACGCCGTGGCCCAGAGCCTGGACGGCGGCATCGTCATCAACACCTCCAACCTCAGCGAGGACTGGGTGGGCTACTGCACCGTCTACGGCGACAGCGCCGGGGCCTTCTCCCCCCTGGGTATGTACACCACCGAGGAGGTCATCGCCCTGGGCCGGGTGCTGGGCCTGCCGGAGAAATTCCTCATCAAGCCCCCCTCCGACGGCCTCACCGGCCTGACGGACGAGGACAACCTGGGCTTCACCTACCACGCCGTCAACCAGTACATCCGCCACGGCGTGGTGGAGCCGGACGTGAAAGAGAAAATCGACCGCAAGCACGCCGCCAGCCGCTTCAAGTTCCAGACCCTGCCGGTATATCAGAACGGCCTGCCCATGGTCATCGAGGACGAGACGGATTTTTATAACCCGGAGAAAAAGTGACCTTTTTCGGATTTTGCCCCAAAAAGGGCTTTGGACGCAGCCTATGAAGAAGAAAAATCGGGCCTCCTTGAAAAAGAAAGCGCCGCCCCCCTCTCTGCTGCGGTACAACAGCACCGGCGCTCCTCTGGCGTGGCCGCTGGGCGGCCGGGCCGTGGAGGCGGCCAGCCAGTGCTTTGCCCTGTTTATCCTGACGCTTTTCCCTCTGATGATGGGCCCTGACACCTACGTCACCCTTACCGTCAACCGGTTCACCCTCTTTGCCGTCACCACCTGCCTGTACGCCGGTCTTTGCCTGGTGCTGCTGGCGGTGGAACGCTTTGCCGGGCGGCGGACGGCGAGGCAGGGCGTGACGCTGCCCCAGGTCTTTTTGTTGCTCTACGCCGCCTGGGCCCTGGTGTCCGCCATCGCCTCCCCTTACGGCGGCCTTTGGCTGGGCCAGAGCCGGTACGAGGGGCTGTTCTCCCTGCTGCTGTACGCCGCCCTGTTCTGGCTGCTGTCCTTCTGGGGGGCTTACACCGACGGCTACGTGTACGGCCTGGCCATCATGGCCCTGCTGGCGGGGTTCACCGGCGCCATCCAGACCCTGGGCGCCACGGTGCTGTATCCCCAGGACGCGGACTACTGGAGCACCGAGTTCCTCTCCACCGCAGGCAACCAGGACTGCGTGGCGGGTCTGATCTGCGTGGCGCTGCCCACGCTGCTGTGCGGCTGCGTCCTTTTGCGGGACAAAAAGCGGTGGCTGGGATTGCCGGGGCTGTTTTTCATGGCCTATCTGGCGCTGTATACCGGGGTGGACACGGCGAAATGCGCCTTCCTGGTGGCGGCGCTGCTGCTGCCCTGCCTGGCGGAGAGCCGGGAGCGGCTGCAAAACCTCCTCATCGCCCTGACCCCCCTGCTGCTGGGGGCGGCCCTGGGGCTGGCCTACCACAGCGACCGCACCTTTACCCCCGCCCAGGGCGCCCCTCTCCTGGCGGCGGCT
>JAFSMA010000072.1 GCA_017448145.1 Oscillospiraceae bacterium | reverse complement strand
GCCCCCACGAAGAAGGAGGGCACCACCTCGCCGCCCTTGAAGCCGCAGCCGATGGTGACAGCGGTAAACAGCAGCTTCAAAAGCCACGCCCCGTGGCGGGCCTCCCCTGCCATGGCCCGTTCGATGACCTCCATACCGGCGCCGTTATAATCGGTGCCCAGCAGCAGCGTCAGGCCGATGAGCACCATGCCGCCCACCGCCGCCCGGAGATAGGTATTTTTAATATAGTGTGCCGCCAGATGCTCCACCCGGTGGAGGCCCTGGCAGAACAGGATGCTGACGCCGCCGCACAGCAGCGCCAGCGCCACCACCCGCACCATGGTCATCACGTCCGCCTCTGGCATCACCACGGCGAACCGGGTGGGGGCCACGCCCATCGCCGTGCTGACCAGATACCCCACCAGGGACGCGGTGAGGCAGGGGATCAGTCCGGCGTAGTACAGCGCCCCCACGGAGATGACCTCCAGGGCGAACACGGTGGCCGTCAGCGGCGTGCCGAACAGGGCGGAGAACACCCCCGCCATGCCGCACAGCGTGGCCAGGGGCAGATCCTTCTCCCCCAGGCGCAGCAGCCGCCCCGCCCGGTAGCCGATGCCGCCGCCGATTTGCAGCGCCGCGCCCTCCCGGCCCGCCGAGCCGCCGCACAGGTGGGTCAGCACCGTGCTGATAAAGATCACCGGCACCAGGGCCACCGGCACGTTTTTGCCGAAATGCACCGACTCGATGACGGCGTTGGTGCCCATCCCCTCCACCCGGCAGGCACGGTACAGCGCCGTGATGACCACACCGCAAAGGGGCAGAAGATACAAAATCCAGGGGTTTTCCAGCCGCAGCGCCGTGGCGTAGTGGACGCCGATGTGGAACAGCGAGCCCACCACGCCGCCTACCGCGCCCACCAGTCCGCCTACCGCGAACCATTTTACCAGCGCCCCGGCGTACTCGCCTATATGCTGCCACCGTGTCTCCCTCTGCTTCAAGGTCTTTCGCCCCCTGTCTTTCACATTTTTTCTGTTATACCATGGCACCGCGCCCCCTGTCAACGGCGGCCCAGCCTTTCCACTCTCAAAAATTTTTTAGGTTTCCACAAATTTTGTTTGCTACGCTCTTGATTATCCCGCCGGAAAGGCTTATACTATATTTAACCATGCAAGAGTAAACCCACCCACTATGATGCAGGAGGACAGATACATGAAGTACGATCGCACTTTTAACTTCTCCGCCGGCCCCGCCATGATGCCGGAGAGCGTGCTGGAGGAGATCCGTGACGAGATGATGAACTACCGCGGCAGCGGCATGTGCGTCATGGAGATGAGCCATCGCTCCAAGGTGTTCCAGCAGATCATCGACGAGGCCGAGGCCGACCTCCGTGCGCTGATGCACATTCCCGACAACTACAAGGTGCTGTTCATCCAGGGCGGCGGCACGCTGCAATTCGCCATGGTGCCCATGAATCTGATGAAGCACGGCAAGGCCTGCTATATCGAGACCGGCACCTGGTCCAAGAAGGCCATTGCCGAGGCCAAAAAGTACGGCGAGGTGCAGATTGTGGCCTCCTCCGCCGACAAGAATTTCTCCTATATTCCCGACTGCTCCGATCTGCCCATTCCCGACGACTGCGACTACGTCTACATCTGCGAGAATGAGACCATCAACGGCACTACCTGGCACAAGCTGCCCAACACGAAGGGCCACGTCCTGGTGTCTGACCAGAGCTCCATGTTCCTCTCCCGCCCCTGCAACGTGGCGGACTACGGCCTGATCTGGGCCGGCGTGCAGAAGAACGTGGGCCCCGCCGGTATGTCCGTGGTCATCATCCGGGAGGATTTGATTCGGGACGATCTGGATCCCAAGACCCCCATCTATATGATGTACAAGACCCACGCCGACAACGGCTCCATGTACAACACCCCCAACTGCTGGGCCATCTACTGCTGCGGCAAGGTGTTCAAGTACCTGCGCAACCTGGGCGGCCTGGAGGAGATGGAGCGCCGCAACAAGGCCAAGGCCCAGGTCATCTACGACTTCCTGGACAAGTCCAAGCTGTTCCGGGGCGCCGTGGTGCCCCAGGATCGCAGCCTGATGAACATTCCCTTCGTCACCGGCGACAAGGATATGGACGCCGCCGTGGTGGCCGCCTCCAAGGAGGCAGGCTTCGACAACCTGAAGGGTCACAAGAGCGTGGGCGGTCTCCGGGCCAGCGTGTATAACGCCATGCCCATCGAGGGCGCCCAGGCCCTGGTGGCGTTCCTGGAAAAGTTCGAGCAGGAGCACAAATAATCGTATTTGAGGAAAGGGGTTATCACTATGCGTATTCTTGTTACCGACGGCATGGATAAGACCGCCCTGGCGCAGCTTCGGGAGCTGGGCCATGAGGTGGTGGAGCAGTTCTATGAGCCCGACCAGCTGGGCGCGGCCCTGCGGGACTACGACGTGGTGGTGGTGCGCAGCAAGACCAAAGTCCGGGCCAACCACATCGACGAGGCCAAGGGCGGACGGCTGAAAATGATCATCCGCGGCGGCGTGGGCGTGGACAACATCGACGTAAAGTACGCCGAGAGCTGCGGCATCGCCGTGAAGAACACCCCCCGGGCCTCCTCCCAGTCCGTGGCGGAGCTGGCCATGGGCCACATGTTCGCCTGCGCCCGGTATCTGTCCATCGCGGGCCACACCATGCGGGAGGACAAGTGGGAGAAGAAAGCCTACGGCAAGGGCATCGAGCTCCAGGGCAAGACCCTGGGCATCGTGGGCTTCGGCCGCATCGGCCAGCACCTAGGCGTCATGGCCAAGGCCGTCGGCATGAAGGTCATCGCCTTCGATATCTTCCACATCCCCGGCATCGAGGAGCAGTTGGGCATCCCCTATGTGGAGATGGATGAGCTGCTGTCCCAGGCCGACTTCGTGTCCGTCCATGCCCCGGCGGTGGACGGCGGCGCCCTCATCAGCGCCGAGAACATCGCCAAGATGAAGGATGGCGTGTGCATCATCAACACCTCCCGGGGCACCAACGTGGACGAGGCCGCCCTGCTGGCGGCGTTGGAGAGCGGCAAGGTGCGCGCCGCCGGTCTGGACGTGTATGCCGACGAGCCCGCCACCAATAAGGCCCTCTACTCCCACCCCATGGTGTCCTGCACGCCGCATATCGGCGCAGCCACCGTAGAAGCCCAAAAGCGCATCGGCGCCGAGATCGTGGACATTATCAAGGCCATGTAAGTGTTTCGCGCGCCGCTGTCCGGCGTCCTCGCGGCATAGCCGCTGCGGTCGGAGGCTAAAAATGTGCCACCGGCACATTTTCTTAACGCCCCGACACATCGGCGCGGCCACGGTGGAGGCCCAAAAGCGCATCGGCGCCGAAATCGTGGACATTATCAAGGCTATGTAACCTCTACAATCATATATTAAAAAGAATCCACCCCCATGGGTGGATTCTTTTTCAGATTGTCAAAAAAAGCATCGCAGATTTCGCGCCCGCAGGCGCGAACCCTTGCAATAAATTTCTGACGGCGTGTACGTCAGAAATTTCACTTCTCCGGCTACGAAGTGTGCGAATAGTGCGCCAACGGCGCACTATTCGCGCGCGCAGTAGACTGCAATCCTATTGTCAAAAAACGGCAGAGCCGTTTTTTGACAGGCTCAAGAAATCCACCCCTTCGGGTGGATTTCTTTTGGCATTAATGCGGTTTTATCAGTCGCCCAGGTCAACGCCCGTCTCTGTGTTCGTGTCGGTCTCCGTGTCGGTCTCCGGCTCGATCTCCGGCAGAATGGCGTCCCCGCCGATGAAGTTGCCGAATTCATCCCACCAGGTGGAGGGATCCTCCGGGTCAAACAGCACAACCGTGGGCTTGGTGTGCAGCACGTAGTCGTCGTCTTCCGCCACGATCTCCGG
>JAFSMA010000071.1 GCA_017448145.1 Oscillospiraceae bacterium | reverse complement strand
CGCCGTCATCATCAGCGTGAGCGGTGATGGCGATGGTGTCTGCCTCCCCTAAAAAGTCGGCGGGGGAGTCGAAGGCAGCGCCCATCAGCAGCCCGGCCCCGGCGGCGGTAGCTACGGCCCCGGCAGCGGCTCTCTTTTTCCAGTTGCGTTTTTTCATGTTTCTTTCTCCCTGCCCGCCGGGAGGCGGACGGTACAATGCGGATGATGATTCTGTATTGTACTCCAAAGGGAGAAAAATGTAAATACCCGCCGCATTTGGACAAAAAATGCCGCTCCCGGTGGGAGCGGCATTTCTGTTTGGGGTTTATCGGGGGATGACGCCGGTGCCGTGAAGCAGGTCCTGCACCACGGTGCCGGCCATCAGCAGCCCGGCGCTGGAGGGCACCCAGGACACGCTGCCCGGCACGCTGCGGCGGCCGGGAGGGGGGGTCTCCCGCTGCTCCGGCGCAATAGCCTGCTCGGGGCTGAAGCACACCTTGCAGTGGGTGATGCCCCGGGCCCGCAGCTCCTTGCGCATCACCCGGGCCAGGGGGCAGACGGTGGTCTTGGCAATGTCGGAGATGGTGAGCAGGGAGGGATCCAGCTTGTTGCCTGTGCCCAACGCGGAGAGGATGGGAATATGGCGAAGCCGGGCCTGGTCGATCAGATCCAGCTTGCAGCTTACCAGGTCGATGGCGTCCACGATGTAGTCGTATTTTTCCGTGAAGAAGTCCTCCCGGTGGGCGGCGTCATAGGTGGCCACCATGGGTCGCACGTCCACGTCGGGGCGGATGTCCCGGCAGCGGGCGGCGGCGGCTTCCGCCTTTGCCATGCCCACGGTAGAGTGGAGGGCGTAGAGCTGACGGTTACAGTTGCTGAGGCTCAAGGTGTCCTGGTCAATCAGCGTCAGATGGCCGACACCGGCGCGGCACAGGGCCTCCACGGCGTAGCTGCCCACGCCGCCCAGGCCGAACACCGCCACATGGCTGCGGCCCAGTAACTCCATGGCGTCGTCGCCCAACAGCATGGCAGTGCGTAACAATTCCTCCTGCATAAGGTTTTCCTCCTGCTTGTGATTGATAGAAAGAAAGGGCCGGCTGAAACCGGCCCTTATTTTGCTTTTCGGCGTGAATCAGGCGCCCACATACTTGATGCCGTCGCCATCTTCCACCACCACATCGGCGGTGAGGAGCTCGATCCACTCGTTGTAGCGTTGGCTCTGCAAATCCTCGGTGACGGCCTGCTTCCAGTAGGCATCGCCGAAGCTGTCCAGATACATGACGTGGTAGCCGTAGCTGCTCTCCACGATGCCGCTGTCGCCCACGGCGCGGCCATCTTCGAAGCACCAATCCTGGAAGGACTGGACGTAGGTGTTGTCCTGGGCCACGCCGGAGATCAGGCCGCCGTTGGCGGCAGAGCCAGTATCCTCGCTGCGCTCCTCAGCCATGGCGGCAAAGCTCTCGGCAGTGGCCTCACCGGCCTTCCACTCGGCCAGGTTGGCCTCGGCGGTGGCCTTGGCGGCGTCGGCGTCGTCGCCGGTGAGGGTCAGAATGTGGCGGACGTTGACGGTGTTGTAATCAGGCCGCCCGCAGCTGTGGAACACCACCAGATACCAGCTGGCGCCGCTCTCAATGCCGGTGTAGTCGCCATCCTCGTGGCTCTGCTCAAACACCCACTTGGTCACGTCGGTGCCGGTGTAGGCGCCGCTCTCCACGTGGTTGTAGTTGGCAATGTCCTCATAGTCGGGGGCGATGTGCTCCAGCACCTCGCCGGACTCCAGACGGGCCAGGGCCTCGTCATAGGCGGTCTTGGCGGCCTCGGCGGCAGCGGCCTGGGCCTCCTCGGTGGCGGCCACGGTGTTCCCGTCTGCGTCGGTGGTGGAGGGGGCGGTGCCGTTGAAGTACAGCGTCTCGTAGTCGGCCACGTCATACTCCAGATGATTCTCGGCGTAGGCGCTCTCCAGCTGATCGTCAGTGAAGACCAGGCTGTCCACGTACTGCTGCTGGTACTGCTGGGCCAGCATGGTGGTGGTAACGGAATCCTTGAAGATGTTCATGGTCATGTTCTCGCCGAACACCAGCTTCAGATAGGCGCCGACGGAATAGCCGTTGGAGGCGGCGTACTCCTTCAGGGAGTCGATGGTGTCAGAAAGCTCCTGCCGGTTCTCCTCGCTGAGGGTCATGCCCTCGGCACGGGCGGCATTGGCCAGAGTGGCGGCGGTGGAGAGATTGGTCTTGGCCTGGCTCAGCAGGTAGTCGTGCCAGGTCAGCTCCTCCTCGCTGTCCACGCCCAGCAGCATCTTAGCCATCTCGC
Organism: Oscillospiraceae bacterium; assembly: GCA_017448145.1. Taxonomy (GTDB): domain Bacteria; phylum Bacillota; class Clostridia; order Oscillospirales; family Oscillospiraceae; genus Vescimonas. The sequence goes on along the minus strand of JAFSMA010000071.1, from coordinate 2,056 downwards.
TGAGGTTCTGGGAGGCCAGGGAGGTGTTGTCATCAATGCCCATGTAGCTGTAATAGGAGCTGTTGCGGATGTTGCTCAGGGCATTATAGTAGTAGTAATCCACCTGGCCGGGGGTGTACTTCACGCCGTCCACGGTGACGGCGGTGGCGTTGCGGGTCAGCACGCCGGACTTCACCACAATCAGCAGCGCGGCCACAAGGACGAACACCACGGCGACGCAGGTATACAGCGCCTTGCTGCGGCGGTTTTCGGCGGCCTCCTTGGCCAGGCGCTCCGCCTTGGGGTCAACGTAACCCTCCTGGGAGATGATCTCCTGGCGGGCTTTCTTTTCTCTGGATGCACTCATTTGTTTTCATTCCTCTCAAAAAATAGGCGAGATACGCCCAATATTTTTGGCATACCCCGCTATTATACAAGATAATTCTCCATTGTGCAAGGGGAAAGACGCAAAAAAGCGATGCATACAGACCCAGTTATAACCTGCACCATCTCTGCAGGTGGGTTGTCTCCAGCTTGCTTCACTGCTTCCAACTTCCAGCCGCGAAAGGCAGCCGGGAGGCCTGCAAACCACATGCTGATCCGACATCCCGTATAACCAAATGTGAGGATAAAAAAGGCCTGTATACACCGCGGGTGAACACGGTCTCACGTGCTCACCCGTATTGTACCAAATAAATGCCGGTTTGAAAAGGGGAAATTTGACCCAAAGGTCAGGAATCTTCCTCTTCATCGTCCATAAGCTGCTCCATGAACAGGTCGTAGACCTCGTCCAGCTCCTCATCGCTGTCCAGGGTGGAGAGCAGCTCCTCGCCGTTTTCCATCACGGATTTGAGGATCACCAGGCCGTAGTCCTCGGCGGCAGCCTCGTCCATGTCCTCGCTGACGGTGGGGAAAAAGGCCATGTAGGTCTGGCCGTTATGCTCCAGGGCGTCCACATACTCCAGGGTGATCTCCTGGCCGTCCTCGTCTGTCAGGGTGATGAAATTGGGGCCGTATTCGTCGCTCATTGTATGCGCCTCCTTATAGATTCGTGGATAGAGTATGCCATATTACGGCGGAAAAAGCAAGGGCGCGTTGGTTTTTTCACTATTTTAATGTCTATCCGCCGGAATTTTACCATTTCTGCCAAATACTCCGTTATTTTTTAATATAAAAATTGCAAATCCGGGGTTTTTATGATTTGACAGACGTGGTACAATAGTGAAAATAATGGATACGTATGGTCGCAGCCGCGGCGGTATCCGCAGGAAAGACATTTTTTCAACTACCAAGGAAAGGAAGGTGCCCTGTCGATGAGTGATGAACGTCGCACGTACGGAGACGGCGAGAGCAAGCAGAGCGCCAACAGAATACAGCCCACTTCCCACCGGGCCACGGACTTGCATCCCCCGGTGCGCCAGCAGCTGGACGCCATCAACCGGCCTCGCCGTGAGGCGCCCTCCGCGCCCCGCAGCGCCCAGAGCGTCCCCCGCCAGGAGGCGACCGCTTCCCGTCGGGAGCACGTTGCCCCCCGGCAGGAGCAGACGGCCCCCCGCCAGGAGCAGACGGCACAGCGCAGGCCGCGGAAGAAACGGAAGGGCATCACGGCGCTGGGTGTCATCGGCACGCTGGCGCTGGTGGGCGTGCTGACGGTGGCCATCTTCTCGTGGATTTTCATGCGGTGGGTCAACACGTCGCTGAAAGGCCACACGGAGGTCTATATCGACGAGTTTGAAAACAGCGTGTCCACGGAGCTGTACTATCAGGATCAGACCAGCGGCGATTGGGTCATGTACCAGACGCTGTTCATGGAGGGCGAGGATCGGATCTGGGTCAGCTATGACGAGATACCCAAGTATCTGCGGGATGCCGCCGTGGCCATTGAGGACCACCGGTTCTACGACCACAAGGGCGTGGACTGGAAGGGCACCATCCGTGCCATTGTGTTCACCCTGGGGCCCGGCAACAGCCTCCAGGGCGGCTCCACCATCACCCAGCAGCTCATCAAGAACCTGACCCAGGACAGCGAGACCACCGTCAAGCGTAAGGTGACGGAGATCTACCGGGCCCTGGAGAT
>JAFSMA010000070.1 GCA_017448145.1 Oscillospiraceae bacterium | reverse complement strand
CCGGCATCGCCGTGTTCCATGACGGCGCGATACAGGTGGAGAAGGTCAGCGGCCGCATCGCCGGACTCCGCGAAAAAACGGACAACGGGGCGGGCGCTCCCGGTGCCGCCGGCATAGGCCACACCCGCTGGGCCACCCACGGCGCGCCCACGGATCAGAACGCCCATCCCCATCTTTCCAATGACGGTCGCTTCGCCGTGGTGCACAACGGCATTATTGAAAACTACCTGGCCCTTCGCCAGGAGCTGATGGACTATGGCTATGTCTTTCATTCGGAGACGGACACGGAGACCATCGTCCACCTGCTGGAGCACTACTACGACGGCGATGTGAAGGCTGCCGTCATGAAAACCGCGGCCCGTCTGGAGGGCTCCTACGCCCTGGGCATCCTCTGCACCGAAACGCCGGGCGTCCTCTATGCGGTGCGGGAGGCAAGCCCTCTGATCCTGGGCGTCGGGGTGGGGGAGAACTACTTCGCCTCGGACGTGACGGCGCTGGTGGCCCACACGAAAAACGTGATTTATCTGGACGACGGCGAGCTGGCCAGGCTGACGCCGGACAGCATCACCGTATATGACTGTGCCGGCCGAGAGACGCAAAAGCACGTCAGCCGCGTGACCTGGAGCGTGGAGGCGGCGGAGAAGGGCGGATATGCCCACTTCATGCTCAAGGAGATCATGGAGCAGCCCGCCGCCGTCAAAGCCGCCCTGGCCCCCCGTATCCAGGGGGGCCGCGTGGAGATGGACGGCTTCGACCTGGACGCAGGCGAGCTCCGGGACGTGCGTAAGATCGTGATCACCGCCTGCGGCTCGGCCTATTATGCGGGCTGCTCCGGGCGCTACGCCATCGAGAAGCTCTGCCGCATCCCCGTCCAGGTGGAGCTGGCCAGCGAGCTGCGCTACTGCGACCCCATGGTGGACGAACACACGCTGGTGCTGGTGGTTTCCCAGTCCGGCGAGACGGCGGACACCATTGCCGCGCTGAAGGAGTGCAAAAGCCGGGGGGCAAAGGTGATCGGCATCGTCAACGTGGTGGGCAGCACCATTGCCAAGCTGTCCGACCATGTGCTGTACACCTTCGCCGGGCCGGAGATCGCCGTGGCCACCACCAAGGGCTACACCACCCAGCTGGCGGTGCTGTATCTCTTCGCCCTCTACGCCGCCGCCAAGCTGGGGCGCATCGGACCGGAGCGTTACGATGCCCTGGTAAAGGAGCTGCAGCAGCTGCCGCAAAAAATCCAGCAGACCATCGACATGAACTGGCAGCTACCCCGGCTGGCCGGCCGCTATGCCAGCCCCTCCCTGTTTTTCATCGGCCGCAACACGGATTACGCCGTTGCCCTGGAGGGCGCGCTGAAAATGAAGGAGATCTCCTACCTTCACGCCGAGTCCTACGCCGCCGGGGAGCTGAAGCACGGCACCATCGCCCTCATCGGGGAGAATCAGCCGGTCATCGCCGTATGCTGCAACGAAGCGCTGATGGACAAAACTCTTTCCAACATCGTGGAGGTCAAGGCCCGGGGGGCGAAGGTGCTGGCTCTGGCGGTGAAGGGCAATAAAACCATTGTCTCCCAGGCGGACGACGTGATCTTTATTCCCCGGGTGGAAACGCTGTTCTCACCGGCCGTCGCGGTGGTGCCGCTGCAGCTGCTGGCCTATTATACCGCCAGGGAAAAGGGCTGCGATATCGACAAACCCAGGAACCTGGCGAAATCCGTGACGGTGGAGTGAGGGCCAAACGAGAAATGCTCTCTGCGCCGCCCGGCCGTCATAGACCTGCGCGGGGGAGGGAATGCTACCCTTTCCTATCACGGGGCCCTTGTGGATTATCACAAAAACAGGGGATATGAAATTGGCGATTTTATTCAAATCTTTATGCAAAAATAGTTGCATAATCTTGCAGAGGAATGTATAATACTGTCATTAAAACCCATAAAGTGGCCTCGATGCCCCCTGATGTTGCGTCGTGAGGGGGCGGCCCCTTTGCCTGCCTCCGCGGGAGGCGCGGCGCACCCCTTGGAAGGAGATGGAAGCGTGACCAAATACATCATAAAGCGTATTCTTCTGGCGGCTGTGACGGTGCTTGTCATCTGCGCCATTACCTTTTTCCTGATGCACGCCGTACCCGGCGGGCCCTTCAACCGGGAAAAGGCCCTCAGCGAGGCCACCATCGCCGCGCTGAACGCCCGTTACAACCTGGATAAGCCGGTGGGACAGCAGTTCCTGCTGTACATGCAGAATCTGCTCCACGGCGACTTCGGCGTGTCGCTGAAAAACGGCCGTGAGATCAAGGACATCATCGGCGAGTCCTTCCCCATTTCCGCCCGCCTGGGCGTGTCGGCCATGATCGTGGCGCTGGTGCTGGGCACCGTCTTCGGCTCCACCGCCGCGCTGATGCGCAATAAGCTGCCCGACCGGCTCATCGTGTTCTTCTCCACCCTGTTCACCGCCGTGCCCAGCTTCATCCTGGCAACGCTCCTGCTGTTGGTGTTCTGCATCAAGCTGCAATGGGTGCCGGTGTGGAGCGCCAACAGCAATAACTACCTGCTGCCGGTCATCGCCCTGTCGGCGTACCCCATGGCCTACATCACCCGCCTTTCCAAGACCAGTATGCTGGACGCCCTGAGCCAGGACTACATCCGCACCGCCCGGGCCAAGGGCGTCAGCAAGCTGAAGATCATCTTCAAGCACGCGCTGCGCAACTCCCTCATTCCCGTCATCACCTACGCCGGTCCCCAGATCGCCTACATCATCACCGGCTCCATGGTCATCGAGACCATCTTCACCGTGGGGGGCCTGGGCAGCAAGTTCGTCAGCGCCATCAACAACCGGGACTACACCATGATCATGGCCACCACCATTTTCCTGGCCACGCTGATGGTCATTGCCAATCTGATCTGCGACCTGCTGTATAAGCTGGTAGACCCGCGGATCAAGTACGAGTAAAGGAGGGGATGACAATGGATCAGAACAACACACCCAAGAAAAATCCCCTCAGCATGCAGCTGGACCTGAGCAAGTTCTCGGATGCGTCCTTCGCCCCCGCCACTGAGGAGGAGAAGCGGCAGCAGGACGTGATGAGCGAGAGCACCACCTTCTTCAAGGACGGCATGCGCAAGCTCTTCAAGAACCCCCTGGCCACCTGCAGCCTGGTGCTGCTGGCCATCATCCTGGTCACCATCATCGTGGCCCCCATGATCGTCCCCTACCGCTACGAGGAGATTCTCTCGGTAAACGGCAAGCGTGACAAGGGCGCGAAAAACCTGGCCCCCTTCACCTACAGCGAGATGGAGCAGCAGTACATCGAAAACGGCGGCAAGCGCTTCCCCCACATCTTCGGCACCGACGAGCAGTGCCGCGACTACTTCATCCGCGTCATTTACGGCACCCGCATCTCGCTGTTCATCGGCTTTTTCGCCTCCATCATCGTGCTGATTATCGGCATGCTGTACGGCAGCGTGTCCGGCTATTTCGGCGGCAGGGTGGATTTGATTATGATGCGCATTGTGGACATCATCTACTCCCTGCCGGACATGCTGATGATCATCCTCCTGTCGGTGGTGCTCAACGAGCTGCTCCACTTTGAAAGCGGCACCATTTTCGCCCGGCTGGGCACCAACATGATCAGCCTCTTCATCGTCTTCGGCCTGCTGTACTGGGTGGGCATGGCCCGCCTTATCCGTGGCCAGATTCTCTCCATCAAGGAGAACGAGTACATCCTGGCGGCCCGCTCCATCGGCGCCACGCCGGGGCGCATCATCCGTCGGCACATCCTGCCCAACTGCCTGTCGGTCATCATCATCTCCACCGCCCTGCAAATCCCCTCCGCCATCTTTACGGAGAGCTTTCTCAGCTTCGTGGGCATCGGCGTCAAGGCCCCCATGCCCTCCCTGGGCTCCCTGGCCAACTCCGCCCGTGAGGGCCTGCAGAGCTACCCCTACAAGCTGATTTTCCCGGCCATTATCATCTGCCTCATCGTGCTGAGCCTCAACCTGCTGGGCGACGGCCTGCGGGATGCCTTTGACCCCAAGCTGAAGCGGTAAGGAGGGCGTAACATGAGCGAAAAACTGTTAAGCGTGCAGGACCTGCACACCTCCTTTTTCACCGACGCCGGCGAGGTGCAGGCGGTGAACGGCGTCAGCTTCGATCTGGACCCCGGCGAGATTTTGGGCATCGTGGGCGAGTCCGGCTCCGGCAAATCGGTGACGGCCTACTCCATCATGCAGATTCTGGCCGACACCGGCAAGATCACCGGCGGCAAAATCCTCTATAAGGGACAGGACCTGTCTACCTGGAGCGAAAAGCAGATGCAGAGCTTCCGGGGCAAGAACTGCTCCATCATCTTCCAGGACCCCATGACCAGTCTGAACCCCGTGTTCACCATCGGCAGCCAGCTCAAGGAGGCGGTGGTGCTCCACACCACCCGCCGGGGCGCCGAGGCGGACGGCCGGGTGAAGGAGCTTTTGGAGCTGGTGGGCATCAACGAGCCGGAAAAGCGGATGAAGCAGTATCCCTTCGAGCTGTCGGGCGGCATGCGCCAGCGTGTCATGATCGCCATGGCCCTGGCCTGTGAGCCGGATATCCTCATCGCCGACGAGCCCACCACCGCCCTGGACGTCACCATCCAGGCCCAGATCCTGGAGCTCATCCAGGACTTGCAGAAGAAGATGGGCATGGCGGTCATTCTCGTCACCCACGACCTGGGCGTTATCGCCGACATGTGCGACAACATCGTGGTCATGTACGGCGGCCGCATCTGCGAGCGGGGCACCGCCCGGGAGATTTTCTACCATCCCCGCCATGAATACACCAAGGGCCTGCTGCGCTCCATCCCCAGCACCGGCAACATGAAGCAGAAGCTGGTGCCCATCGCCGGCACGCCCATCAATATGCTGAATCTGCCCAAGGGCTGCGCCTTCTGCCCCCGCTGCGACGCGGCCATGAAAATCTGCCTCACCCAGGTGCCCCAGGAGCTGGTCATCAACAGCGACCATAAGGCGGCCTGCTGGATGAACGTGAAGGCCGCTTATGAGGAGGTGTCTGCCAAATGAGTGAACCTCTGGTGGAAGTCAGAAATCTGAAGCAGTATTTCCCCGTCAAGACCGGCTTTGGCAAGACGGTCTATCTCAAGGCGGTGGACGATATTTCCTTTACCGTGGGCAAAGGGGAGACCCTGGGCCTGGTAGGCGAGTCCGGCTGCGGCAAGACCACCGCCGGCCGGTCCCTGCTGCGGCTGTATGAGCCCACCGGCGGCGAGGTCATCTTCGACGGCGAGCCGGTGACGGCCAGGAACATCACCCACATGCGCAAGCAGATGCAGATGGTGTTCCAGGATCCCTATTCCTCTCTCGACCCCCGCATGACGGTGGAGGACATCATCGGCGAGCCTTTGGACGTACATCATCTCTGCGCCAATCGCAAGGAGCGGCGTGAGCGGATTCTGGAGCTGATGAGCTACGTGGGCCTCAACGCCGAGCACGCCCGCCGCTACGCCCATGAGTTCTCCGGCGGCCAGCGCCAGCGCATCGGCATTGCCCGTGCCCTGGCGGTGAACCCCAAGTTCATCGTCTGCGATGAGCCTGTGTCCGCTCTGGATGTGTCCATCCAGGCCCAGGTCATCAATATGTTCGAGGAGCTCCAGGAGAAGCTGGGCGTGGCCTATCTCTTCATTGCCCACGATCTGCTGGTGGTGCACCACATCTCCCAGCGCATCGCCGTGATGTACCTGGGCAAGATCGTGGAGATCGCCGACGCCGATGAGCTCAACAGCCACCCCATCCACCCCTACACCGAGTCCCTGCTGTCGGCGGTGCCCATCCCCGACCCGGAGATCACCCGTGCCCGGCAGCGCATCATCCTGGAGGGCGACGTGCCCAGCCCCCTGCACCGGCCCAGCGGCTGCCCCTTCCGCACCCGCTGCCGCTACGCCACCGAGCAGTGCGCCGCGGAGTGCCCCACCCTCACCGACCGGGGCAGCGGCCACCAGGTGGCCTGCTGGAACAAGTAGATAGTACCCCTTTGGGGTTTCTATAAATATTAAAATGGAGGTACCAAAAGTATGAAAAAGTTTCTTGCACTGTTTCTTGCCCTGGTAATGGTCCTCGCTCTGGCTGCCTGCGGCGCAGGCAACAACAGCGAGCCTGTTACCGATCCGGCGGACGAGGAGATCCCCGATGCCGCCGAGCTGGTCAGCGAGGCGTTCATCGATCCCCTGGCTGACTGGTCTCAGTATGACGCTCTGATCGCGCAGATCAAGGCCGAAACCGACTTTGCCAAGCGCACCGAGCTGATGCACCAGGCCGAGGATATCCTCATGGCCACCAACTGCGTCATCCCCATCTATTACTACAACGACATCTACCTGATGAAGGACTATGTCAGCGGCATCTATTCCAACCCCTATGCCACCAAGTTCTTCATGTACAGCACCCTGGCCAACGGCTCCGACACCCTGCGTCTGAACCTGGCCAGCGAGCCCGACTATCTGGACCCCGCGCTGAACAGCTCCGTGGACGGCGCCTGCCTGGCTGCCAACTCCTTCTCCGGCCTGTACACCTATGACGCCGAGGGTAAGACCACCCCCGCCTGCGCCACCGGCTACACCGTCAGCGAGGACGGCCTGACCTACACCGTCACCCTGAAGGACGGCCTGAAGTGGTCCGACGGCAGCGACCTGACCGCCGCCGACTTCGTGTACTCCTGGAAGCGCGCCGCCTCCGATGCGACCGCTGCCGACTATGCCTACATGTTCGACAACATCAAGGGCTTCCCCAATGACCTGGCCGTTTCCGCTCCCGACGCCACTACCTTCGTCTTCGAGCTGAACGCCCCCTGCGCCTACATGGAAGACCTGATGGCCTTCCCCACCTTCTTCCCCGTGAAGCAGGCTGCGGTGGAGTCCTATGCCGACTGGCAGACCAGCCCCGGCGGCTGGTGCCAGGATGCCGGCTTCGTGTCCAACGGTGCCTATGTCTGCACCGGCTGGAACCACGACACTTCCATGACCTATGAGAAGAACCCCTACTGGTACGATGCCGACAAGGTCACCGTGGAGAAGCTGGAGTACATGCTCTCCGCCGATGACACCGCCATCTACGCCGCCTACAACGCCGGCGACCTGGACTTCGCCGACTCCGTCCCCACCGATGAGGTGGCCTCCCTGCTGAGCAACCCCGAGTTCCACATCGTGGACGAGCTGGGCACCTACTATGTGGCCTTCAACGCCAAGAGCGCCATCTTCGAGGGCAAGACCCCCGAGCAGGCCGCTGCCATGCGTACCGCCTTCACCATCCTCATCGACCGTGACTACATCTGCGAGAACATCGGCCAGACCGGCCAGGTGGCCGCCAACGCCTTCATTCCTCTGGGCATGGCCGACGGTAACGGCGGCGTCTTCAAGTCCGACGCCACCGCCCAGGGCTACTTCGATCCCTATGCCATCAACAATGACTATGAGGGCACCGTGGCCCAGGCCATCACTCTGCTGAAGTCCGCCGGCTACAAGTTCGGCGAGGACGGCAAGCTGTCCGCCGAGACCCCCATCCAGCTGGAGTACCTGACCAACACCACCTCCGGCCACATCGCCATCGCTGAGTCCATCCAGCAGGATCTGGCCGCCGTGGGCATTGAGCTGAGCATCCAGCAGCAGGATTGGAACGTGTTCCTGGAGGAGCGCAAGGCCGGTAACTTCGACTTCGCCCGCGAGGGTTGGATTGCCGACTTCAACGACCCCATCAACATGCTGGAGATGTGGACCACCGTGTCCGGCAACAACGACTGCCAGTTCGGTCGGTAAGCATCCATACGGCGCGCTGCGGCAGGCTGTCAAAAGCGGCTGAGCGCCCGGACATAACGTAACGCGCTCCCCCTATAGTGAAAGGAAACTGCCGCTATGGGGGGAGCGCTGCCATAAAAAGGAGGCGGAGATAATGAAGCACTGCGGAACGCAGACGCTGAAAACGGAGCGGCTGCTGCTGCGGCAGTTCACCCCGGAAGACGCGGAGGCCATGTACCGCAACTGGGCCTCCGACCCGGAGGTGACGGAGTATCTCACCTGGCCGCCCCATGAAAGCCCGGCGGCCACCCGGGCCCTGTTGGAGGACTGGGCGGCGTCCTACGCCCGCCAAAACTACTACCAGTGGGCCATCGTGCTGCAAGGAAATGGGAACGAGCCCATCGGCAGCATCTCCGCCGTAAAGGTGGATGACAGCCTTGACGCGGTGGAAATCGGCTACTGCATCGGCAAACCCTGGTGGCATCAAGGCATCACCTCCGAGGCCCTGCAGGCCGTAATGGAGTTCTTCTTCGACACCGTGGAGGCGAACCGCGTGGCGGCCTGCCACGATGAGCGCAACCCCCGCTCCGGCATGGTGATGCAAAAGTGCGGCATGCGCTACGAGGGCACCTTGCGCAGCGCGGTGCGGAGCAACCGTGGTCTGGGCGATGCCTGCTGCTACGCCCTCCTCCGCGCCGACCGTTAGCCCACCCGGCACGAAAAAACACCCGGCCTCCCCCGGGCGTTTTTTCAGATTGTCAAAAAAGCATCGCAGATTTCGCGCCCGCAGGCGCGAACCCATGAAATCCGAAAAAAGTGACGACATGCGCGTCACTTTTTTCACATCTCAGGCTACGAAGTGTGCGAATAGTGCGCTAAAGGCGTACTATTCGTGCGCGTAGTAGACTGCAATCCCATTGTCAAAAAACGGCTATGCCGTTTTTTGACAGGCTCAAAAACACCCGGCCATGGCCGGGTGTTTTTTTGTCATCAGCGTGATTTCCTCTTGCTTTTCCGCAGGAAAAGGCATACAATAGCTGATAGTTAGACTATGCTAACCGTCTTTGGGCGGGGAAGGGGAGGTAATTGCATGAGCGTAGGAGTAATCGTCATTGAGATGGCCGTCTTTGCGGCCCTATTTACAGCCATTGTGCTTACGGCGTCCAGGGGGGACAGGAAGTACAGCGCGGCGTCGATTCACAACTATCCGCCGGACATCCAGGAGGCATATTTCAAGACCCACGAAAGGGTGGACGTGAGCTACAAGTCCAAGAACGTGGTGCTGACCAAGGGCCTGGGGGTGCTGCTCTTTACGGCCATTCTGCTCCTCTGCGCCCTGGCGGCGGGGGCGGCCACCTTCTGGCAGGGCTTCTGGCTCACCTTCGGCCTCATGGTCTGGATCGGCCTCTACGACACCTGCTTCCTGGACTGGGTGCTGTTTGCCAACCTGCCCATGTTCCGCCTGGATGGCACCGAGCACATGGACGAGGCCTATCACCAGAAGTGGTTCCACCTGAAAGGCATGCTCTTCCCCGGCACGATTTTCGCCCTGATCCCCGCCGCCCTGGTGGGCTTGCTCATCACGCTGCTGCGATAGGGGCGTGTTGTCATAAGACGCTGAGGCGCCATGCCGCCGGATCAATGATCCGGAAGCGGGGCACAAGCGTTATTTTGATAGCCGATAAAAAAGAATTGCAATCCGGGGCAAATGGAGGTATAATGCAAATAGTGAACGACGTGAGCGAAAGGGGTTGACAGACGATGGCGATTCGACGGATACTTTGTCAGTCAGTCAGTCAGTCAGTCAGT
>JAFSMA010000069.1 GCA_017448145.1 Oscillospiraceae bacterium | reverse complement strand
CGCCTCCCGCAGGTATTTGTAGTGGGATTTGGCCAGGGCGTAGGCCCCTTTCTTGTCTGGGATGCCCGGCAGGATCAGCTTTACCTCCACGCCACGCTGGGCGGCGAATTTCAATGCCGTTTCCAGCTCGTTGTCCAAAATGAGATAGGGCGTAAAGATATGCACATAGCTTCTGGCCCGGTTCAGCATATCCATGTACACCATCTCGCCCACCTTGTCCTTGTCCAGGGGGCTGTCGCAGTAGGGCATCACGTAGCCGTCATGGGCGGCGGCAGGGGAGGACAGGTACTCGTCCCATCGGGGCTCCTTCTCCGAAAGGTTCCACATCTGCAAAAACATCAGCGTAAAGCTGGCCACGGCGCCGCCGGTCAGCTTCACGGCGGCGTCCTTCCATTTGCCGAACCGCTCCACCTTGTTGATATACTCATCCGCCAGGTTTACCCCGCCGTTAAAGGCCACCTTGCCGTCAATCACCAGGATTTTCCGATGGTCGCGGTAGTTATAATGGGTGGATAAAAAGGGATATACCGGTGAAAAAGCCTTGCATTGAATGCCCAGGCGGGCCAGCCGCTTGGGGTAGTCGGCAGGCAGGGTGGTAAACTCGCACATGCCGTCGTACATCACCCGCACATCCACGCCCTGCTGCGCCTTTTCCCGCAGCACGTTCAGCACGCTGCCCCACATATACCCCTCGGCAATGATGAAATACTCCAAAAATATGAACTTTTCCGCCGCTTTCAGCGCCTCCAGCATGGCCGCAAATTTGGCCTCACCGGAGGGGTAATAGGTCACCTCGGTATTGTTGTAGAGGGGGAAGGTGCCGCTGCGGTTCAAGTAGCGGCACAGGTCGTCAGTGCCCGAGCGCATCAGTTCCGTGTGCGGCAACACCGCCTCGTCCTGTCGGAGCTTTCCCCGGGTGGCGTCCACCATCTCCTGTACCCTCCGCCGCTGGGCCCGGTGGCCGAAGCTGCGCTGGGTAAACCACAGAAAGATGCTGGCCGGCACAGGGGCCAGCGCCAGCAGAAACATCCACGTCAATTTGCCGGTGGCGTCCATGTCGCTGCTAAATAAAAAAAATACCACAAAAGCCGTGAACACCCACTGGGCGCCGTTGAACCAGTCGAAATAGCTGTCCAGCCAGCGGTAGGCCATCAGCAGCAGTGCCACCTGCACCGCCAGCAGCAGCATCACCACGCCGATGCGGCTGAACACCAGCCTGGAAAGGCCCTTTCGGGGCTTCAGCAGCAGCCGGGTCACGTTTTCGCCGTATTCATCCCAAATCTTGCTTTTTTCCATGATTCCTCATTCCTGCGCCAGCGCCTTTACGGCTCGAATGGCTGTGTCGATTTCGTCTTCGGTGGTAAACCAGGAGAAGCTGAAGCGCACCGCTCCCTGGTCCACGGTGCCCAGTGCCCGGTGCATCCGGGGGGCGCAGTGGGCCCCGGCCCGGACAGCGATTTCATACTCGTCCCACAGTGCGTCCGCCACCGCGCCGGAGTCATAGCTGCGGATATTCAAGGTGACGATGGCGCTGTGCTCGCCGGAAAAATCGCCGTACACCCGCACACCGGGAATGTCCCGAACGCCTTGATAGAAGCGCATTGTCAAGGTTTTTTCCTTGTCATGTATCGCACCGACTCCCACCTGGTTGATATAGTCCAGCGCCGCCGAAAGCCCGGCGATGCCGTGACCGTTGAGGGTGCCGGCCTCCAGGGCCACAGGCAGCTGGACGGGCTGGGTCTCGCGGTAGGTCTGGACGCCGGTGCCGCCCACTTTGTAGGGATGGATTTCCACTCCGGGAGCGATGCACAATCCGCCGGTGCCCTGGGGCCCCATCAGCCCCTTGTGACCGGTAAAGCACAGCACATCCACCCCCATGGCCGCCATGTCCACCTCCCGGCTGCCCGCCGTCTGGGCGGCGTCCAGCACCAGCAGCGCCCCGTGGCGGTGGGCAATCTCCGAAACGCGGGCCACGTCCAGCACGTTGCCGGTGAGGTTGGAGGCGTGGGTGCAGACGATAAGCCGGGTGTTGGGCTGCATCAAGTCTTCAAAATCACTGTAAAGTAGATTACCATTACTATCCGCATGAACAAAGGAGACTCCTACATTTCTCTCCTGGGAAATGTGCCGCAGCGGGCGGAGAATGGAGTTGTGATCCCAGTCGGTAGCCACCACGTGATCGCCATCTTGGAGGAGACCCCACAGTGCCATATTCAGCGCCTCGGTGACGTTGGATGTAAACACCACCCGGTCGGGCCTGGGGCAGCGAAAGAGAGCCGCCAGCTTACAGCGGCAGTCGTAGATGGTGTGGGCGGCGTCCAGGCTTCCCCCGTGGCTGCCCCGAGCGCTGTTGCCCATGGTTTCCATGGCGGAGAGGATGGCGGGCCCCACCTGGGGCGGCTTGTGCAGCGTGGTGGCGGCATTGTCCAGATAGATCATGCGAGGCCCTCCTTTGGCTGGATTTCGCCCGATTTCGACAGTCAAAACCGGTTCATTTTCATTCATTTTTTTCACACTTATTATACGCCCTATCACATTTTGCGTCAAGGTTATCAAAAAATGCGCCCCATTAACAGGGACGCATCGGTGCATGGGTTGCCAGGGAAGGGAGAGAGGTTTACTTCTCCAAAAAAGCAAACTCCTCCTGAAAGACGCCCTCGGCGTACGCATTGATACGGCGACAGTATCGCTCGTAGGCCTCCAGAATCTGCCGGGCCTCCGGCGTCACCGTGGCGCCGCCGCCGTTCTTGCCGCCGATCTTCACCTCCAGCACCGGGATGCCCAGGCGCTGCTCCATGTTGTGGATGATGGTCCAGGCCTTGGAGTAGGCCATCTCCATGGAGATGGCGGCGGAACGGAGGGAGTGGCACTCGTCCACCCGGTGGAGCAGCTCCGCCACACCGGGGCCGAAGCATTTTTCGTCGGTGAACAGGCGTACGGTGATTTTGGCCCGGAGCTTTGCCATGGCGGACACATCCTTTCGGGTGAATTTGAGTGAATTATACCGTTTTTTTGGCGGCTCGTCAATCGCCTTGTAATTATGAAATGGGTGTGGTAGAATAAATACGGTTATACTATTTGAAATATCACGGCTTTTGAGGTGAGGACATGAGAGTGCTGATTCGGGGGGCCGGGGACTTAGCCAGCGGCATCGCCCTGCGGCTGCATCGCAGCGGTATGGAGGTGGCCATGACCGACATCGCCGCTCCCACCGCCATCCGCCGGACGGTGGCCTTTTCCCAGGCCATTGTGGCGGGGGAGTGGACTGTGGAGGACGTGACGGCGGTGCAGTACGAAACGGCGGCGGAAGGAGAGCGGCTGATGGCGGCGGGAAGGATTCCCGTCTTCGTGGATCCGGAATGCCGCATCCGGTATGAACTGCGGCCAGACGCCCTGGTGGACGCCATTTTGGCCAAGCGGAACCTGGGCACCACCATGCAGGATGCGCCTGTGGTGGTCGGCGTGGGGCCGGGGTT
>JAFSMA010000068.1 GCA_017448145.1 Oscillospiraceae bacterium | reverse complement strand
AGCTTTGCTATGCTTAGATACAGGAAAAAGCCTCGAAAAATGCGAGAGTAACGCTACGATTTCGCATTTTAAGAGGCCAAGAAACCACGTTGTTTGCCGAAGACGTTATTCTATATGACCTTCTCTTCTGCATTCAACGGGTACCATCAGAGGAAAACACAACACCGTTTGCCATATAGGAGGAATCATCATGGATAAGTTTTTTGATTATCTGGAGCCGGATCTGCCCCTGACCACCATTCGTGAACTGCTGCGCTACATCGTCCGCCTGGTGGGCGCCATCGGCGGCGACACCCCCGTGGAGGGCAAGATGGGCAGCCTGGGCTTTTGCGCCAGTCGCAGCGGCGAGGACGTGCGGGTGCACTGGGTGCAGGTGGGCCGCCAGCGTATTCCCGTGGACGCCACCGTTTAAAACCAGAGCAAATCCGTGCAGTAAAGAAGCCGCCCTGTGGAGGCGGCTTCTTCTTTTTTGCATCAATCCTGGTAGCTAACCGCTCTGTCAAACAGGGCCTCCACGTCCTTGCCCGGCGCCGGTGTGGCCAGGGAGACGGTGACCCCCGCCAGCAATCCGGCGGCAAAGCCGGGGATGATCTCGTAGATGCCGGTGGATGCCAGGAAGGCCAGCCACAGGCCGTCCACCACCGCGCCCACCACAATGCCCGCCACGGCGCCCTGGAAGTTGAACCGCTTCCAGAACAGGCTCAGCAGAATGGCCGGGCCGAAGGCGGCGCCGAACATGCCCCAGGCGTTGGACACCAGATCCATGATGGAGCCCGCCCCCGGATGGGAGGCAATCAGCACCGCCGCCACGGAGATGGCCAGCACCACCAGCCGCCCTATCCACAGCATCTCCCGGTTGCCCGCCTTGCCCCGGCGGAGGATGGGCTGATACACGTCGCTGGCAAAGGCGCTGGCGGAGGAGAGGAGCTGGCTGTCGGCGGTGGACATGGAGGCCGCCAGAATGGCGGACAGCAGTATGCCGGACAGCACGCCGGGGAACAGCAGCCGCACCATCTGAATGAACACGGTGGAGTGGTCGTGAATGTCCCCCAGCAGCACGTGGCCGATGCAGCCCGCCGCCACGGAGAACACCACAATCAGCACGTTCCAGGTGATGCCGATTTTGGCGGATTTTTTCAGGGATTTCTGGGATTCCAGGGACATAAACCGCACGATGATATGGGGCATGCCAAAGTACCCAAGGCCCCAGCCCAGGCCGGACACCACCTCACGCCAGTCCGCAAACAGATTCCAGTAGCCCTGGGGCAGGGTGTAGGAGCCCTCCGGTGCACCGTGTCCGCTCTGGATGACGAACAGGGCGAAGATGGGGGCAATCAGCAGCGCCGCCAGCATCAGCATCCCCTGGAAGAAGTCGGTCCAGCACACGGCGCTGAAGCCGCCCAGGAAGGTGTAGGCCACGATGATGGCTGCCGCCACGTACATGGCGGTGGCGGGATCCACCCCCAGCACCGTGTGGAACAGCGTGCCGCAGGCCTTCATGCTGGAGGCGGCGTAAATGGTATAGGCAAAGAGGAAGATCAGGGCGCAAATCACTTGCAGCGCCTTGGACTTGCTCAAAAAGCGGTTGGTCAAATACTGGGGCAGGGTGATGGCGTCCCCCGCCACAATGGTGAACCGCCGCAGCCGGGGCGCCTCCACCAGCCAGCTCACCGCGTAGCCGATGGCCAGGCCGATGGCAATCCACGCCTGACCGATGCCGGCGGCGTAGATGGAGGCCGGCAGCCCCATCAGCACCCAGGCGCTCATGTCGGAGGCGCCGGCGCTGAGGGCGGACACCCAGGGCCCCATGCTGCGGCCCCCCAGGAAGTAGTCCTTCTCGCCGCCGCCCCTGGACCGCAGGAAGAAATAGACGCCAATGCCCAGCATAAACGCCAGGTAGATCACAAACACCACGATTTCTGCGCTTCTCATATGTCGCCCCGTTTCCGGCGGAACCCGTTGTCCGCCCCGGTTTTTTATCACGGAGGTGAGTATATCATACTTTACACTGTACGTAAATACAGAACGTCGTATAGACCAAAGTCTATACGGCGTTACCGTTTATATCATAAAAACAACGTATTTAAGCCAAAAATAAACTGTACGAATTGCTGTGCGAAATCATAGCCGAAAAATAATATTTTACGATTTTCAGCCCTCCGGCAGATAGCCCCGCAAAAAGGCGGGCATCATCCGCCCGGCGTACCGGGCCAGGGCGTACTCCCCGCCGGAGAGGCACCAGTCGTACATCAGGGCCCGCTCAAACATGGCGTAGTCGTTGACGATCTCGTTGGCGGTGATGTCGGTGCGCAGCTCGCCGCGCTCCTGGCCCTGGCGCACGATCTGCTGCACCAGCTTGAAGTAGGTGCGGTTGCGGTCCAACAGGTGCTTTTCGCCACGGGTGGTGAGCTGGGTGGAGAAGAGCCGGGCCAGCAGCTCCACCGATACCTGGTTGTCGATCATGGTGAACAGCTCCCGGTTGATGGTAATCAGCTTGTCCACAGCGTTCCCCTCCGGGTCCATCTCCCGCCGCAGCGCCTCGTATTTCTCGTCAAAAATCAGGGAAAGGGAGCCTAACAGGGCGTCTTTCCCCTCAAAATAGTGGTAAAAAGACCCCTTGGACGTGCCGGACTCGAAGATGATGTCCTCCACGGTGGTGTTGTCGTAGCCCTGCTCGTAAAACAGCTTCCACGCTGCGGCCACGATTTTGCCCTTGGTGTTGCGCTGTGAGGATTTGCGCGGCATAATGTTCCCTCCTTATCGGTGCAGCCGCCTCAGGATGCGGCGGACGGGCCCGGCGATCAGCTCCCGCTCGTAGCGGTTCATGCCGAACAGCCACATGGAGCCGCCGTAGGTGACTACCACCGCCACCGCCGGCAGAAGCATGTCAAAATAGGTCTGGGGATGGACGAATACCGCCAGTGCCACAGACACCGCCGCCGGCAGCACCGTGGCGGGCAGCAGGTGGAAGATGTGCCGCCAGAAGGCGGGGATGTTCAGCCCGATGCGGTGGTGGTAATACCAGTTCATCAGCAGCACGTTGCCCACGAAGGTGGCCAGCGTGGTGCCGATGGCGGCGCCGAAGCCCTGCCACCGGATGCACAGCGGAATGGAGATCACCGCGTTGGACAGCGCCACCGCCAGATACACCAGCGAGCGGAACTTGTGCTTGTTCATGGCCCGCTGTATCTCGATGCCCACGGTCTGAATGTTGGTCCACAGCGTGGCAAAGAACAGCAGCAGCGTGGTCCAGTAGTCGATGGCCTTTTCCGGGCCGCCGCCCCACAGCACCACGAACCGTTGTCCGATGGCCACGAAGCCCCAGAAGATGCCCGCCAGCAGGATGAATTGCAGCCGCCCCACCCGTGTGAACAGGGCGTCCAGCTTCCGCATGGGGGCCCCGGCGGCCACCAGCCGGTGTACCCGGGGGGTCATTACGTTGGAGATGGCGTTGGAGAAGGCCAAATAAAAGGTGTTGAGCTGGGCCGCCACGGCGTACACCGCCACCGCCACCGACCCGTGGAGCCACGTCAGCAGCAGCCGGTCGATGCTCCAGTTGAAGTTGTCCACCACAATGCCCAGGAACACGTAGAACGTGAAGCCCACCATCTCCCGCAGCAGCCCAAAGTCGTACCGCCGGAAGGAGAAGGGCATCCGCAGCCGGGTCAAACAGAAGGTGACGTTCACGACGCCGCTTATTATGGTGAAAATCAGTGATACCACGGTCAGCGTCACGCTGCGATAGCCGATGATCAGCAGCGGAATCATAATAAGGGGATTCAGCACCTGCTTGCCCATGCCCACGATTTTCTGGAACAGGTACTGCTCGTGGATGGTGACGTGGCTCTCAAACACGCTGATGGGGAAGGTCAGCGCCGCGTTCAGGGACAGGATCCGCAGCAGCCGCTCCGCCAGGGCGATCTCCTCCGCCGTCAGCTTCTTGCCGAAGATGGCGTCGCAGTAGCTCAATCCCCAGCCGATGGCCAGCACCAGCGCCCCCAGCACCAGGTAGGTGGTGAGGAACATGCCGTTGAGCATAGCCATGCCCTTTTTGTCCTTCGCCGTCTTGTACCGGGAGTAGTACCGCACGTAGGCGCTGCCCAGGCCGAAGCTGAGGAGGTTTAAGTAGCTGATAATGGGCAGCACCGCCTGGTACACGCCGAATTCGCTGTCCCCCAGCCGCTGGATCATAATGGGGGTGTACACCAGGGAGATCAAGGTGCTCAGCCCCATGGACACGTAGGACAGCAGGGCCCCGGCCTTGACCTGATTGATTTTCATGGCGTCACCTCCCGTCAGATGCAAATGGGCCGGGCAAAGGCACCCGCCCCTGCCCGCAATTACCGAAGTTATACCATTCTACCACACATTTCTACCGCTGGAAAGGTTTTTCTTCCTGCCCCACCCAGAATTGCCGGAGAAACAGCACCGCCAGTGGCAGCAGCACCATGCCACCCACTCCGGCGGCACGGAAACCCACATACATGGCCGCCAGCGCCGCCAGCGGCGGCAAATCCGCCTGGTCGGCCATCACCTTGGGGGTCAAAATGCTGCGCACCACCGTCACCACCACGTACAGCGCCGCCAGGCCCAGCCCCTTGGGGAAGTCCCCCAGCGCGGCGCACACCACCGCCCAGGGCAGCAGCACCGTCCCCGTGCCCAGCACCGGCAGGGCGTCCACCACCGCGATCACCGCCGAGAGCAGCAGGGCGTACCGCTGCCCCAGCAGCCAGAAGCCTGCAGCCAGCTCCCCAAAGGTCACCGCGAACAAAATGCCCTGGGCCCGCAGCCACTGGCCGAAGGCGGTAAAGGCGGTTTGCCGCAGCCGCCGCACCGTGGCGTGGTACCGCGCCGGCACCGTCCGCCGGGCAAAGGCGCAAAGCTGGGGGTAAGCCGCCACGGTGAAATACAGCGCCAGCACCGTGGTGCCCACAAAGAGAAACACCCGTGGCGTGGCCGCCACCAGCCCCGTCACCCACCGGCCCAGAGCCGTCCCCAGCTCTGCCGCTAACCCGCCCAGCCGCTGCCCCAGCTCTGCCGCCGCCTGCTGGGCCCACTGCCGCACCCCCTCGGGGCAGGCGGCGCAGAAGGCGTCGATGCGGGCGAACGCCGCCTCCGTCACCTGGGGCAGCACCCCCAGGGCCTCCCCTAAAAAGGAGGCCGCCCCCGTGGCCTCCTGCCACAGCCGCCGCCCCAGAATCACCGCCAGCGCCGCCACCACCGCCGTCACCGCCAAGGTAAACACCGCCGCCACGAAGCCCCGCTGCAAACGGAGCCGCCGGCAGCACCAGGCGATGCCCGGCTCCGCCGCTGTGGCCGCCCCCAGAGCCAGCAAAAAGGGCAGCGTCCACGCCGCCGCGTACCGCACCGCCCCGTAGCCCAGCAGCCCCAGGGCGGCAGCGCAGCCCACCGTCAGCAAAAACCGCCCCATCATGGCGGCGCCTTTATCGTCCTGTGGAAAAAAGTGTTGCATCGTGTCCTCCCTTGTGGTAATATTATATGGACAAATGTTTGCCTGTTACGGACGATACCCATGAAAGGAACTGCCGTATGGATAAGAAACAGTATTACATCGTCTCCGGCGACGCGCTGCCGGAGGTGTTCGTGAAGGTGGCGGAGGCCAAGCGGATGTTACAGGTGGGCGAGGCCCGCACCGTGGGCGACGCTGCCCGCCAGGTGGGCATCAGCCGCAGCGCCTTTTATAAATACAAGGATTCGGTGCAGCCCTTCCAGAATATGCGCACGGGCCACATCATCACCTTTTACGCCCTCCTGCGGGACAATCCCGGCGCCCTCAGCGACTACCTTGCTATCTTCGCCGAATCCGGCGCGAATATACTCACCATCAACCAGACCATTCCCACCAACGGCTGCGCCGGTGTCACCGTCAGCGCCGAAACCGGGGAAATGACCGTGTCCATGGACGCCATGGTGAGCCGGTGCAACAGCGCCGCCGGGGTGCTGAAATTTGAAATTCTGGCGGGATAAGCCTTTTCCCGCGGCTGGACAATACCTATATAATATGAAGGAGGGGCTTCCATGAAGACATTGTTTCGCGGCGGCACGGTGGTCACGGGCCACGGCGTGCGCAGGGCTGACGTGCTGGTGGACGGCGAGACCGTTGCGGCGGTAGGCCGGGACCTTCCGGCGGAGGGCGCCCGGGTGGTGGACTGCGGCGGCAAGCTGCTGCTGCCCGGCTTCATCGACGCCCACACCCATTTCGACCTGGACGTGTGCAACACCACCACCGCCGACGATTTCGCCTCCGGCAGCCGCGCCGCCCTTCGCGGCGGCACCACCACCGTGGTGGATTTCGCCTGCCCCAACAAGGGGGAGACGCTGCACCAGGGCCTGCGGCTGTGGCACGAGAAGGCCGACGGCAAGTGCGCCTGCGACTACGGCTTCCACATGACCATCGACGACTGGAACCCCACCATCGCCTCGGAAATCGACGATATGTATGACGAGGGCATCACCAGCTTCAAGATGTATATGACCTATCCCGCCATGATGATCGGCGACGAGGCCATTTACCATGCCCTTCGCAAGCTGCGGGAAAAGGGGGGCATCAGCGGCTTCCACTGCGAGAACAGCGGCGTCATCGACGCCCTGGTGTCCGAGCGCAAGGCCGCCGGTGACAACGGCGTCTGGTGCCATCCCAAGGTCCGGCCCGACTATCTGGAGGCCGAGGCGGTGGGCCGCCTGATGCGCATCGCCCAGGCGGCGGACGTGCCCGTCATCGTGGTGCACACCACCAATGCCCAGGCCCTGGCGGAGATCCGCGCCGCCCGCCGCAGAGGGCAGAAGGTCTACGTGGAGACCTGCCCCCAGTACCTGTGCCTGGACGACAGCGTTTACGACCAGGACGACTGGCTGGAGAGCGCCAAATACGTCTGCTCGCCTCCCATCCGCAAAAAGGCGGATCAGGACGCCCTGTGGCGCGCCCTCCGCACCGGCGAGGTGCAGACCATCTCCACCGACCACTGCTCCTTCACCACGCAGCAGAAGCTGGCGGGCCGTGACGACTTCACCGCCATCCCCGGCGGCATCCCCGGCGTGGAGACCCGTGGCGAGCTGATCTATACCTACGGCGTGGCGACGGGCCGTATGACCTTGCCCGGCCTGGTTCGCGCCCTCAGCGAGAACCCTGCCAGGCTCTACGGCATGTTCCCCCGCAAGGGCGTCATCGCCCCCGGCGCCGACGCCGACATTGTGGTGTATGACCCCGCCGCCGATCACGTCCTCCACGCGGCGGACATGGTGAGCCGCTGCGATTACAGCCCCTACGAGGGCGTGGCCACCAAGGGCAGTATCGCCCAGGTCTGGCTTCGGGGCACCCTGGCGGTGGACCACGGCAAGCTGCAGCCCACCTGCGGCCAATATATCCGCAGAGGCAAATGCGCCCTGTGAGGCAAGGAGAATTGTACTATGGATAAGACCATCGGATACGTATTGTGCTGCCAGAGCCCGGCGCTGTTTCTGCTGACGCTGGTGCTGCTTTTCGCGTCGCTGCTGCGCCGCAAGCGCCATAAGTTCATCGCCGCCATCGACGTGATCCTGGCGGTGGCTTCCGCCGTGCTGGGGGTGGCGCTGTACTTCATCGGCATGCGCTATGAGCATTTCACCATCGACGATTTCTATCACGTCCGCACCGTGGGCTGGGTGGGCGTGGGCCTGGTGGCGGTGGTGTCCGCCGTCACGGGCCTCAAGGCGTTTATGAAGATGGCGGACGAGCGCCGCACCCAGAAGGCCGCCATCCGTGCCGAGAACGCCCGCATCAACCAGGAGCGCATGGCCGCCGAGGCGGAGGCCCGTGCCGCCGCCCAGGCCGCCAAGGAGGCGGAAACGGCGGCCCAGGAGGCGGCCCAGGAGGCCTCCCGGCGGGAGGTGGAGAAGGTCACCACCCCTGTCTCCCAGCCGGAAAAGGGCTTCCTCTTCGATCCCGGCCCCATTCCCGATCGCGGCTCCATCCAAGCGGGCGAGGAGGCCGAGGCGGCCCCGCATGAGTAATTATTCACCAATTTGGCGGAAATTTATGAAATCAGGCCGCAAATTTTGTGAATAATTATCGTTGACGAATGCCCTGTCATAGGGTATCATTTCCCCAATGGAGCGGTAGGCTCCATGAGATTACCGGAAAGGAG
The DNA here is from genome assembly GCA_017448145.1 of Oscillospiraceae bacterium. Taxonomy (GTDB): domain Bacteria; phylum Bacillota; class Clostridia; order Oscillospirales; family Oscillospiraceae; genus Vescimonas. Next base: position 19,372 of record JAFSMA010000068.1, on the reverse strand, counting down.
CAACCTGCATGCGTATCCGCCGTCAGAACAGCATGATGATGGGTATGATGATGTGCATGGCCACCATGCGCATGATGATGCGCGCCCAAAACGCAGGCTTGTCTCACATCGTATCCGCGTAATCGCCGCAGCAATGCAGCCGGACATGGATGGCAGTCAAGCCCTCCGTGTCCGTTTTTTTGTGTCGAGGAGAGAAACATGATTCAGTTAGAGCATCTTGGCAAAACCTATCGCGCCGCCTCCGGCGAGGTAGAAGCCCTGCGGGACATCAACCTTACCATCCGTGACGGCGAGATTTTCGGCGTCATCGGCCTTTCCGGCGCCGGCAAGTCCACTCTGGTGCGGTGCATCAACCTGTTGGAGCGGCCCACCGAGGGCAAGGTCATCATCGACGGCCGGGACATCACCACCCTGCCCCAGAAGGAGCTGCTGGCCCTGCGCCGCAATATCGGCATGATCTTCCAGGGCTTCCACCTGCTGGAGCAGCGCACCGTGCTGGGCAACGTGGCCTTCCCCCTGGAGATCAGCGGCACCCCCCGGGCCAAGGCGTTGGACCGTTGCCGTGAGCTGTTGCAGCTGGTGGGCCTGTCCGACAAGGAGAACGTCTACCCCTCCCAGCTCTCCGGCGGCCAGAAGCAGCGCGTGGCCATCGCCCGGGCCCTGGCCACCAACCCCCGGTATCTGCTGTGCGACGAGGCCACCTCCGCCTTGGATCCCAACACCACCCGGGCCATATTGGAGCTGTTGAAGCAGATTAACCGGGACCTGGGCGTCACCATCGTCATCATCACCCATGAGATGAAGGTCATCGACCGCATCTGTGACCGTGTGGCCGTCATCGACCACAGCCAGATCGCCGAGGAGGGCCGGGTGGCCGACGTGTTTGCCGATCCCCGCAGCCAGATTGCCCGGGAGCTGATTCTCCCCCAGGAGCGCAAGGCCCTGGAGACCACCGGCGGCCGCCGGCTGCGCCTCATCTTCGGCGGCGCCGATTCCCGCCAGCCCATCATCTCCCGGCTGAGCCTGGAGTGTCAGGCCCCGGTGAACATCCTCTTCGCCGACACCCGGGAGTACGAGGGCACCGTGTTCGGCCACATGATCGTGGAGCTGCCCAACGAGGAGCGGGACGCCGAGCGCATCATCGCCTGGCTCAACACCAACAATGTCCAGTGGGAGGAGGAAAAGGCCAATGTCTGAGATGTTTTTCAAACTGTGGGCCAACGGCCTCATCCAAAAGGGCGTCTGGGAGACGGTGTACATGACCGCCCTCTCCACCGCCTTCGCCTACGTGCTGGGCCTGCCCCTGGGCGTGGTGCTTCATGTCACCGACCGCAGCGGCATCGCCCCAGTGGGCTGGCTCAATAAGATTCTGGGCTTTGTGGTCAATTTCTTCCGCTCCATCCCCTGCATCATCCTGATGGTGGCCATGATTCCCGTGGCCCGGTTCATCCTGGGCGTCAGCCTGGGCAACGGCGCCGTCATCGTCACCCTGGTCATCGCCGCGGCGCCCTACGTGGCCCGCATGGTGGAGTCCTCCCTCCGTGAGGTGGACAGCGGCGTCATCGAGGCGGCCCAGTCCATGGGCTGCACCAACTGGCAGATCATCAGCCGCGTGCTGCTGCCGGAGGCCCGCCCCTCCCTCATCCAGGGCGCCACCATCTCCACCGTCACCATCCTGGGCTACACCGCCCTGGCCGCCACCCTGGGCGGCACCGGCCTGGGCCAGATTGCCATCATCTACGGCCACCAGCGCAGCAACGGCGACATCATCTGGCTGTGCGTGGTGCTGATGGTGGTCATCGTCCAGCTTATCCAGATTCTGGGCACCTACCTGGTGCGCAAGCTGGATAAGCGCGCCCGGTAAATCCGTCAACTCATCGGAGGCGCCTCCGATTGGCTGAATAAAAAAGAGAACCCTATATTTAATCATAAAAGGAGAAACGCAACATGAAGAAGATCATTGTCACCCTGCTGGCTCTGGCCCTGGTGCTGTCTCTGGCAGCCTGCGGCAGCAGCAACAACGCCGGCACCGATGCCCAGACCCCCGCCGCTGACACCACCATCACCGTGGGCGCCAGCTCCACCCCCCATGCCGAGATTCTTGAGCAGGTCACCGAGGCCCTGGCCGCCGAGGGTTACACCCTGAAGGTGATCATCTATGACGACTACGTTCTGCCCAACCAGGCCCTGTCCGACGGCTCCCTGGACGCCAACTACTTCCAGCACACCCCCTATCTCAACAGCTACAACGCTGCCAACGGCACCGACCTGGTGTCCGCCGCGCTGATTCACTATGAGCCCTTCGGCCTGTATGGCAACGGCGTGGCCGCTGTGGCCGACATCGCCGACGGCGCCACCATCCTGATCCCCGCCGACGACTCCAACGAGACCCGCGCCCTGCTGCTGCTGCAGCAGGAGGGCCTCATCACCCTGCCCGAGGGCGCCAACGCCACCGACGGCGTCACCACCCTGGACATCGTGGACAACCACGGCTATGACATCCAGGCCATCCAGGCCGACACCGTGCCCGTCCAGCTGGCCAACAGCGCAGAGGGCACCGTGGCGGTCATCAACGGCAACTATGCCATCCAGGCCGGCCTGAAGGTGGCCGACGCCCTGGCCGTGGAGGATGCCTCCGGCAACGCCGCCCAGACCTATGCCAACATCATCGCCGTCCGCGCCGGTGAGGAGAACAGCGCCAAGACCCAGGCCCTGGTGAAGGCCCTCCAGACCGACGCCGTCAAGCAGTACATCGCCGACAGCTACGACGGCGCTGTGGTGGCCATCTTCTGATCGGAGTCCCGCCCACAAAACGCCCCGCAGCCCCCACACGGTGGGCTGCGGGGCGTTTTGCCTGGGCCTGCGCCCGCCGGTGTCATTCCGGTAACAAAGGTTACAAATAGTTACAGATTCCCCAAATCCCTTGACGCTCTCCTTTTGTCTTGCTATAATGCAGACCGTAAAAGGATGGGTTATCCAACCGAGCAAATCTTAAAATTTTTAATGGAGGAAAGAACAATGAAGAAGATTGTTGCTCTGGTGCTCTGCCTGGCTCTGGTCCTGGCTCTGGGCACCGTCGCTTTCGCTGACACCACCACCACCACCATCAAGGCCAAGGTTCTCGACAGCAAGAACGGCGAGGTCGCCGCTCTGGCCGACGTCACCAAGACCGTCACCAGCAAGAAGGTCACCACCAGCGGTTCCACCACCACCACCGAGTACTTCGCTGACAAGTACGTGGCTGGTGACAAGACCTACGCTGCTGTTTCCGCCGACGCCGCTTGGACTGCCAAGATCGTCGACAAGGATGGCAAGCTGCTGGCTACCGTCGTTGAGATCGCTACCGGTTCCGACCTGAGCACCTCCGCCGTCATCACCAAGTCCGGCGTGGGCACTGGCAAGACCGGTGACTATACGAAGGATGCCAAGTACGTCGTCGTGGGCGGCAAGGCTTACGCTGCCGAGGGCGAGCAGTGGGCCGTCAACAGCAAGGGCGAGTTCGTGCAGTACAGCGGCGTTGAGCTGACCAAGATCGCTGCCGAGACCACCAAGGCTGAGGCCAACGAGAAGGGCTATGTTATCTACAACACCGACGGCAAGGTCGTTGCTTTCAAGGACAACGATGGCAAGCAGTACGATGTCGTGGCTTCCGTTCCCGCTTCCTACACCGGTGAGGTTAAGACCATCACCATCAATGGCACCACTTACACCTACCTGCTGGGCGCTGCCGCTGCTGAGACCCCCGCTGCTTCCGGCGTGACCTCCGCTAAGACCTTCGACGCTGGCGTTGCTATGTACGCTGGCCTGGCTCTGATGAGCGTCGCTGGCTCCGCTGTCGTCATCGGCAAGAAGAAGGAGTTCTAATTAAACCTTTCGGTTTCTAACCCAAACCCAACGGTTTGATAAAACATCCATACACAAGAAGCCCCGGCTCACGCCGGGGCGTCTTGTTGTCTCCGCCTTCCCCTCGGGGGGAAGGTGGCACGGCCGCAGGCCGTGACGGATGAGGGGGCGACAAGCACCCCCGCCCGGCTGCACGGCAAACGGTAACAACCATCCGTAGGGCGGGACCTATGTGTCCCGCCAAACGCCCCGCCCGAAAAACCGGAACCCGGTCCCACCCCCCGTAGGGGCCGCCGCCCCCGGTGGCCCGCCTTCTCCTTGGGGAGAAGGTGGCCCGCAGGGCCGGATGAGGGGGCGATGACCGGCAGCTTTCCGAAATATCTCGTGCTCTCGTTGCGGCAAACCGATTTCCAGACCCTTCGGGCCGTGAAAATCGGGCCGCTGCCTTGCGGCGGGCACGCTTCATCCGCCACAGGCGGCGCTGTGCCCGCACGCCCCCTCATTCCCCCCAGTGTGCGCACTGGGGTACCTTCCCCCCAGGGGGAAGGCTGTGAAAAGTTTTATCTTATCGTCCCCGCCTTCTCCTTGGGGAGAAGGTGTCAGCGAAGCTGACGGATGAGGGGGCGACAAGCACCCCGCCCGGCTGCACGGCAAACGGTAACAACCGTCCGTAGGGCGGGACTTATGTGTCCCGCCAAACGCCCCGCCCGAATAAACGGCACCCGGCCCCACCCCCCGTAGGGGCCGCCGCCCCCTACGGTGTGAACGCAGGCGTCGGTGTTCTTTGTAGGGGCGCTTCACGAAGCGCCCGCTGCGCGGCGGCAATGATGATAAAGGGAATCGTTAGTTTGGCAAGGGGCACATTATTCTTTGTAGGGGCGGGGCTTACCCCAAGGGCACTGGCTCCACCAACTGCTCATTCTTCGCAGGGTGTCGCTGGCGCTGCTCCGCCCTTTTCCCGTCAATCGCCCTGTCATCGCCCCCTCATCCAACTACCGATAGACGCGCCTCACGCCAACACCCACGTCCGCACCACTTGACCCTCCACCACCTGCCGCACCTCAAAGGTGACGGCGGGTGTTTTTTGCGCCGGGGCCACGTAGTCTACCCCAAAGTAGTCGCACACCGCCCGAGCCGTCTCGGCGGCAATGGTTTCCATGTTGTCGATCAGCCATTGTGCCTCCGGCAAATTGTCATGGAAGCCGAACTCCGGCAGCACGGCGGCCATTTTGGTGGCTTTCAGCTCGTAGAGGCTGCTGCTCTCCACCAGCTTGTCGCCCCCGCCGGGGGAGAGGGGCGCAATGCGATCCTGTATCAGCCTGCCGATGGTGCGGGACTGTTGGCTGGGGTAGCAGTGTACCCGCGTCCCCGCCGCGGTGCCGTCAAAGCCGTTGGTGTGCAGGGCGATGTACAGGTGGGCGCCCCAGGCGTTGCCGTCCTTCACCCGGTCATACATGTTGCCGTACTGCATGTTTTTCACGGCGAAGCCGCAGCGGGTAAGCTCCCGTTCCAACAGATCGGCGCACCGGCGCATCTGCTCTTGCTCGTTGGTGGCCCGGCCCTGGTAAAGGGCCTGGGGGTGGTAGGTGTTGCTGCTTCTGTCCTCCGGGGACAGGGCGATTTTATAGGCCATCGGCTGTTTCCTCCTTTTGCTCCGCCTTCTCGTCCACGGTCTGCTTCAGCTTATTCAGCAGCCGTCCCAGCCAGGGGGGCACCGGGCCGTCCATAGCCGCCACGTTTTCCAGTATGGAGATCAGCTCGTTGATAATCAGCCAGCAGGTCACGATCATCCCCAGCAAAAAGGGCAGATGAATATCAATGCCCGCCTGGGCCAGGCCGTAGCCGATGAGCCAGTCCATCACCCCGGCCACCGCCACTGTCACCACGTAGCCCAGCTTTTTCAGGATGCCCAGGACGCCTGCCCGGCTGCTCAGCTCCCCCCGGTGCCACGCCTTGGCCATGCCGGTGACGTAGTCCAGCAGCATCACGCACAGCAGTACCAGCAGCGGCACCATGATGGTGACGCAGTAGGCGCACACCAGCCCCCAGAACGCGGCCAGCACCGCCGCCGCGCCGTTCGTTTCTGTTTTCATCTATGTCCCCCTCTCATAATGTCCATTTTACGCCGTATATTTTTTGCGGTATCAGCACGTTGTCGTTATAACCGCTACCGTCGGCCCAACCGCCCCGCGAAAAGGTGATGCCGCTGTCAGAAATCGCGGTGACAAGACGATAACTTGCACTGCTTTCCCGCCAATAGGTGCCCCCGGGATTTACGACAGCGGGGCAATTATCTGTCGTAATGGTGATTTTAGGGACGTAAAGATAGTGTGATACCGTGTCGTTTTTCCGAAACTTGATCAGCACGCCCTGGTATGCTGCCAGGTTTACAGATATGGTTTGCGCGCCAAACGATGCCGCCGGGCTGGGATTGGTCCACAGCAGCTTCGGCCCGCCGCCGCCCACAGTCACCGCGTTGCCGACGATGCTCATGTTCTCACCTCCGTCACCGTGCATTGCACCGTCCCGCCTGCCGAGGGTGCGGCTCCCAGGGCGTAGGCCGTCAGCGTGCCGCTGTTGTTCTCCACCCACAGCGCCGTCACACCGGCGCTGATAAGATTGTTAAGGGCGGTGGCTGCGGGCTGCAAATCCACTTTGCTGTTGGCCGTCACCGTAGCCCCCGTCACCGTAACGGTTTTGGTGTAGGGCCCGCTGCCGCTCCATGTGCCGGACAGGGCGATGGTGCCCACCTTGGGCTTTGCGGAGCTGAGCGCGTTGTACACCGCCCCGGAGGTGATCAGCGCACTGCTGTCGGAGAGGAGTGAGGTAGCCACCGCCCGGGTGGTGACGCGGTTGGCGCTGCCCTCCAGCACGCCGCTGAAGGTGGTGGCCGTGCCGGCGTTGATCACGTTGGGGCCTTGCGGGCCGATGGGGCCCTGGGGCCCCGCCAGGCTACCCAGATTGACCCAACTGCTGCCGTCCCACACATAGATGACGTTGACCGCCGTTGTGCCCACGGCGTAGGCGTCCCCCACCGCCGCCGCGGGGTGGGCCGCCTCCAGCTCCGTCAGAGTGGCATACAGGCCCATGATCACCAGTCCGTGGCCGTCGGCCCCGTCTTCTCCGTCGGCCCCATCAGCGCCGTCCCTGCCGTCGGCACCGTCGGCGCCGTCAAAAGCGCCGCTGTCCGCGTCGTCTCTTACGCTTTGGGCGATGGCCTGGGCATGTTCCGCCGCCAGCAGCACCTGCTGGGCCAGGGTGGGGGTGAGGCCCGCCGCCTCCTCTGTCACCGCCGCCCCCAGCTGCACCGCGCCGCAGTCGCAGAAGGGGGTGGGGGCGGGCCAGGTGGCGCCGCTTTGCGCGGTGCCGTATACGCCGATGTACAGTGTCCGCCCCGGCGTGTGCAGCACCTCAACCGGAATGACGGCCCCGCCGTTTTCATCCAGCACCATCTGCCGCTCCACGTCGCCGCAGCGGAACACCGCCGTCCGGCCGGAAACGCCGTCCCAGCCGCCGTCAAAGGTGAAGACCACCGGTGCCCCCGCCATGCCGGTGGTGACGATGCTGCGCGCCAGGCAGCGGATGGCGCTGCCGTTTACTGTCAGCTGCATCCCTGCCCCTCCTTTACACCGTCATGGCCACCACTTTGCCGCCCCGGCGGGACGCGGTGGCCGTACTGGTGGTTTTCTTGGCCTTGGCAGCGGATTTCGCAGCCGCGGCTGCCGCCTTTTTGGCCTCCTGATACTGCTTCGAGTAGTATAGATACTTCTGGTAGGCCGCCTTGTCCGCCGCCAGCAGGGCGCTATACTCCGCGCGCAGGTCATCGCCCTCGTTGTGGTAGTGGTTGTAGGCCTGCTGGTACAGCGTGGGCATGATGCCCCACAGCTTGTTCATGTAGTTCAGATAGTTCTGCTGGGCAGCGCTCAGCCCGTAGCTGGAGCCGTATCCCCCGGTGAGAGCGGCGGTGCGGCCCAGCGTGTCGTCCCGTGCCTGGACGGCGGCGGCGGTGTACTGCCGGCGGTAGTAGCGGTACATCGCGTCGTTCTCCGGGTCATAGGTGAAGACGGGCCGGTTGGTCATCATCTCGTACAGCGTGGCCATCCGTCCGCCCACCGGCGACTCGTACTTGGCCACGCCGTTTTCCTTCTCGAAAAGGGTGTTCATGGTCTGCGGCCCCACGATGCCGTCCACCGTCAGGGCGTTGCGGCTCTGGTAGTCCCGCACGGCGGCAGCGGTAGCCGCGCCGAAAATGCCGTCCACCGCCAGGTTATACCCGGCGGCATTGAGCTGCTTTTGCAGCGCGATCACGTTGTCGCCCCGGCTGCCATAGGATAAATCGGTCAATGAAATTCCTCCTTTTTATGTCTCGTTCACCATGCGCTCCACGTATTGCGCCAGCGTCTCGCCCCCCAGGTCGATGGCCTCCGCCCCGCCGCTGACAGACAGCGCCGCCGTGGCCATGCCGGTGGCATCGCCCACGGCCGCCGGGGCGTTCACCGCCCCCGTAAGGGTCACAGGCCCCACCTGAATGGTGCCGCCGGTGATCTGCTCTCCGCTGAAAGCGGCCTTTTGCAGGCTGCGCTGCACCAGCGCCCTTATCTCCCGGGCCGACAGCGTGGCCTCCAGCGCCCCGGCGCCGCCGCCCTCTCCGGCTGCGCCGGTCATGTCCTGCAACAGCAGGTTCAGCCGTTCCGCCGTCTGGTACAGATAGTCGTATAAATCATCCCCGCCGCTGCGCAATTCCGGCGGCGGCAGGGGAAACCGTTCCGTCACCATAGCTGGTCGCTGCCCCCTTCCCAGTAGGCGGCAATGGCGTCCAACCGGCAGGGGCGGTTGCCGCTGAGCCGCAGGTATACGGCGCTGCACCGCCGGGGCTGCACCGGCAGCACGAAGCTGCTCTGGCCGTGGCCCTCGTAGGTGCCGCCCTTTTCCCAGGGGCCGTCGTCATAGCGGATTTGCAGCCGGAACCGCCCCTGGGTCTCGCACCGCACCACGAACCGCCTCACGTACTGGCTGCCCGGCGCCCGGGCCTGCAACGGCCCGCTTTCCGCCGCCCAGTCCATGGGGGCCGCGCCGTCTCCGCCGTCCATGGCGAAGAGCTTCCCCTCCGCCGTCAGGCAGTAGAGCTGCCCGCCCCACAGGGCAAAGGCGACGGCGTGGGTGTCGTCCTGCCGGTGCCAGATGCGGCGCTGCACGTCGTAGGTGAAAAGATGCCAGGTCTGGTTGTCGCTGCGGCGCATGGAGATGTAGTAGCACCCGTCCCAGCCACCGGCGGCAGCGCTGTCGTAGCTCACCCTGCCCAGATCGGCGGACACCGCCCGGGGCAGAGAGCCGGTGTAGGCGCACACCCCCTGGGGCGAGAGATAGTACAGCGTTTCGTCCACGATTTGCAGGCTGCGGTGGCACCCCGCCGCCACGCCCCGGCACCCCAGGGACACAATGCGATGGGCTCCGGTGGCGGAGGGATACACCTTCTCCAGCACGTTTGCCTTGAAGAAAAGAGGCTGGGAGCCGTAGGTCACCGCCCCGGTCCAGGGGCCGTCGCTTCCCCGAGCGGCGGCGTAGCTGTCGGTGGAAAGCCCCTGGTAGCACCGCCAGTTGCGGAAATCCCCCAGTTTGCAGGCGTAGATCTCGTTCACCTGCCGCCCCTCCACCGTGCCGTAGCGGCAGCCCCAGATCCGGTTGTCGCACTCCGTTACGAAGTCCATATCCGGCACCGTCCGTGCCACGGTGATTTGCCCATAGCAGTTGAGCGTGGCGGACACCATCCCCGGCATCACCACGAAGTCATTCTCCGCCGCCGCAGCGGGGAATACGCCGTTGAGGCTCTCGTTGCTGAAGCCCGACACCTCCAGCCCGTCGCCGCTTTGCAGCCCCGCGCCGATGCCGGCGGAGGCCAGCTTCACATAGGTGGGGCTCTCCACCTCCCAGGCGGCGCTGTCGCTGCGCCATGCCTTCAGCTCCGGCGGCGTCACGGAGGTGTCCAGCCATCGCTGTCCGCCGGTGGGATTGGCAGGGGCGGTGGCGGAGCGGGTGCAGGTGATGTCGCTGCCGCCCTGATCGCACAGCGTCACCACGGCGGAGGTCACCGCGTTCACCTGCTCCATGCTGCCGCAGTCGGTGATGTCCGCCGTGTTCACATATTTCTTGTCGGGCCACACCAGCAGATATGCCCCCATGGACACCATCTGCTTCTCGCCCTCCGTCAGCCCCAGCTCCACCGCCACGTCGTCATGGCGCAGCTTGCTGCCGCTGACGTACCACAGGTGCTCTTTTGCCAGCAGCCCGCCCTCGGCGCCGGTGACGTTTACCTCCCGCCGGGGCAGCCGGGTGGACAGGGCGGGGTAGCGGCGGGCGGAGAGATTTTCCTCCCAGGCAAACTGGCCCGCCACCGGCGTCTCCGTGGCGCAAAAGCCGCCGAAGCGATCCAAGAACCGTACCGTAGCCCCCTTTTGCCGCATTCTCACCATCTGCTCCATCACAGCACCCTCCACCGCGTGGCGTCACTGACGGGCATATGGGCGCGGCGCAGGGCGTTGCAGTAGTTCCGCAGGGCGCTGTCGTAGGCGGCGGCCGCGTCGTTGAACCGCTCCGTCTCGTTGTTGGCCTGGGCCACCTTAGCCTGGAGGTACAGCACGTACAGCTCGCTGTAAGGTTCCTCCACCAGCAGCGCCGTGTCCGGCAGCAGCGGCCCGGGGGCATCTGCCTCTGTGCCCTCGTGCCGGGCAATGACCTGCTCGTAAAGCTGCCCCTCCAACGCGGCCAGCCATTGCAGCTTTCGCTCGGTGGAGAAGGTGTTGGGCGTCAGCTCGTCCAGGGCCGTCAGCACTTGGTTTACCGTCATAGCGTCCCTCCTTACACTTCCTGCTCGCTCTCCTTGGCCGAGCGCTTCAGCTCCGCCATCATGGCCTCGCTGCGGTCGGCGGCGAAATCCGCCATGGCCCTGGAGTGCATGATTACCTCGTAGATGGGCAGGGGCACGTCGTGGCTCTGGCCGTCCCTGGGGATCTGAAAGTGCCGGTCGTTGACGCTGACCCACTGGAAATTCTGCTCGTTCTTGCTGTGGCGGGGCAGCGTCACCTGCCGCATCTCCTCCCAGGGATCGTACACCTGGGCGTTTTTCTTTTCAGACATGGAAACATCCTCCTTTTATGATAAAAATGGGGCGGAGCGCCCGGTTACGACCGCTCCGCCCGGTGGCGTCAGTTGGCCACGTCCTCGCCGGAATAGTGGCTGCAGCTCTCCACCCGCACCATGCGGTCCTCATACAGCACCTTGGCGCCGTTGGTGGTCAGCTTGTAGCCCACGGTGCTGAACTGATCCAGGGGGCCGCCGGCCTCGCTGGCGCTGTGGAGGATCATCTGGAGGCCGCCGCCCTGCAAATCGATGCAGCCGAAGGCATCCTTGCCCAGAAACAGCGTGGCATACACCGCCAGACGGCCATTGTTGCCGTCGCTGGGGCAGGTGCTGTCGCGGAACACCTTGGCCTGGCTGGACTCCACGAACCGCACGCCGTCCAGCTCGCCGATCTCGCCGGAGAAGATCTCCTTCGTACCGGCGTACTTGTGGTACTCGACCCAGTCCTTGTGGGAGGTGAGATCGTAAGCCACGCTGGGGTGGATGATGGCCACGTACTTGCCGTCGATGGTGGGGGCATGGAGCTTCTTCAGCTTGGTCTTGGCCCGCTTCACAGTGTCGGGGGTCAGCACGGCGGTCTTGTCCAGGCCGCTGCGCTGGGACACGTCGGTGGCCACGCCGCTGACCATCTTCTGGGCGTACAGCACGTTGGTGCCGGTCATCAGGTCGTTGCGGCACAGCTCGTCCTCGGTGCGCCCGGCGGAGGCGGACAGCTCCACCTGGGCCTCCATGGCCACAGGGTCGATGGCGGTCAGGTCCAGCATGTCGGAGATGGCCACGTAGGTGCCGTACTGGCTCACCTCATCGGTCAGGGTGGACATGCCCAGCTTCTGACCGGTGGGGATCACGCCCTCGGTGAGCTGGGAGGCGGGGGCGATGGTGTTGAACTTGCGCCACTCCACCGTCTTGCCGTTGCCCCGGGGCAGGGGCGTGCGCTTGGCGAACTGGCTGTGTACCATCTCCGCCTTGGCGTTCTCCAGCAGGGCGGTGTTGTAAAAGGTCTTGTTCTCCGGCGACAGGGTGTTGCTGCCGGAAAAGGCTTCGTAGGTGCCGTCATAGGCGTTCACGTACTGGTTGGTGGCGTTCACCAGCGTGCCGCCTTCGGCAAAGCGCTGGAGATCCATGAAATTGTGCATATTGTGTTCTCCTTTCAAAATGAAACTCTCTCTCCCCGCAGCACCCGGCGGCGCACGTCCTCGATCTGCCGCGCCGTCATGCGTGTGGGGTCGGGTGCGGCGGTGACCGCCGCGCCGCTGCCGGTCTCGGTGGGCCGGGCCTGTCCGGATCGGATGCTGTCTGCCACGCGGGTGCGGGCCTGGGCCACGGCGTAGCCCAATACGCTGGCCATGATCTGCTCGTGGTGGGCCGCCTGGTAGGCGGTGCGCAAGGCGTCAGGCCAGCCCAGACCGTTGAGGGTGGCCAGCAGCATGCCGAACTGGGGGTCTGCCATCTCCGCGGCCAGGTCGAAGGTGGGGTAGTCCTCCCGCAGCGCCGCCGCCTCCCGGGTGATGGCCTGCCAGGCGGGATCCTCCGCCGGTTCGTTTGCCGGGGCTGCTGCCTCCTCCTGCGGGGCGGGCGGGGTCATCCCGGCCTCCGGGGCCGCTGCCTCCGCCGCTGCTTCCAGGCTTTCCGCCTGGGTCTGGGTGGTGTTATCCTCCATGTGTTGTCTCCTTTCCCGCCTCGCAGGGGAGGCGATCTCCTTTTGTGCCGTCCACGGCGGTGATGTGGCGGGGGTACTGCTCCGCCAGGGCTTTCACCCCGCGCCATATCATGGCCATGGCCTGCGCTCCTGCCCGGCTGCGGCTCACCGCCCGGTTGCCCGCCGTGGCCACGCCGTCTTGCAGCGCCAATGTGCCGTACAGGGCGGACACGGCGGCACACACGATGTCCTGTCCCCTGGCTGCATACCCGGCATGGCCCCAGAACACCATCTCCGGCGGGTCATACGTTACGGTGATCATGGCCGTCACCGGGGCCGGGTGGCCTGATGTACGGCGCTCCTGGCCCGGAACACGTTGGGATCCTCGCCCCCTCCGGGCCAGTTGACACCGGCGTGAAGGCTGCCTGCCGACATGGCCGCGCTCTCCGCCTCCATAGCCCCCTCCCGGATGCGCCGGGTCACCGCTTCCTTGCCCTTGAAGTCCATCATCTCCAGGCAGGCCAGGGCCTGGTGGGCCCTGCCGGGGTCGAAGAAGCCACCGCTGTACAGCGCCATAGCCAGCTCGTTGTAGGCCGCGGCGGTGTAGCGGTTCTCGTTCTGGGGTGCCACGTCGATGTCAAACTCCGCCGCCCTGGCCCCCAGCGCCACGCCAAAGGCGCTGTCCTCGGCCCCCACAAGGCCGCTGTTCTGGTAGCGGATGAAGCCGCTCTCGCCGTCTGCGCCCACCACCCGGAAGGTGCGGGGCGCGTCGTAGAACTGGCGCATCAGCTCGATGCACAGCAGCACTACCTCTTCGAAGGCGTCGTAGGTGGTGCCGTTCATGTCCCGGCTCAGCTTGCCGCTGGCCTCCTGCAAGGCGGCGATGGCGCTGGCCGCCGTCACAGCGCCGGTGGCCACGCCGGTGGCGCTGTCGGTGTTGCCGGAGGTGAGGCGCATCTCCTGCACCTTCTGCTGCAATACGTGGAGCGCCGTGGCGGGCAGGGGGGAGGTGGGCACCGGCAAAATGGCGTCCTGGCCCAGGGCCCCGTCGGTGTGGACGAAGGGCTTGGTCCAGTCGGCAAACTCCTCCTCGTTGATGCTGCCGTCTGCGCGGATGAAGAACCGGGGCGTGGCCGCGGCGATGGTGTTCTTCAAAATGGCCTGGTTCAGCACGTCCACGTACTTCTGGGGATCCTTGCAGATGTCCACGTAGCCGAAGCCGCAGGGCGTTCCCTCCTCGGGATACAGCGTGTCCAGCACGAAGGGATACCGCCCGTGGCTGTACCACCCGGCGTCACCATATCGCGCCTCGTTCTCGGTGGCGAACAGCACCTCATCGCCGCAGAATTTGCAGTAGTGCAGCCTGTCCCCCTTGCGGTAGTACCAGTCCACCACCAGCGCCTTGTCCGTCACGTCCACCTGGTCATCGTAGAGGTAGTGGCTCACCTCGCCGCCGCCGCCCACCGCCTTGTCCCGCAGCTGGGGATAGCGGCTGACCAAATCATCCTTATGGCACAGCGCGACGCAGAACACGTTGCGGCTGTCCTGGATGTCCTCAATGCCGGGCTCCCAAAAGAGATTCAGCAGGCTGATCCGGCGGATGGCGATGTCTCCCAGACCGTGGAGCTTCCGGCTGTCCCAAAAGACGCCGTAGGCCCCGCAGCCGGATTTCAGCTTGTCGTACATCACCCGGCTGTACGTCTGGCGGAACCGGCAGTTCCGCAGGATCACCGGCAGCACCTGGTTCAGCGTAGCGGCCTCCGGCTCGTCGTCCGCCGCCCGGGGCAGGCAGGTGGGCTGGGGATAGGCGTCCATGGCGTCGGCGTGGCGGTTCAATATCACGTTCACCAGCCACCCGCTGACAGGCTGGGGGTCGCCGTCGTTGCCGGCGCGGTACTGCTGCCAGTGCCGCAGCTTCCAATACTGTTCGTTGTCGATGAGCCGCTGCTCCAATCTGGCCTTGCCCTGTTTGTAGCGCCGCAGCGTCTCCATGGCCTGCCGCACCTGCTCCTTGCCGATGGGCAGCGCCGCCTCCGCACCCTCCGGGGCAGCGGTAGGGGAATTGGGATTCTTAGTTGACATAATACCTCCTCTTGTGATGGGGCCCGCGAGAGCCCCTGTCCGGAATGGGGCACATCATCGCCCGAAGGCGTTGCGCCGGGGCACCGTGCCCTCCGCCAGCGGGTCAAACAGCCGGGGCTTGGGCGCCTCGATGGGCCGGGCGGCCACCGGCCGCATCATGCAGAAATACCGGCTCTCGTCGGCCACGTGATCCTCCAGTTCGGTGTTCAAATCCTCCGGGCGGTGGCTGTCGTAGAGCAGCAGGGGAATGGTGCGGATAAAGGCCCGACACGTCTTGAACACGTACAGCTGGGCCCGCCCCTGGCCGTCAAAGCTCATGCGGTAGTGCATCTGCATCCACCCGGGGATCCGCTGGTTGTCCCCCTTCTGAAACCATACGCCGCACCGCCCCGCCGTCTCGGCGATGCTCTCTCCGTGGGACTTGTCCCAGATGGCCGGGTCGGCCACGCCCCGGATATTGCGCCCCCGCAGCCAGGGATGCTCCCGCTCGATGCGCCCGATCTCCCGGAACTGCCGCTCCGGCGCCCATCGCACCCCCTCGTTGGGCGTCTCCGTGCAGCCGTACAGCTCCAAAAAGCGGTAGGCCACCCCGTCCTCATCCATGGCCCACCAGGCGCAGGAAAAGGGCTTGTTGTACCCGAAGTCGTAGCTGCGGTACACGCTCCATCCCGCCGGGATCTGAAACGGCTCGATGACGTGGGTGAACAGGTGGTCGTCGTAGTGAGCCGGGTCGTCCCGGAACTCGGCGAAGAACTGCCCCGCCCCCACGTCCCACCGTCCCTCCAGCCACATCTGCCGCAGGTGGGGCGGCAGGGTGCGCAGCTGGGCCACGTATTCCGGCTGGGCGCGCAGCAGCGCCGTGTTGTCCGTGACCAGCGCCTGGATGAACCGATATTCCTCCGGCCGCTCCGCCTCCTTGAACTGCCTGTCGATAAACAGCCGCTTAAAGTACCCGTGGGCAGGGCCGCCGGGGTTCAGGGTGTAGTAGGCCCGCTTGGGAAAATCGTTGACGCCCCGGACACAGGCGTTGAGCTGCTCGATCCACTCCGGCATCAGCTGTCCCGCCTCGTCGATAAAGATCACGTCGTATTCCGCCCCCTGGTACTGATCCAGGTCGCCGTCGCAGGCGCAGTAGCCCATGGCGATGGTGCTGCCGCCGGGAAAGGTGAACACCTTGTCGGTGCTGTGATACACGGCGATGCCGTGGAGCTGCCGCCGCAGGAAGCTGACGTGATTGTTCATCAGCTCCCGGTAGCTCCGCCGGAGGATCAGTATCTTGATGCCCGGCCACCGCAGCGCCAGCAGTATGGCCTTGGTGCGCACCGCCCAGCTCTTGCCGCCGCCTCGTGCCCCGCCGTAGGCCACGTGCCGCTGCGTGGCGGTGAGAAACTGCTGCTGCTTGGGATTGGGTGCCTCGATATGCAGCAGCGCGCCGAAATCCTCACTCTGCATATTCCTCCGCCGTCCCCAGCTCCACCTGGATGGCTGTGGCGGTGGGCTCGCCGCACAGCTTGTCCAGCTTTTCCGCGGCGGTCAGCAGCTTTCCCAGCTTGTCCGCCTCGCTGCCCTCCGTCTCCGCCACCGCCGCCTCCAGCCTTGTGAGGATGGCGTCGTACAGCAGCTCCATCCGGCTCTGCCGCGTCTGCCCCTCCTGCCGCTGCCGCCACCCCTCGCTGCGGATGTGCCGATACACCGACTGTGCCGTCACCCCGTACTTCTCCGCCACCGCCGCCGCCGATTCCCCGGCCTCGTATGCGCGCCGGGCCGCGCTCCACTGCGCCGGCCTCATGCTTCATCCTCCGGATACTTGGCGTACATCACCGTGGCGTAGCGGTAACACAGCTTGTAGCTGTCGCAGCAGCAGAAGTCCGTCATCTTTTTCTGCAAATCAGCGCTGCGGGGGTACGCCGTGGTCTCCACCGTGCCGTCCTCGCTGCCCTCGCAGCGTATGGTGGCCCGACTGTGGCTGTGGAAGAAGGGACACATTACGTCGGCGCTCCTGTCCCGGAAACGATACTTTTTCTGGCTCAAGGCCTTCACTCCTTTCTTCGTTCCCCTTTTTCCCTGCGGCCATCGCCCCACTGTCCTTTTTTTCGCCCCGCCGGGGTGATACACTGTGCCTGTCGCCTCCGGAGAACAGCGCTGTCGTCCCTTGCCTCGACACATTTTTCCCTTTTTCGATAAAAAACGTTGACAGTGCAGAATTTATGTACTATAATGGCGACCACAAAGAAAAAGTGCATTTCTCGTGAACTTGTGGGTGCATAATAGTGCATAAAAAATGAACTGTCAAGGGGAAAGAGTGCATCTAATATGAACTTTGTGAAAACTGCTCAAATCTGGGGGAGCCGATATGTTTAATTTGTACGACAATATTAAGAGCCTCTGCGCGCTGCACGGCACCACGCCCAGCCGCCTGTGCGAGGAGGTGGGCGTCAGCAAATCCGCCCTGTCCAATCTGAAAAACGGCCGTGCCGCCACGCTGTCGGTGTCCACCTGTGAGAAGATTGCCGACCACCTGGGGGAGCCCCTGGACCGCGTCATGCACGGCGACACCGCCGATGACAGCGAGCGCCGCCTGCTGGAGCAGCTTCGCAGCAGCGGCGCCACCCGTGCCCTGCTCCACAGCCTCCGGGACATGAGCGAGGAGGAGATTCTGGCCTATGCCGATTTTGTAAGGAGTCTGCGCAATGCCAATTGAAGGATCCGACTATTTTATCTATCTGGTGGATTTCCCCGACTGCCGCGCCGGCGGTATGGTCACGCCCAATGACGACGGCACCTTTTCCGTCTATCTCAACGCCCGCCTCTCCCGGGGCCAGCAGCTCATCAGTGCCGCCCACGAGTGTCGGCACATCGCCCATGACGATTTTTACCGCGACGCTGACATCGAGGAGGTAGAGCGCCAGGCGGATGCCCCGCTTTCCTCCCTGTGAAGGCGGAAATCCTTGCTTTTCTTGACGAAATATGGTATTATCCCCATTAGAATATGGAAACACGGAGAGAGTACCCATGACTTTGCATGATTTCTATGTGGCCGTAGGCGGCGATTACGCCACGGCGGCGGCTTCTATGGGCAGCGATGAGCGGATTTTGGCGCTGCTGCGGGCCTTTCCCTATGCCCAGGATTACGCTGTGCTGCTGCACGCCATGCGGGAGGGCCGTTGGCAGGACGCCCGGAACAGCGCGGTGTCCATCGCCCACGCCGCCAACACCATGGTTTGCCCCGGCCTGCAACGGGCAGGCAACGCCCTGGCGGAAGCCCTGTCCCGCACCGAGCCGGAGGGTGACGTGCTCGCCCTGCAAGAGAGTCTGGCCCGGGAGTACCGCAAGGTGATTGCCGCCATCAACGGCGTCACCAACTGACAAAACGCTGTGGGAAAAGCCCTGCCTTTGGCAGTGCTTTTCTTATTTTCAAAAGAAAAGGAGACGCCATGGATTCCATTTATCAGCACCCCTTCCGGGTGCGCTATTGCGATGTCACCGCTGCCGGTACGCTGCGCCTTTCCCGGCTGCTGGCGGAGTGGCAGGAGACCGGCATGGTGCAGATGGAGCAGTTCGGCCAGGGCAACGACGTGACGCTGCGCCGCGGCCTGCTGTGGATCATCAGCCGCCAGAACCTGCATATCACCCGCCTGCCCGGCCTGGACGAGGAGGTTATCCTTCGCACCTGGCCCGGCGAAATGCGCCACGGCCTGTTTCCCCGGTATTATGAGCTGGAGGCCGCCGACGGCACGCTGCTGGCCCAGGCGGTGTCCCAGTGGTCGCTGCTGCACTGCGACAGCCGCACCATCGAGCTGCGCCCCCAGGACTGCGGCGTGTCTCTGCCCCCCGCCGTCACCGGCCGGGAGCTGCCCCGCAGCCGCAGCCTCCGGGCTGTGGCGACGGATCACACCGGCACCTTCACCGTGCCCTACAGCTTCCTGGACCTGAACGGCCACATGAATAACGCCCGCTACCTGGATCTGGCCCAGGACGTGCTGCCCCGCCAGACCCTGCCCCTGCGGGATCTGCAAATCGAGTACCACCACGAGATTTTAGACGGCGAAACCCTCACCTGGGGCTGGACGCAGCAGCCCCTGGAAAACGGCACCCGCTTCTACTTCCAAGGCACCATAGCCGACCAACCCTGCTTCCGCCTCCAAATGGACTACGGAGAATAAAAAAACCCCGCAACCCGCCCACCAAAACGCCGGTTGCATAGTATGCGGTGCCCCATCCCGCCGTAGGGCGGGACTACCCCAAGGGCACTGGCTCCACATACCGCTCATGCTTCGCGGTGTGTCGCTGGCGCTATGTGTCCCGCCAAAGGGTACCGACCACCGCCAAACCCGGATGAATGAAGCACGGTATTGGCAACCGTCCGTAGGGGCGGGGCTCTGCTCCGCCCAACCATGGTAACGATAACCACCACGAATGGTTGCATGGTATACGGACACGTCACCCCACCGTAGGGGCGGACGACTCTGTCCGCCCCTCTCCCCACAAACGGCAAATCTAACACACTTTCCAATATTCCCCAAACACCCGGGGGCGGACTTGCGTCCGCCCCCTTCTCGCATCCAAAATCACGCCTCAGAACTGAATCGTCCCGCCGCAGTCGGCGCTCATGGTGCCGCTGATGGCCAGCTCCGCCACGGCGGGCACCGTCTCATAGGTGCCGTCCGGGTT
>JAFSMA010000067.1 GCA_017448145.1 Oscillospiraceae bacterium | reverse complement strand
TTGCACAACCGATGAGAGCAGTTATACGCTGGATGTTGCATCTAAGGCTGACTTGGGACAGTACTTTTGCACCGTTGCCGATGTTTATGGAAACGAGAGTTACATTTTCTTCCGTATTGCCGCCGAGAACCATTTCTCCGCAGCTGCAGTGGGAGAAACTGACCGGAAAGTGAGTACCGGTGACACGGTTACTTTGTCAGTAAGTGTGGACGGTGATGACCTCGATGGCGTAACTTACACATGGTTCGGGCCTAATGGCAGGACTCTCACAGCCAACGAGAATAGTTATACATTTGAGGCCGCTAAGGACAACTTGGGCCAATATCATTGCACTGCTGCAGACGCTTATGGAAATGAGGACTATGTTTTCTTCCGTGTCGCCGCTGAGAATAATTTATCAGCAGTTCCAACGGTAGATACGGAATATACAGTGGACTTTGGTGATACCGTAATCCTCTCCGTCGAGGCGACCGCGGATGACATGAGTGGTATAACCTATTCGTGGTATCATGGCGGCGAAATATACGGCGCGTCGCCAAACAGTCATAGTTATACTGCAAGCGTTACTTCCAAGAAAGACTTGGGATGGTGCTGGTGTGAAATCTCCGATGGGTATGGAAACGAAGAAATGGTATTCTTTTTGCTATCTATGGAGAACCATTTAGCGGTTGTTCCTGTGGGAGAAACGGAAAGAACTGCTACCATTGGTGACAGCGTAACCCTTGCTGTCGAGGCAACCGCGGATGACACGAGTGATATTACCTATTCTTGGCGCCACAGAGGAGAAATAGACGGTGCGACTTCAAACAGCTATACGGTTACCGTTTCGTCCAAGGATGATTTAGAGGGCTATTGGTGTGACATCTACGATGGCTACGGAAACGAAGAACATATTTTCTTTATGATATCTATGGAGAATCATTTCACCGTGGTTCCTGTGGGCGAAACAGCGAGGACTGTTGCAGTTGGCGACAGTATGACCCTTGCAGTCGAAGCAACGGCTGACGATACGGACGACCTATGGTTTATTTGGTTCAAACAGCGACCGGGTACCAACGAGTTTTGGGGAATAGACAATGCGGAAACAAGTGCTTTTTCCGTCGAAAAAGTGACTGAAGCCGATGCTGGCACCTATAAGTGCGTTGTTTATGATGGCTATGGCAACGAAGAATCCGTTGTCTTTGTCGTGACAGTAAGCAGGCCCGCCTCCGAAGAATCCCCTTATATGCCTTCTGTCAATAATGCTGTGCCTGTCTCAACTGTCAGCACCTTTTCTGTGATAACAGACTTGACTGGTATAAACCGGGTTTCTGTTGATGGCAAGGCTGTTGCAAGCAGATACTATACAGTCGCAAACGGTGTAGTTACCCTGAGCGAGGAGTTTATGGCGACACTGTCCAACGGCCAACATACCATCACAGCGGAGAACGACACACATGTGTCCACAGCTACGTTTGTTGTGGATAACCCTGCGGCACAATCGCCCAAAACAGGCGATATGGGCGTTATGGTGTACGGCTTGCTGTCGGTGCTCTCGACGGCTGGCGTCGTAACCATATATAAGAAAAAGGAACGAAAGTAATAAAACCTTCATAAGCACGCAAATGCACAAAAGGAACGCCCCGCTTTCGCGGAGCGTTCCTTTTATCGTATCTTGCATCAGATATACTGCTGGGAGTTAACATCGTACACGCCTCGGGTGGTGATGCGCAGGGTGGGGATCACCGGCAGGGCCATGAAGCTGAGGGTCATGAAGGGGTCGATGCCCCGGCTGACGCCCATCTTGAAGCACTGCTCCTTGGCCTTTTCCAGCTTCTCGTTCACCACCGCCAGGGGCTCGTCGGACATGATGCCCGCCACCGCCAGCGGCACGCCGGCCACGATTTCGCCGCCGTCCGCCACCACGATACCGCCGTTCAGATCCACCACCTTTTGGGCCGCCGCGGCCATGTCCGCCTCGTTGGTGCCCACCACGATGATGTTGTGGCTGTCGTGGCTGATGGAGGTGGCCACGGCGCCGCTGCGGAGGCCGTAGCCCTTGATGTAGCCGATGCCGATGTGCTTGGTGTTGTGGTGCCGCTCCACCACGGCGATTTTCAGAATGTCCTGGGCCACGTCGATGTGGTCGGCATAGCCCGCGTCGGTGGTGGTGATCTCGCCGTCCACCATGCCGATGACGCCCCGGGGACGGCTGTCGTCGAAGCTCTCCGGCACCAGGGGCCGCAGGTGGAAGGTGTCGTGGCTCCGCTCCACCAGATAGGGGTCGATCTCCGGGGCGGGGAAGTCGGTGAGCACGCCGTGGTCGCACATCAGCGCGCCCTTCTTGTACACCTGCTCGATGTTGAAGTCGTTGAAGTTGTCGATCACCACGAAGTCCGCCAGATACCCCGGCGCAATGGCGCCCCGGTTGTTCAGCAGGAAGTACCGTGCCGCGTTGTGGCAGGCGGCCTTGATGGCCAGAATGGGGTCGGCCCCCAGGGAGATAGCCTTCTTCACAATGTAGTCGATGTGCCCCTTCTCCAACAGGTCGTTGGGGTGCTTGTCGTCGGTGCAGAACATGCACCGCTCCACATACTTGTCGCACAGCAGGGGCATCAGCGCCTCCAGGTTCCGGGCCGCCGTACCGTCCCGGATCATGATGAACTGGCCCCGCTGCAACTTGGCGATGGCGTCCTCCATCCGATAGCACTCGTGGTCGGAGTACACCCCGGCGGCGATGTAGGCGTTGAGGTTGTTGCCTTCCAGGTCAGGAGCGTGGCCGTCGATCTTCTTGTGGTGGGCCTGGGCCGCCACGATTTTCGACACCACCTCGGAGTTGCCGTGGGTGACGCCGTAGGCGTTCATCATCTCCGCCAGGCCCTGCACCCGGCTGTGGTCGTAAAAGCTGTCAATGGCCCGGTAGTCCAGGTTGGCGCCGCTCTCGTCCAGGGGCGTGGCGGGTACGCAGGAGGGCAGCATGAACCGCACGTCCACCGGCAGTCCCTCCGTGGCCTGTAACATGTATTCAATGCCGTCGGTGCCCATCACGTTGGTGATTTCGTGGGGGTCGGTGATGACGGTGGTGGTGCCGTGGGGCAGCACCGCCTTGGCAAACTCGGTAGGGGACACCAGGCTGCTCTCCAGATGGATGTGGGCATCCAGGAAGCCGGGCAGCACAATTTTGCCGCTCACGTCCACCTCGTGGCTGCCGCTGTACTCGCCCATGCCCACAATCAAGCCCTCCGCCACGGCGATGTCGCCCTGGCACAGCTCGTTGGAGAACACGTTGACGTAGGTGGCGTTTTTCAGCACCAGGTCGGGGTCGGCCCGCCCGGCAGCCACTTCGATAATGCGCAGCTTCTTGTTCAGCTTGCGGTTGATCTTACCGGCGTAACTCTCTTTTGCAGACATAAGCGATGACCTCCTGTGTTTCGTTTTATTAATTGCTCATATTACCACACCTAATGGCGATTGTCCACTGGTATTTGTGCGCTGTTCCAAAATTCACGCATACATTGCTTTGATATCCGAAAAAGCATCGCAGATTTCGCGATGCGCAGGCGCGAACCCAACTAAAAAATCATCGCCGCGGCATGAAGCCGCGGCGATGCACATGATTATTCCTTTACCGTTCCGTCGGGGTTGAACAGGGGCAGCTTTTCCAGGAACTTGATGTCCTTGCGGTTGGCGGCGTCGCCCTCGGCCAGCACGGCGATGCGATCCACCACAATGCCGCCTGCCATCTTCACCAGCGCCTCCATAGCCAGCAGGCTGCCGCCGGTGGAGATCACGTCGTCCATCAGCACGATCCGCTTGCCGCGAATCAGCGCCGCGTCGTCGCTGCCCAGGTACAGGTTCTGGGTGCCTGCGGTGGTGATGGACTTGTCCTCCACGTGGATGGGGTCGGGCATGTAGGCCTTGGGGCCCTTCCGGGCGATGAAATACTTCTTGGCGCCGGACTGGCGTGCCATCTCGTGAATCAGGGGGATGCTCTTGGCCTCGGCGGTGAAGAGGTAGTCATAGCTGCCCTCGGGCAGCAGCTTCAGCATATCCCGGGCGGCGGCCTCGGTGATTTCCGCGTCGCCGAAGCAGATAAACGCGCCGATATACAGCGTGTCGTTGATCTTGCACAGGGGCAGCTGGCGCTCCAGGCCGGCAATCTTCATGGTGTACGTCATAGTCGTTACTCCTTTTCCGCCCGGTTGAGCGGGTATACTGCGGGCCAAATGCCCTCACCTTTATTATAAGGAAAAATGGCCGCTTGTCAATGATTTGCCGCCCATTTTCCCCATTTTGGCCCGTGTGGACGGCAAATGTACCATGAACATTTTGCACAAAATCCCCCGGGAAACTTTTACGTCCCCTTGGCGAGATTTACGATAAAGTCCCTTGTGGAATGGAAAAATTGGTGTTATCATGAGCATGATGGAAAGCAACAAACGTATTTCTGTCATAATAATTGAATTTAGGAGGCAGTTTACTATGAATGCTTATCTGGCAAGCGTGCTGGAAAATGTCAAGGCCAAGCACGGCAACGAGCCCGAATTCGTGCAGACTGTGGAAGAGGTGTTCTCCTCTCTGGAGCCCGTCATCGACAAGCATCCCGAGTATGAGAAGGTAGACCTGCTGGGCCGCATGGTGGAGCCCGAGCGTATGTTCACCTTCCGGGTGGTGTGGTGCGACGACAACGGCCAGTGGCATACCAACCGTGGTTGGCGCTGCCAGTTCAACGGCGCTATCGGCCCCTATAAGGGCGGCCTGCGCTTCCAGAAGAACGTGTATGAAGGTATCATCAAGTTCCTGGGCTTCGAGCAGACCTTCAAGAACAGCCTCACCGGCCTGCCCATCGGCGGTGCCAAGGGCGGCTCCGACTTCGACCCCGCCGGCAAGTCCGACGCCGAGGTCATGCGCTTCTGCCAGAGCTTCATGACGGCTCTCTATCGCTATATCGGCCCGGATATCGACGTTCCCGCCGGCGACATGGGCGTGGGCGGCCGCGAGATCGGCTACCTGTACGGCCAGTACCGCCGCCTCAAGGGCGTGTGGGAGAACGGCGTCCTCACCGGCAAGGGCCTGAGCTACGGCGGCTCCCTGATCCGCCCCGAGGCCACCGGCTACGGCGCCATCTACTACCTCCAGGAGGTGCTCAAGCACGAGCATGACACCATCGATGGCAAGCGCATCGCCATCTCCGGCTACGGCAACGTGGGCTGGGGCATCATGAAGAAGGCCGCCCAGCTGGGTGCCAAGGTCACCTACTTCGCCGGCCCCGACGGCTACGTTCACGATCCCGACGGCGTCATCACCCCGGAGAAGTTGGACTTCATCCTGGAGATGCGCGCCAAGGATCCCATGCACTGCCAGCCCTATGCCGATAAGTTCGGCTGCGAGTTCGTGCCCGGCGCCAAGTGCTGGGGCGTGAAGGACGTGGACGTGTATATGCCCGCCGCCATGCAGAACGACGTGCGCATGGAGTCCGCCGAGAAGATTGCCGCCTCCGGCGTCAAGTACTATATCGAGGTGGCCAATATGCCCACCACCAACGACGCCCTGAACTTCCTGCGCCAGCAGAAGCACATGATCGTGGCCCCCTCCAAGGCCGTCAACGCCGGCGGCGTGGGCGTGTCCGCCCTGGAGATGGCTCAGAACTCCGAGCGCCTGGTGTGGACTGCCGAGGAAGTGGACGCCCAGCTCCACAAGATGATGGAGAACATCCACCGCGTCTCCGCCGAGGCCGCCGCCGAGTACGGCCTGGGCTACGACCTGGTGGCCGGCGCCAACATCGCAGGCTTCAAGAAGGTGGCCGAGGCCATGATGGAGCAGGGCTGCTTCTAAGCCGAAAAGCATTTTTGCCATGCAATCAAACCGAGGCGCGGCCATGCCGCGCCTCGGTTTTTGCGGAATGAAAGATAAAAGCGGGGCCAAAATGACCCCGCTTTTTCCATGTCAACCGAAATCACTCGAACCGGGGATACCCCTCTTTCAGCGCCTCATCGTACACGGCTCGCTCGCCGCCGATGAACTTGGGCCGCACCCGTGCCGCCAGCAAAATGGCCTCGCCGATGTGGTTCTGCTGGAGCCGCACCGGCACCGCCACCTTCTTCAGGTGCATGCCGATGAGGGTGCCGCCCACGTCCAGCCCCGCGTCGGCCTTGATTTCCTCCACCGCCACCGGGTGGCGAAAACTGTGGTAGGCCGCGGTGGCGAAGGAACTGCCCGCCTTGGGCTGGGGCTTCACGTTGACGATTTCCGCCCCCGGCACCGCCTCCGCCTCCACGATCAGCGCCCGGTTCAGATGCTCGCAGCACTGGGCCGCCATGTATACGCCCAAGGGCGCAAACACGCTGTGGAAGCCGTCAAAGATGGCCTGGGCCACCTCCGGCGTGGACCAGCTGCCCACGTTGTGGCCCACCACCTCACTGGTGCTGCACCCGATGACCACCATCTGCCCCTTGTGCAGGTGGGCAGCCTGGGCCAGCTGCGCCGCCGCGTCCGCCGCCTGCTGCCGCACCTGGGTCAGCAGCGCCGCGTCCTCTACCGTGTGAATCGTTGTACCTGCCATGATCAACACCTCATTTTATCCGTCGATTTTCCCGTCCAACACGTGGCTTCTCTGTATCATCCGCATCAAAAGATAGCCCAACACAACGCCTACCAGCCCCTGCACCAGGTTCCCCGGCACGCTCAAAAGCGCCCCGGACCCCCGGCCCAGCAGCAGCGCCGTGAACAGGAAGTATCCCAGGGCCATCCAGGCCTCGCCCAGCACGCCCCCCAGCAGGAGCCCCGCCTTGCGGTGGGCCGTCTTTCCTGCCACAATGGCCGCCAGCAGCGCCGTCAAACCTTTGATGAAAAAGGACGCCGGGGCGTACACCGCGTAGCCCATGATGAGGTCGGTCAGCGCCGTGCCCAACCCCGCTGCCGCCGCGCCGTACCAGGGGCCCAGCAGCCAGCCGGACAGCAGCACGAAGCCGTCGCCCACATTGACATAGCCGCCGGTGGGGGAGGGCACCTGTACCACCAGGGTGGCCACGCACACCAGTGCCGCCAGCGCCGCCGCGTATACGGTTTTCCGGATTTTCCGGTCGTCCATGGCCATCCCCCCCTTGCTTTTTCACTCTGCCTGTATTATAGTGTTATCTGGTATGATTAAAATAACCATTTTTGTCATATATCTTAATACCAGATGGGAGGGACAGTCATGCTGACCTACCCCCTGCAAAAGCACAGCGGCAGCAGCCTTTACGAGCAGCTCTACCGGGCCATCAAGGCCGACATCCTCTCCGGCGCCCTGGGCCCCGGGGATAAGCTGCCCTCCAAGCGGATGCTGGCCAGCCATTTGGAGGTCAGCGTCATCACCGTCAAAACGGCCTACGAGCAACTCATCGCCGAGGGCTACCTCTACGGTGTGGAGAAAAAAGGTTACTTCGTCTCCCCGGTGGAGCGCTTACATGGCGCCGTCGCCGCCCCCGCCGCCGTGGCGCCTCAAAGGGAGGCCCAGTGGTTTCTGGACTTTGCCGCCAGCAGCACGGCGGAGGAGCAGTTCCCCTTTTCCACCTGGGCCAGGCTGATGCGCCGCACCATTTTAGAGCAGGACACGGGGCTGCTGCGGCCCACCCCCTCCACCGGCGTGGCGGAACTGCGCCGGGCCATCGCCGCCACGCTCTACCAGTTCCGGGGCCTTGCGGTGGACCCGGAGCAGATCATCGTAGGCGCGGGCACGGAGTTTCTCTATTCGCTGCTGGTGCAGCTGCTGGGCCGGGATAAGGTCTACGCCGTGGAGGACCCGGGCTATCGGAAAATCGCCGCCGTCTACCAAAGCAGCGGCGTGGCCCTCCGCACCCTGCCCCTGGACGGCAGCGGCCTCAGCGCCGATGCCCTCCGCCGCAGCGACGCCCACGTGGTGCATATCTCTCCCAGCCACCACTATCCCACCGGCATCGTCATGCCCATCTCCCGCCGCCAGGAGCTGCTGCGCTGGGCGGGGGAGCGGGAGGGCCGGTACATCTTGGAGGACGATTACGACAGCGAATTCCGCTTCGTAGGCCGTCCCATCCCCACCATGATGTCCATCGACACCGCCCAGCGCGTCATCTACCTCAACACCTTTTCCAAGACCATCGCCCCCAGCATCCGCATCAGCTATATGGTGCTGCCGCCCCACCTGCTGGCGGAGTACCGCTCCCGCCTGGGCTTCTACGCCAGCACCGTGTCCTCCTTCGAGCAGTACACCCTGGCCCAGTTTCTCGCCCAGGGCCGGTACGAGCAGCATTTGAGCCGTATGCGCAAGCACTACCACCAGAAGCGGGATGCCGTCATCCGCTGCTTCG
The DNA here is from genome assembly GCA_017448145.1 of Oscillospiraceae bacterium. GTDB lineage: Bacteria > Bacillota > Clostridia > Oscillospirales > Oscillospiraceae > Vescimonas. The sequence continues at coordinate 18,844 of JAFSMA010000067.1, read as the reverse complement.
GCGGCCTTCGCGCCACCATCACCGAGCAGGACGCGGGTCTCCACTTCCTGGTGACGCTGCCCACCGGCCTGCCTGACGACGTGCTGCGCCGTCGGGCGGCGGCACAGGGCCTGCGCCTGGCCTTTTTGTCCGACTATTACGCCGATTCCGCCGCCGCCCCCAGCCACGTGCTGGTGGTGAACTATGCCGGCATCGACCTCAATCGTTTACCCACGGCGCTTGACCGCCTTTCACACTGTATGGAGGAATGAACCATGTATGATGAACTGACCCGAAGCGACATCCAGAAAATGCAGGAGGAAATCGACTACCGCACCCAGGTGCTGCGCCCCAAGCTGATTGAGGACGTGCAGACGGCCCGGGCCTTCGGCGACCTCAGCGAGAATTTTGAGTATAAATGCGCCAAGCAGGAGAAGAACCGGAACGACAGCCGCATCCGCTACCTCCAGCGCATGATTAAAACCGCCCACGTCATTCAGGACCACTCCACCGCCTCTACCGCCGGTCTCTACGACAAGGTCACCATCCGCATGGAGAACACGGGCCGCCAGCGCACCATCCAGCTGGTCACCACCCTGCGCCAGGACGCCCTCAAGGGTCTCATCAGCAAGGAGTCCCCGGTGGGCCGGGCCGTCATGGGCGCCAAGACAGGAGACCGGGTCCACGTGGAGATGGAGGACGGCCGTGGCTACGATGTCACCATATTAAATATCGAAAAAGGCTCCGACGACGGCTCCATCCCCATCGGCAGCTTTTGAGCGCAAAAAAAGACCGGCGCAAAGCCGGTCTTTTTCATTCTCACAACAATTCTCCAAATCCCCGGATGTAGCGGTCGCATACGCGCTGCATCTCCGCTTCGTTGTCGTTGAAATAGGCGTCCCACACGCCGATGACCCGCATCCCCGCGGCCTTGGCGCTGCGGCAGGCCGCCAGCGAGTCGTCAAACACGGTGCAGTCCCCGCACGCTTCGCCCATCAGCGCCGCCACCTTTCGGTAGATGGCGCTGTCCTGCTTGTCCAGCCCCAGCTCCTGGGCGAAAAACACCTTTTCAAAATAGGGCAGCAAGTCCAAATGCCCCAGGGCCGCCCGGCAGTGGTCCGGCACGGCGGAGGTCAGCACGATCATCCGCTCCCCCCGCTGTCGGCAGGCTGTCAGGTATTCCCGCACCCCCGGCTTGGCCGCCACCTCGGTGCCGTACACGTCTCCGGCCATGGCCAGCCATTCCGCCATGATCTCCTCCACGGACTCGTCCAGATGGCAGTATTCCTTGGTAAACACCGCCGCCTTGGGGAACACCGTGTGGGCCACGCCCTCGTAGTATTCCCGGGTGTAGGGCAGCCCCCGCTTGCCGAGAAACGCGGTGTCCACCTCTTTCCAAATGCCGTTGCTGTCGGTCAGTACGCCGTCCATGTCGAAAATCAGCATCGTATCCATCTCCATCTTGCGATTTCTGCATAATAGTGTTAGAATTTTACCATAGATTTGCCCCGCTGTAAACGGCCATCTGCCGCCGGGGCCCCAAAGGAGAGTGCCACCATGAAAGCCTATGAACGTCTGATGCGCTACGCCCGCGTCCACACCTCCAGCCGCGACGGGGGCGACGCCGTTCCCTCCACCGCCTGCCAGTTTGACCTGGCCCGCCTTTTGGCCGAGGAAATGACCGCCCTGGGCGTCAGCGATGTGTATCTGGATGAGAAAAACTGCTACGTCTACGGCAAAATTCCCGCCACCCCCGGCCTGGAGGACAAGCCCTGCATCGGCTTCCTGGCCCACGTGGACACCATCCCCGACGAGGATTTCTCCGGCCGCAACGTGCAGCCCCGCCTGGTGGAAAACTACGACGGCGGCGACATCCCCCTGGGGGACAGCGGCCGGGTGCTGAGCCCCAAGGCCTTCCCCCATTTGGCGGGCCTGAAAGGCTGCTCCCTGGTGGTCACCGACGGCACCACCGTCCTGGGGGCCGACGATAAGGCCGGCGTGGCGGAGATCATGACCGCCGCCGAGGAACTGCTCCACGGCGAGTTGCCCCACGGCCCGGTGGCCATCGGCTTCTGCCCCGATGAGGAGATCGGCCACGGCGCGGCCCTCCTGGATCTGGACCGCTTCGGCGCCCAGCTGGCCTATACCCTGGACGGCGCCGGGGTAGGGGAGATCGAGTATGAGAACTTCAACGCCGCCGCGGCGGAGGTCACCTTCCGGGGCTTCAACGTCCATCCCGGCTCTGCCAAGAACACCATGATCAACGCCTCCCTGGTGGCCATGGCCTTCAACGCCATGCTGCCCGCCGGAGATACCCCCCGGGATACCGAAGGCTACGAGGGCTTCTTCCACCTCACCGACATGACCGGCAACGTGGAGTCCGCCACCTTGCACTATATCATCCGCGACCACGACAGCAACGCCTTCGAGCTGCGGAAAAAGGCCATGCTCCACGCCGCGGCGCTGCTGAACGACCGCTACGGCGCCTGCACCGTCACCGTGGCCATGCACGAGCAGTACCGCAACATGATCGAGAAGATCAAGCCCCATTTCGAGGTGGTGGAGAAGGCCATGGAGGCCACCCGCCAATGCGGCCTGGAGCCCAAGCCCTGCGCCATCCGGGGCGGCACCGACGGCGCCCAGCTGTCCTTCCGGGGCCTGCCCTGCCCCAACCTGCCCACCGGCAGCTTCGGCCATCACGGCCCCTACGAGCACGCCGTAGTGGAGCAGATGGACCAGTGCGTGGCGCTGATTCTCCGCATCCTGGAGGCGTTTACCCGGTAAAGCGGCATAATTTGTCCCACCTGCACATACAAAGAGAGGGTAGGGAAGTCCCCACCCTCTCATTTGCATAAAAATCCTCTATTTGTGGAAAAACAGTTGCATTATGCACGATTCTGTGGTATTATCCATGCAGTTGTGATATTGCCCTGGGAACCGCTGAGGATTGCGCCGCAAGACTGAGCGGGGAGGGGACTCTGGAGAATCCCATTCAATTGGGTGCCGAAGGTGCAAGGCCCATCGGGCCGAATCTCTCAGGCAAAAGGACAGAGCCCGGCCGGATTTTTCCTGTCGGATCGTTCTCCAGAGTTGCTGCCAAGCGCAGTAACTCTTGTTTTTTAGGAGGAAGAAAATCATGCAAGCCATCCAAGACGCGCTGTTCCCCATCGTTTCCGACATCAACACCTATTTGTCCAACTACATCCTGGTCTTTCTGCTGATTGCCGTGGGCCTTTGGTTCTCCATCAAGACCCGCTTCGTCCAGATCCGCTGCTTCGGCGAGGGTATGCGCAAGACCTTCGGCAACCTGAAGCTGGTAGGCGAGAAGAATAAATCCGGTATGTCCTCCTTCCAGGCCCTGGCCACCGCCATCGCCGCCCAGGTGGGCACCGGCAACATCGTAGGCGCCTCCGGCGCCATCCTCACCGGCGGCCCCGGTGCCATCTTCTGGATGTGGGTCATCGCCTTCCTGGGCATGGCCACCATCTACGCCGAGGCCACTCTGGCCCAGCGTACCCGCATCGTGGCTCGTGACGGCGCCGTCAAGGGCGGCCCTGTCTACTATATCACCACCGCTTTCCGGGGCGGCTTCGGCAAGTTCCTGGCCACCTTCTTTGCCGTGGCCGCCGTGCTGGCCCTGGGCTTCATGGGCAGCATGGTGCAGTCCAACTCCATCGGCTCCACCATGAACACCGCCTTCGGCATCCCCGTGTGGGTGTCCGGTGTGGTGCTGGTGGCGATTTGCGCCGTCATCTACCTGGGCGGCGTCCAGCGCCTGGCCTCCGTGGTGGAAAAAATCGTCCCCATCATGGCGGGCCTCTTCCTGGTGGGCGGTATCATTGTCCTGCTGGTGCGCATCACCTACATCCCCGCCACCATCGCCATGATTTTCAAGTACGCCTTCACCCCCCAGGCCATCCTGGGCGGCAGCTTTGGCGCAGCCATCAAGATTGCCATCTCCCAGGGCGCCAAGCGGGGCCTGTTCTCCAATGAGGCCGGCATGGGCTCCACGCCCCATGCCCACGCCCAGGCCAATGTGGCCCATCCCCACGACCAGGGCGTGGTGGCCATGATCGGCGTGTTCATCGACACCTTCGTGGTGCTCACCCTCAACGCCCTTGTCATCATCTCCACCCTCTATACCCCCGACGGCCCCCTGGCCAGTGGCGTCATCCCCGATACCATCAGCAAGACCAACCTGGCCCAGACCGCCTTCGGCACCGTGTTCGGTGCCAAGTTCGGCGCCATTTTCGTGGCGGTGTGCCTGTTCTTCTTCGCCTTCTCCACCATTTTGAGCTGGAACCTCTTCGGCAAGATCAACGCCCTCTACCTCTTTGGCCGCAAGAATACCAAGCTGGCCACCGCCGTCTATTCCCTCATCGCCCTGGCCTTCACCTTCGTGGGCACCCAGATCAGCAACGACCTGGTGTGGGAGCTGACGGATATGTTCAATAACCTGATGGTCATTCCCAACGCCATCGCCCTCTTCGCCCTGACCGGCATGGTGGTGGCCAGCCTCCGCAGCCGGAGAAAGTAATTGTTAAATGGAACTGCCGCCCGGAGGACGCCGCCGTCCTCCGGGCGTTTTCCGCCCTTTCACCCATGGATAAGGGGCAGTCGCCACCCTTCGCAAATTTTCTCAAAATTTTTCTCAATTTGGTATTGACAAATCGGGGAAGTAGCAGTATACTAACGAAGTCGTCAGCAAGAGCGGCGCACGACAAAAGAACATGGGGGTATAGCTCAGCTGGGAGAGCGCTTGAATGGCATTCAAGAGGTCAGCGGTTCGATCCCGCTTATCTCCACCATAAAAAGTACCGAAATCCTACGGATTTCGGTACTTTTTGCAACTTTTTAAAGGGCTTTTGAAAAATGCAAATCTACCATTCGTAATTTGTTCGTAACGCCCGCTTTGTTATGCACAGGTTCAAGACTCCCCGGCATCTTGAAGCCCCTTCAAGAGTTTTCACCCAAAAAGTTGCCTATTGCGACTTTTTCCGCTTGGTGTTATGATATTTTCAAGAGTTTTCATACGTAACGTACGTAACGGTTTTTCCCCCAAAAGTTGCAGATTTTAAAAAAGCTTTCTACCATTCAAGATGCCCCATTTTCCAACTACTGGCTAATCACCTCCACCCAGCCCTCCACCCGGCTGTCGGAGTCGACGGCCAGCGTCTCACCGGGATTCAGCTGGACCTCCAACTGGATACGCACCGTCTTCCCGGTGGTGGTCGGCGTAATCTTCTCATAGTTAGATCTTCCTCTCTTAAAGCTCTTCGATAAGATTGGATGCACACCGGATGACGGCGCAGATATCCCCGCAAAATGCTATGAGCTTCTACTGACAAAGAGCAAATCAGAACAAGAGCAAATCTACCGAATAATCCTCGAATTAGACAAATACAAGGACATTCATATGTAAGTGCCACCCATTTGGGTGTCATTTGCTGTTAATAGGCAGGAATCCCATAGCCCAGGATTTCGTAATAGCCTACAGCATAATGGTTTTCTCGGCAGCTATCACCTGAGTTTCCTTCGACCGTGTAGACAATGCCGTCCTCTACCCGTTCAACGATACCGGTATGATCGGATTCGCCGTCCTGCGGGCCGGAGCTGCCCTTGTTATCCCAATCGAAGAAGATAATCATACCGGGTGCCGGTTCGATATCGTTTTCTGCCCACTGGCCACGATCTTTGAACCAGTTGACGCCATTTACGCAGCCTGCGTATTTGGGAATGACGGCACGACTATGGGCGCAGAGATAAAAATAGCAGCAGGGAAGGGTAGTGGATTACTCTTCCTTGCTGCTATTTTGACACTTCCCAGGGCTAAAGCCGGGGGAAGTCTTGGCTCAACGGTCAACTGATTCCGTCGGCAAGACATCTTTCAAATACGCTTTAACCTTTACATATACCTCGTCAAACGGCGGCTTGTTCACTCCACCGGTGAATCGGAACTTTTCATAGGCGTGTCTCAGTTCTTCATCTGCGCCAAGGAAACCGTGAAAATCCTCCAGGATTTTGCCGCTGCTGCGCAGCGTTTGCTGCAGGCGATCCAGGTCAAGCTCGAACACCTGAGACAAATAGTACAGATCCACAACATCCTTGATTCTTCGGAGCACCTTTCCAGTTGAGATTGCAGAAATCTTATCTGCCAACATTTGATCGGGAGATATCCCGCGGAACCGAAGCCCCGCCACCTCATAGATCTGGGCCGGCTGCACCGGGCGGTTCACATCCATATCTATTGTAAATAGAATCTCTCCCGTGCTGGGATCGGATAGTTCAAATCCAGCAGAGCGACCCTCGCCGTACATCCTGTATAGATCCACATGGAGATTGATTCCGTTTTCCTGTAGAGCAGCCTCCAGCGACTCGACCAACTGCTCAGCAGACGGCGGTGAATCCGAGTACCAGTTCGCGTCAATATCCGCGGTATGGCGGATTTCATCGGGAAAGCCGGCCTCCAGCAGACAGGCTTTCAGCACCATCGCTCCTTTGAAATCAATGGGGATACCACTGCTGAAAACTGCGTTCATCACAGCATACATCAATTTTTCCTCTGCGGATAGATTCATGTCATCACCCTCTTTAACTATTATAATAGTGGATGGCTTCATCCGCCAGTTTTGAAAATGCTTCCTCGTACTCGGGGGGAGGGAACAATCCCGCAAAGCTGCTGCCGTTTTTGTAGTAATAATGACTGAGTGCTTCTGTAATGCCCTGCATATCCAAAATGGGTTCATTGGCAAGCGCATCGGCAATTGTCCGGTTGAAGTTCGTATAGCGCAGGCCGTTCTTTTCCTGCACATGGTAGGAACTCACATGATCGCCGAGTACGACTACGCCGTTAAACCTCGACAGGGAATCATCTCCGTAGACCCATACGATGTATTCATCGCTTCTGCCCCCGAAGCTTCCCTGGCACATGAGCGCCTCATCCAGAGCAAAGATAATCGGTTGGCCAATCTGCTCGCCCACCGCTCTCAGCCATGAAAGGGAGCCAATGAAATCGCTCCGCTTCGGAAGATCCACCTTCTTTGGATCATACTTCGGAAGTGCAACGGTCCTGCGATTCACAAGGTCTGCCCTTACACGGTCCTCCAGAAGACTTTTGATGTATGCAGGAGGCACACGCGCACCGACCTCCCAGTTCTGAATGGTGCGAAACGGAATGTGATATCGTTCGGCAAACTCGCTCTGCGTTTCACCAAGACGATTTCTCATCTCACGAATATCCATTTGAATCACCTCGCCCCATCATAATACACCCATTGGGTGTATATGTCAACAAGGAACGCACGCAACCTCCCAATCTTCGCCAGTAACCCTAAGTCAATATCCGTGCTGACGCAGGGGGTAGATTGCAGAAAAACAGCAGCATGGAAAGGCGGTTTCCGAGGATGGAAGGAGGCGTGTTGCAGCAAACAAACCGGGAAAACGGAAGGCTTAGGGTGTTAATCCCGTTGACCGTCGCACCGGCGTCTGCTACAATAATCCACATAGGGTTACTGTATTCGTCGCCCTGTATGGAATTACACAGGGCAAGGACGAATACCGCATGTGAAGCCACAGCAGTCACCGAAAGGTGGCTGTTTCTTTTGCTTGGCATGACACTGCGGAACCGCTGACCTCTTGCATTTCAATTGTGGCCGCCGCAGGCGGCGTTTCGGCGCGAAGCGCCGAAACGGTCAGCGGTTCGATCCCGCTTATCTCCACCATAAAAAGTACCGAAATCCTACGGATTTCGGTACTTTTTTGTACTTTTTTCGGGGTTCTTGAAAAATGCAAATCTACCGTTCGTAATTTGTTCGTAACGCCCGTTTTGTTATGCACATGTTCAGAGTTCCGAGCGCGTAGGATATAGATACTTGTCTAGGACGGCATCGTCCAGTACATATAGATGACACGCCCCATCAGAAATATATTTTTGCTTTTCTGATGGGGCGTTTCCGCACATCTTACCCTATTACAAATACCGTTCCAGCAGTCTTTTGGTCGTGAGTTTATCCTGCTTGTAGCGGGCTGTAATACTGTCCGCATAAGCCATAAAGGCCTCGTACATAGCCGGATGGGAAATCAAAAACGTGACCTGCGGGGCGTTCAGCCTACTTACCGTTACGAGGTCGTCGGAAAGGACGATCTGCGTGTTGTCAAAGGGCGCGTCCGGCAAAGCGTAAAAACGATATTGCGGATTTTCCTCCGACAGCGCCATGATATTCCGTATATGCTCCGCATACTCCTTCGGCGTATACGTTACAGTGATGCCGGGAATATCCGCAGAGACTTTGTTACTGAACAAGCTTTCCTCATCCGCCACGGGAATGCACTCATGGACAAAAGATTCGTTAAGTGTTACGTTAAGGAATCTCTTTCGACTTTCCCAAACGGAAAACGCCCTGTTCTTCACGGTTTCGTCAGCGCCGCAGCGTGCAAGGATCGAAACGAGCGTCTCTATTGGCATCGTGGCAAATGACAGCGCCGTTCCGAGCACAGTCATTCCGGAATAGCCCGTGTGAATAACCCCTTCGCTTTCGAGATTGCCGTATATCCTTACAAGTTGCTTTGCGTCGGCGAGCAGACGGTGAAAAGCAGCCTGGTGCATTTCCAATATTTTAGTATCGGTATCGTAACGATATTCGCCGTTTTGGTCTTCTGTTCCGATCACATTACTGCCCTTGATGCAAGCGACGCCCGGGCATAAAAAGATCGTATTGGAAAACCTGGGATTCTTCTGTTTTTTGCAGTAGTAGGAACGGATCATTCCCGACATATAGAGCGGCAGCCAGCTGATGATCGCCTCAATCATTTCGGAAACGTCCCTGTCAACGTTATGAATGACGTGGATCTTGATTCCTTTTTGCACACAGCAAAGCATCAACGCCGCCCATTTCAGACGAAACTCAGGGTCGGTCAGCCAGTTCATATTCTGGTCGGAATATAAATACAGTTCTTTGCCTCCGTCCGAAATCACGCCCCCGAGAAACCGTATCACCGCGTTTTGTAAGCCGGTCGAGCCGAAATATACAGTGTCTTCACATTTGACTGTTGCCGCTACTTCCTCAAAAGAAGGCAGCGGCGTTTTTGCGTCTATGGAAAAAGTGTCGATGGTTTCAAGCAACTTTTCGATTACCGAACTGCTGTCGGTCTTTTCGGTATCGTACAGCCAATCGTGAAACAGCGAAAACGCCTCTTCTTCGTCCGTCAGCGCGTCGGGGTCAGCTTTCATAAGAGCCGCAAGTTGTTTTATTCTGTTCTGTTCTCCCAGTCTGCGCAGTAAAGCGGTGCATATGGCGTCCATCGTGCGCGGGTTGGATTTCGGGGATCGCAGTCCGTTTCGGAATCGGCTTATGTAAGAAGTATCGATATTGACCAGATTTCCAAGGCGAATGTTGGAGATCTCCGCAAGCTCCATAACGGCGTTCAGCTTTTCCCCAAACACACGGTATGGCACTTTATCCTTCGGTGCTTTGGATTTCTTATCCGTAACCTCTTCTCCGTCGTAGAGCCAAGCCATGATCTGTGACTTTATCCCATCTGCGGAGTTTTGATCTTCGCAGGAAATCAGCTGGCAGATCCCGGCGGTTTTGCCCTTTTCATCGGCAGAGGCGTATATGCCGTCTACGATACGCCAAGCGCCCGCTCCGCCTTTTTTCGGGACTCTCGCACCGCTTGTCATACGGCTGATATAGGATTTATCGCATCCGGCAAAGCGCGCAAAATCCCCCGAAGTCACGTCGAGCAAAGTGAGTATTTTATCGAGTTTCTCGCTGAACATAGGCCTGTCTCCTGCTATGATTTCATAATTATTTTAGCACAAAGCAGGCGAAAAATCAATGAGTTGACAGAAAAAGTGTCAATGACATATTCTTGTCACCGATTGACGCCAGGCGGCGCGGGAGATACAATTATAACCGAGATACCATTAGAAATAATACCATGCGGGAGGTAGCGAAATGGCGAAGTATTGCATCCAATGTGGGGCGAAGCTGGCGGATGAGGCCAAATTCTGCCCCAACTGCGGCACCGCTTCGGTGCAGCCCCAGGCGCAGCAGGTGCAGCAGCCTCAGGCGGCGCAGCCCGACGCGGCGCCCTTTGACTACGGCGCTCCCACACCGCCACCTGCGGCCCAGGTGGGGGAATACGCCTACGGCGGGGCGGCAGAGCCTGCCTTTGATTACCAGCCCTTTGCCGGTGGGCAGGGGGGCGGCCCCGCTGCGGGCTATTCCCGGCGGGTGAACGACCCGGAGATTTTGGCGGCGGTGCAGAAAAGCCGCCGTGTCGCAAAGGGCTTTACCTTCCTGCTGGTGCCGCTGCCGGTGGTGGGCTTTACCGTATACAGCTTTTTCAGCGACATGAAGACGGCGGACGCCTTTCGCTATGGGCTGATACTGGGGGCGATCTTCCTGGTGTTCGCCCTGGTGAGCTTTGTGAAGGAGCGCGCCGCCAACACCTATGAGGCTACGGTTATCGATAAAAAGACGCAGCGGGCCTACCGTAAAAACGACAGCGACACCTTCTACACCGAGTACATCACCGTGGCCCGTACCACCGCAGGGAAAAAAGTGCGGTACGTGGAGCGGGAGGGCGGCGCATTGCCTGCATGGAACTATCTGGAGGTGGGGGACAGGTTTATGTATCACCCCCAGTTCCGCTTCCCCTATGAGCTGTACGACAAATCCCGGGCCAACTATATCCCCTGCGTCAACTGTCCGTGCCACAATCCGCTGACAGCCGACCGCTGCCAGAAGTGCGGCCTGCCGCTGCTGAAATGAGGCCGGGACGGGAAAAGCGGGAGCTGGAACGCTCCCGGGTACAGCGGTGTGACGACGGCAAATACCGGTGGATCTACGCCCTGTCCCTTTACCGGGACGGCTCCATCTTCTTTCTGGTGTGGCGGATATTCTTCTTTATCTTTGCGGGCATCTTCGGCATGGTGATGCTCGCAGAGATCGGGAAGGGACGGATGCTGACCAATCTGCGATTTTTGGGTATCTTTCTTCTGGGAATGACGGCGGTGGTGGCCCTGGGCTATCTGCTGTACGCCGCCATGATGGGAGGCCGGTATGTGGTGGAATTCACCATGGATGAAAACGGTCTGAACCATCAGCAGACGGATTGGCAGGCGGAACGGGCCGGGAAACTGGGTGAGATCACCGCTGCCGCCGGAGCCGCCGCAGGCCGCTTCTCCCCCATGGGAATCGGGTACAGCGCCCAGCGGACGGAGCTGTATTCCGATTTCAGCAAGGTGCGGCGGGTAAAGGGCTATCCCCGCCGGGGCGTCATCAAGGTCACTGGCTTGCTGGTGCACAATCAGGTGTATGTGCTGCCGGAGGATTACGAATTTGTGATGGGATATATCGTGAGACACTGCACCGGCATCGGCTTTATCGGCAGCGACGAGCGCATCGGCACCAATGAGGACGGCGATTTTGAGGAGGGCACCATCAAGGGGCCCAATGACGCCACGCTGACCATTTCCCATGACGGACTGGACGTCACCATGCGGACGCCGGACGGCAAGCAGGTGAGCCTGTCCACCGACGGCGTCACCGACAGCGACGGCGGCATGACGGAGACCGTGAGCATCACCGGGAAGGACGGGGAGAGCTTTACCTCCACCACCAACACCACCGCCAACCGGGACGGCAGCGGCGACTACTCCGGCGACACCGTCATCACCACCGGGGAATACGTCAACGCCGACGGCGACACCTGGACCGTGGAGAGCCGGGGGGAGTGGGACGCCGACGGCAACCCCGTGCCCGGCGCCACCAACGTCAGCCAGTTTACCGGGGCGGACGGCAGCACCCTGTGGATGGACGGCAACAGCGGCGCGCTGGAATACTATGACCCCAACACCGGGGACACCATGGTGATCGACAGCAACGGCAACCTGACCACCCTCAAGGACAGCAGCGGCAACGACTGGAACGTGGTGTATGACGACGAGGGCAACGTGAAGTGGGCCAACATCACCTTTGACGACGGGGCCACTTTGATGCAGAGCGACGAGGGCGGCGGGGTGTTCACCCTGCCCGACGGCACCCAGTATGTCACCGACGGGGACGGCAACGTGAATAAGGACGGTGAGCCGCTCAAGAAGGACGGGAAGTGGATAGACGATATAAATTCCGGAAACGGCAAAAATGAGCCTGATAAAAGCGCTTCTGAAAACAGCAATGCGGGAGAATATAATACATCAAACAGTAAAACCGCGCAACAAGGCGGTACAGGTGCGGCAGGCGTAACCATTAACGATATTATGGGCTCGTGGTCCTATGTCAGTGACGATATAAGAGAAAACTATACCTTCAGCCAGGCAAATGATACCGTCACCGTTGTTATGACTGCTTCAAAAGCAGACGGAACAACATCTGATCCGGTCACATTTTCCTGTGAATACACTTTTGACGGGAATGTATTGGTTGTTTCAAACAGCAAGTGGCATAACGATATGAAACTACGCCTGATAAGTAAAGATAGTTTAGAGATTACTTCATCGGGCACTTTTGTGTTAACACGGAATAAATAAAAAAACTTCTTAATAAAGAAAAACAACACGCGGCGAAGCATTTTGATATGCTCCCTCTATGAGAGACAGTGATTATTTATTTCACTGTCTCTCATAGAGGGAGTATATCAGATTTCGGTACTTTTTTGTGCTATTTATAGGGCTATTGAAAAATGCAAATCTACCATTCGTAATTTGTTCGTAACGCCCGTTTTGTTATGCACATGTTCAACACTCCCCGGCGTCTTGAAGCCCCTTTAAGAGTTTTCCCCCAAAAGTTGCCTAATGCGACTTGCCCAAGAGCACTGCCGTTAGAGTGACGCTTATGCTTGAACAAATATCCCCAACGCATCGCCATCCCCCCCTCGCTTTCCACTAAACCCGCCTATTGCCACTTTATCTTATGGGTGTTATGCTATTCCCACCAGTATTGCATAAACACCATTCCGGGAGGTATCCGTTGTGTCAAAGCGCATCGCCCCGTTCTTCCTGTCCCTGCTCTTCCTCCTCGCCGTCGGCTGTGCCGCCAAAGGCCCCGTACAGCCGGATTTCACCCTCGGCAGTGCCGGCGCCGCGGTGGGCCGCACCCTGGTCATCAGCATCTTTGCCGATGACCCGGACTATGCCTGGACGGCCTCCGCCGGGGATACGGCCCGCGTGGCAGAGTGCTGCGAATATCTCCGCATCGCCGCCGACTACACCGCTGACGTGGCCGCCGCCTACGGCAAGCGCGCCGATGTCATAGCCGACTTCGAGGCGCATCCCGACCTGTGCTACCGCGCTGCCTTTCCCGCCTCCATGGTGTCCGATGACGGGGCGGATGAGGCCGTCTGGCAGTTCATCGATGCCGAAATTGACGTTCCCGGTCTCCTGGCCCGATACGAAGCCCCCCACTGCGTCTTTTTTCTGTTCTTCAACACCGATGCCGCCTCTGGCCCCGTCACCTGCACGCGCACCTGGTATGACGGTATGCCCTCTCCCTATGAGATCGTCTACCTCTACCGCATGGATTCCGGCGTGGTCAACTGCCCGGCGGTCTATGCCCATGAGCTGTTCCACGCCTTCGGTGCCCCGGACTACTATATGCCCGACCCGGAGTTCGCCATCGGCGACGACTTTGTGGCCTACGCTGCCCAGACCATGCCCTATGACATTATGAACTGCTGCTCCGACCCCGCCACCGATGAATACCGCTACGACGCCATCTACAACCCCGTCAGCGACCTCACCGCCTATTATATCGGCCTCACCGACCACTGCGACCTGGCAGGGGAGTGGGGCCTGGCCCCCAGTCAGCATCAATAAAAGCGCACGCAAAACAGCGCCGGGATTCCCCAGAATCCCGGCGCTGTTTATGTCCAAAAAACCATTATCCGAAAAACGCCGCCCAGCACAATGGCGGCGCTTTTGATGATCGTTCCCAGCCCGATCATGTCAGCTCAGGGTCACACCGGCGCCGAAGCTCATCACCAGAATGGTGAGGATGGCCAGCGGCGCAACGTAGCGGATCAGCACCCGGTACACCCCGGCCCAGCCGAAGCCCACGCCCTCGCAGGTGATCTCCGCGATAACGCTCTCCGGCTTCCAGATCCACCCGGCAAAGATGCAGCAGCCCAGGGCACACAGGGGGATCATCAGCCTGTCGGTGAAGAACTCCATGAAGTCGCAGAAGGCGGGATAGGTGACGCCGCCCACGGCGTCCACCCAGATGCCCTTCAAAGGCAATGCCGCCTGGGTGCAGGTGTACAGGCACCCGATGAGGAACATCACCACGCACACGCCGATGGTGGCGCCCTTGCGCTGCCAGCCGAACCGCTCCGTCAAGAAGGCCACAATGCCCTCGATCAGGGACACGCAGGAGGTTAGCGCCGCGAACAGCAGCAGCAGGTAGAACAGCACGCCGAACACCCGGCTGCCGGGCATCTGCTCAAATACCTTCGCCAGCGACACAAAGGCGAAGCCGCCGCCCTTGCCCACCTGGTCCCGGCCCACGGTGGCGAACACAGCGGGCACGATGATGAAGCCTGCCAAAAAGGCCACCAGCGTGTCCATCAGGCAGATGATGACGGTGCTCTTTACGATGTTCTCCTTTTTGGAGAGATAAGAGCCGTAGGTGATGAGGATAGCCATGCCGATGGACAGGGAGTAAAACGCCTGGCCCAGCGCCGACAGCACCGTCTGGAAGCTGACCCGCCCCCAGTCCATGGTCACCATGTACCGCAGCCCCTCCCGGGAGCCGGGCAGCGTCACCGCCCGCACCAGCAGGATCAGCAGCAGGAGGAACAATGCGGGCATGCCCACCTTGTTGAACTTCTCCACGCCGCTCTCCACGCCCCGAATGATGACGATGGCGTTGATGGCCATAAATGCGGCGGCAAAGCCCATGGCCACCCAGGGCAGGGAAGTGGTGCCGTCACCGTGATAGCCCAGCATGTTGTAAAAATACCCGGTGGAGTCGGCAAAGATGGCGGGCGCGTCGGTGAGATAGCCGAACACGTACCGCAGCACCCAGCCGCCCACGTGGGAGTAGTAGCAGGTGATGACGAACGCCCCCACCACGCCGATCCAGCCAATCCATTCGCACTTTTTGTGGCCCAGCTTGGAAAAGGCTCCCACGATGTTGGCCTGGCTGGCCCGGCCGATGGACAGCTCCGTCATCATCAGCGGAATGCCCAGAAGGATGACCACCGCCAGGTAAATCACCAGAAACGTGCCGCCGCCGCCCTCGTAGGCCCGGCCCGGGAACTTCCAGATGTTGCCCAGGCCCACCGCCGAACCGGCAGCCGCCAGAATGAATCCAATTTTACTGCTCCACTGCGCCCGATTGTTTTCCATGAGATACGCTCCTATACAAATGAAATAACAGCAAAATGATACACGATTTGTGCCCCTTCGGCAAGCTGCCCGTTACGCCTTCTTCGCAAACCGGGCGCGGTTCTGCTGGTCGGACACGCCGGAGGTGATTTCTCCCGCCTTCTGCAGCGCCATCTTGGTCAGCAGCGGGCCCACCAGCTCGTAGACCAATACACTGAACAGAATGATGTTCCGGATGGTGCCGCCCAGACTCTCGCCCAGCACCTGGGCGCTCACCACCATGCCCAGCGCCACACCGGCCTGGGGGAACAGGGTAATGCCCAGGTATTTCCGCACCGTCTCCGTGCAGCCCATCATGGCGCTGCTGAAGCGTGCGCCGCAATATTTGCCCACGCACCGCACCAGAATGTACACCACGCCGATGAGCATCACCACCGGGTAGCGGAACACCGTCAGGTCAAGCTGCGCGCCCGACAGCACGAAAAACACGGCGTACAGCGGCGCCGTCCACTTGGAGGAGCGGTTCATAATATCCACGGAGTATTCGCTGAGGTTGCAGAACATGGTGCCCAGCATCATGCACACCAGCAGGGGAGAGAAGCCGATCTCCGCGCCGCGCCCCAGGGGGATCTCCACCGAGGCCAGGGCGATGGTCATCATCACAAAGGCGATGGTCAGGGAAAGGCGGTTGGAGTTGGAGAAGAAGATTTTCTCCAACACCGTCAAAAGGGCGCCCATGGCCGCGCCCAGCACCAGCGAGCACACGATCTCCAGCATGGGGTTTACGATGACGCTCACCGCGTTCAGCGTGCCGCCCTCCAGCGCCTGGGCCACGCCGATGGACACGGCGAAGATCACCAGTCCCACCGCGTCGTCCAGGGCCACGATGGGCAGCAGCAGCTCCGTCACCGGGCCCTTGGCCTTGTACTGCCGCACCACCATCAGCGTGGCTGCCGGGGCGGTGGCCGCGGCGATGGCGCCCAGGGTGATGGCCACGCTGAGAGGCAGCACCTCCGCCCCCAGCACAAAATGGAGGGCGATCAGCGCCCCGTCCACCAGCAGCGACGTCACCACCGCCTGCAAAATGCCGATGACGGTGGCGGTCTTGCCGGTGTGCTTCAGCTGTGCCAGCCGGAACTCATTGCCGATATCAAAGGCGATGAAGCCCAGCGCCACGTTGGACAGCACCGACACCCGCCCCAGCTCCTCCATGGAGCCGAAGCCAAGCCCCGGCACGCCCAGCGCCCCCAGACAGAAGGGCCCCACCAGCACGCCGGCGATCAAAAACGCCGTCACGTCGGGGAATTTCAGGTGCAGATACTTGAATACGCGGGTCATCATCAGCCCCGCAAACAGCGCCACAGCCGTGGCCAGCAAAAGGGACATAGCAAAAACTTCCTTAATTATAATAATGTGTCGCTTCGCAACGATACACGAGTATATCACCCCTGCGGGAAATTGCAACAGTGAAAAAGCCCAATTTTTCCCGGTAAAATCATCCCTTTCTCCATTGATTTTTCTCCCCGCACCTCGTATAATAGCCCCGAAAAACCAATACGGAGTGAAATAAAATGAAACGTATCCTTGCCATTGTCATCGCCCTCGCCCTCGCCCTGACCCTTATGGCCTGCGGCAAGAGCAGCGAAAGCGCCCCCGCCCCCGGCGAGACCTGCGGCCCCGTGGAATCGGCCCCGGAGCCCTTCCAGACCGTCCGCCACGCCGAGATCACCGTCCGCGACTACGGCACCATCTCCTTGGAGCTGGACGAGGGCACCGCCCCCATCACCGTGGCCAACTTCATCAAGCTGGCCCAGTCCGGCTTCTACGACGGCCTCACCTTCCACCGCATCATGGACGGCTTCATGATCCAGGGCGGCGACCCGGAGGGCACCGGCTACGGTGGCTCCTCGGAGACCATCAAGGGCGAGTTCGAGCAAAACGGCGTCCCCAACGGCATCAGCCACGTGGAGGGCGTCATCTCCATGGCCCGTGCCCAGCACCCCGACACCGCCCGCTCCCAGTTCTTCATCACCGTGGCCGACGCCACCTTCTTAGACGGCGCCTACGCCGCCTTCGGCCGCGTCACCGACGGCCTGGACGTGGCCAAACAGATCGCCGCCGACGCCAACCCCGTGGACGATAACGGCACCATCCTCCCCGCCGACCAGCCCGTCATCGAGTCCATCGTCATCCTGGATTAAAAAAACCGGCTCCCCGCCAGGGGAGCCGCTTCCGTTATTCGCAACACATAACAGGGGAGAGGTCACTTTCCCCGCACCTTGTGCCAGCACCACGCCGCCACCCGCCGGGGCAGCTGCACCAGCCGCCGCACCCCGGGCCGTCCGCCCCAGAGCCACACATAGGCCCGGTAGCCCAGAGAGTGGGAATCCACCGTCCTGCCGTCCCGCACTACGCCCCGCAGCACGCCCAGCACGTTCTCCTCCCGCACCGTCTCCCCGGTGAGGCAGTTGTCCCCCACGATGTAATAGGTGCCGTCGTCGTTCACCCTCAATATCCGGTGCATCACGTAGGCGCCCCGCCCGTCGACCCCGGGCCTGCGAAACAGCACCGCGTCAAACCGCCGGCACCGTTCCTCGCCCTTTTTTTCAATAATCATCAAATCCCGGTCCTGCCGCAGCAGGGGCATCATGCTCACGCCCTTGTTGGTGTACACCAACTTGCCATCCCGCGCCAGCAGGGCCTCAAAGGAAATGGGCTGCTCCATCATGCGTCCTCCGTCATGCCGCGAAAGCTGACCCACGCCGCCTCGTCGTCCCTGTTGCACCCCAGGCGATACAGCGCCACTCCCGTGCCGATTTTGCCAATCACGTCCAGCGTTGGCAGCATCAGCTCCGGCCGTTCGCTGCGGTTGGTCTGCTGCACCAGCATCCCCATGGCCTCCGAGAAACCGATTCTCTCAATATGGTTCGTCTCGCTGCGCTCCAAAAGGCAGATGGCCGCCAGAGGCAGCATCTCGTTGCGCCCCAGGTTCTCCTTGCCCTGCCAGGGCGTGCCGCAGGCAAAAACCTGCCCGTCCGCCCACCGCAGCAGCGGCTTGTCCCCGTTGAGCACGTAGGCCCCGGGGATATTTTTCAGCCATAAATTCAAATGTGTGGTCTTGCCGGTGCCGGATTTTGCTGTAAAGGCATATGCCTTTCCGTTGTAGGCCACAACAGCGCTGTGGAACACCACAGCGCCCTTTTCCAGCAGCAGATTCGCCGCCTTGCGGTATACCGCCAGCGTCTCCAGATAGGGCCGGGAGAAGTGCCGCGGGCCGATGCCCTCCAACGCGTCCTCCCGGGCCGAGCGCTCCGCCTCACTGTCGATATCCGCCTCCGAAATGGTCAAAGCGCACTGCGGTGCCGCGTCCGTCAGATAGTCCCGGCAAAAGGCCTTCGTCTGGGGATACAGGGCCGCCACGCCCACCGTCACGCCCGCCAGGGAAATGGTGAACTCCGTCACGCCCGCACCTCCTTTGCCCTTAAAGCTCCTCTCATTATACCCGCTCCCGCCGCCTCTTGCAAGACACTTCCACCT
>JAFSMA010000066.1 GCA_017448145.1 Oscillospiraceae bacterium | reverse complement strand
GTCCCGCCTTTGCCGCGGAGCGGATTATGGGAATAGAGAGTGAGACGTGTGTAGGGGAGGACGACTCTGTCCTCCCCGGCCTGTGTACAGCACCGCAAGGCGGGCCGCCGAGCGCCAGTGACGGCCCGCGAGGTACGAGCGGCTGCCGGAGCCAGTGCCCTTGGGGTAGGCGGCGGCCCCTACGGGGGCCTGTTGCCGTTTATTCGGGCGGGGGGGGTGTCGCTACCGGGCGGCGGGCGCTTCTTGAAGCGCCCCTACGGTGGGGAACGATGCCGTTTGCCGTGCAGCCGGGCGGGGTTGTGGTCGCCCCCTCATCCGTCAGCTTCGCTGACACCTCCCCCCCAGGGGGAAGGCGGGCCGCCGGGGGCGGCGGCCCCTACGGTGGGGTGGGGCCTGTTGCCGTTTATTCGGGCGGGGTGGGTGTCGCTACCGGGCAGCGAAGGCGGTGGTTATCATGGCAGTGGTCGGGGTTGCGGCGGGGACGGATTGGGGCTATAATGGAAAAAACGGGCCTTGGGGCCGGGGAGGACGGGCTTATGGACGAGAATATCACGCTGCACACCGGGTGCGGCGATGTGCGGGGGCTGGCGCGGCAGGACTGCCGGGCCTTTCTGGGCGTGCCCTACGGCAGGGCGCAGCGGTTTTGCTACGCAGAGCCGGTGACGCACTGGGAGGGCACGTGGGACGCCACCCGCTTTGGCCCCAGCTGCCCCCAAAACCGGGCGTGGCACGAGCATTTGGAACATCCCACCCGGCGCTTTTTCAAAAAGGAATTCCGGGAGGGGCTCCAGTTTACCTATGACGAGGACTGTCTCAACCTGAATATTTACACGCCCCATAGCGCCGCCGGCTGCCCGGTGGTGGTGTTCTTCCACGGGGGCGGGTTCGACTCGGGGATGAACTGCGAGCTGCCCTTTGACGGCGGGGCCCTGGCGGGGCGGGGCATCGTCACCGTGTTCGCCAACTACCGGGTGGGGGTGCTGGGCTACCTGACCCACCGGGAGATACAGGCAAAATACGGCCGGGACGGCAACTTCGGCCTGGACGACCAGCTCACCGCCATCCGCTGGGTGAAGGCCCACATTGCCGACTTCGGCGGCGACGGCGACAACATCACCATCATGGGCCAGAGCGCCGGGGCCATCTCGGTGCAGTACCTGTGCCTCAACGAGGCGAACCGGGGGCTGTTCCGCCGAGCTATTATGATGAGCGGGGCGGGGCTGTTCCCCCGCTTCGCCCTGCCCCGCCGGGCGGAGGACACCCACGGCTACTGGGAGGAGTTCATGGCCCTGGCGGGCTGCGGCACCCTGGACGAGCTGCGGCAGGCGCCGCTGGACGCCCTCTTTGACGCGGTGGAGACCATGAAGCAGCGGCGGAAGGACAACACCTACCACAATATGCCGGTGGTGGACGGGGCGCTGCTGCCGGACACGGTGGACAGGCTGATGGCCCATCCCCTGCCCATCGACTACATGGTGGGCTGCACCGCCGGGGACATGTACGCCCCCATCATGGCCCATATCGGCACCCGCTTTGCAAGGCAGACAGGCGGCTATCTATACTATTTCGACATCCCCGCCCCGGGGGACGACAACGGCGCCTTCCACTCCGCCGACCTCTACTATGTGTTTGAAACCCTGGGCCGCTGCTGGCGGCCCTACGGCGGGCGGGACTACGAGGCGGCGGAGCAGATGGCGGACTATATCGCCAACTTCGCCCGCAGCGGCGACCCCAACGGCCCCGGCCTGCCCCGATGGGACAAGGCGGGGCGGGGCAAATGCGCCCTGCGCATCGCCCCCGAAGGCACCGCCATGGGGCGGCCGGACTACCTTAAAATGACCCGCCATTTCCTCACCAAAGGAGAGCCGAAGGCATGAAATTTCAGCACGATTTTACCCTCTTGCGGGCCACGCCCCACTGCCGGGAATACGGCTGCGACGGCGTGACCATGCGATTGGACTTTTTTGACCACATTCTCCGCGTCGCCCTGCTGCGGCCCGGTCTGCCCCCGGTGCCCACCTGGAGCGTGTGCCCCGGGGAGGCCGACTGCCTCAGGGAGGGGCGGGATAAGCTGTCCACGGAGGGCTTTGCCCTGGCCGCCCCCGCCGTGACGGAGACGGACAGCGCCCTGTCCTTTACGCTGGACGGGGTGGCGTTCACCGTGGAGAAGCGGAATTTCCGCATCACGGGGCGGACGGAAAAGGGCATTCTATACCAGGACCGGGACGGCCTTGCCTACAATTTTGACGGCGAGCTGGGCCGGGGCACCGTGCACTACACCCGCCGGGAGGAGGGGGAGCGCATCTTCGGCCTGGGGGACAAGTGCGGACGGGTGAACAAGGCGGGGGACAGCTTCGCCCTGGGCTGCGGCGACGCCATGGGCTTTAAGGCCGAGGGCAGCGACCCGCTGTATAAGCACGTGCCCTTTTTCATCTGCGAAAACGGCGGCGGCAGCTACGGCACCTACTACGATACGTACAGCAACGGCCGGGTGGACCTGGGCCGGGAGCACGACAACTATTTCCAGCCCTTCAAGTCCGTGGGGTACGAGGAGGAGGACATGGTGCTCTACCTCATCCTGGGCACCACGGCGGAGATCGTGCGGCGGTTTTCCGCCCTGTGCGGGGAGATGGCGCCGGTGCCGGAATGGGCCTTTTCCTACTGCGGCAGCACCATGGAATACACCGACGCCCCGGACGCCGACGCCCGTCTGCGGGGTTTCGTGGCGAAATGCGAAAAAGAGGGCGTCACCGCCCGGGGCTTCTACCTCTCCAGCGGCTACACCCAGATCGGCGACAAGCGGTGCGTGTTCCACTGGAACAGGGACAAAATCCCCTCCCCGGAGGCCCTGGCGGCCCATTTCCGGCAGCATGGCATGGAGATTTTGCCCAACGTGAAGCCCGCCTTTTTGACCGACCATCCTTTATATGAGCAGATGGCGGCGGAGGGGCTGTTTCTCCGTTACGGCGACGGGCGGCCGGCTCTTTTCCCCTTCTGGGGCGGCATGGCCAGCTATCTGGACTTCACCAACCCGGCGGCCTACGACTTCTGGAAAAGGCAGGTGCGGCGGGAGCTGATCGACCGGGGCTACCGCCACATCTGGAACGACAACAATGAGTACGACGTGTGGGACGAGGACGTGCTGGCCTGTGGGTTCGGCCATCCCCTGCCCGCTAAACGGATACGGCCGCTGTTTGCCTATCTCATGGCCAGGGCCAGCCGGGAGGCCTGCCGGGAGGCGGGCATTGAGGCGCCCTGCAACGTGTCACGGTGCGGCATGGCGGGCACGCCACGGGTGGCCACCACCTGGACGGGGGACAACACCACCTCCTTCCGGGAGCTGCGGTACAACCACTATCAGGCCATGACCATGTCCCTGTCCGGGTTCTACTTCTTTGGGCCGGACATCGGCGGCTTCGCCGGGCCCCAGCCCGACGCGGAACTGTTCTTCCGGTGGCTGCAATACGGCGTGTTTCTGCCCCGGTTCGTGCTCCACTCCTGGAAGCCGGGGGAGCCCTCCACCATGCCCTGGCTGTACCCGGAAAAGATGGAGGCGGTGCGGCAGATTTTCGCGTTGCGGGAGGCTCTTGCGCCCTATCTCCACCGCCAGATGGAGCGCAGCCGCCGCAGCCACGACCCGCTGATTTACCCGGTGTTCCTGCATCAGCCGGGGTACGACTGCGACAGCGACTGCTTCTTCTGCGGCGACGACATCCTGGCCTGCCCGGTGTTCGACCGGGGGGCGGACAGCGTCACCGTCACGCTGCCCACCACGGCGGCCCACTGGCGGCTGCGGGGACAGGGGGCGGCGTACTCCGGCGGGGAGACCGTCACCGTGCCCTGCCCCTGGGAGGGGCTGCCGGTGTGGTTCGTGAGAGAATGAATGGCGCTGCGCGCATGAAAAGTGCATAAAAACAGCGCCCCCGGCCTTTTTGAGGACGGGGGCGCTGCTCTAATTACAGGAGACTGCGGCGAAGCCATTTTCCAACTTTTTAGGCCACAAGCCACTTGTACTTGGCTACGCTGTACAGGGGGATAAAGTCCACCAGTGCCATGGGGACGGAAACGTCGTAAATCACAGCCCGCGCCTCACTTCTTGTTCTTCTCCTTGGCCCGCTTGTCGTTGATGATCTGCATGTGCTGGGCGTTAATGAGTTCCACGCCGTTCTCCTTGGCCCAGGCCACGCAGCCCTTCAGCACCACCGGCAGGAACACACGGGGCACGTTGAGGATGGTCTCCAGGGCGTCGTCGGTGAACTTAACCTTATCATCCACACGGTCGGCGGCATAGCGGACGGATTCCAGGCTGGCCTTGCGGATGGGCAGCAGCTCCGCCAGCATCCGGCGGTGGCGGTGGAACCAGAAATTCTTGCTGTCACGGTAGCCGTAGTCCACCGGCAGGGGCGGGAAGTCGCGGGAGCGGACGCCGTTGATGATGGCGTCGCTGTACTTTTTCTTCATCAAAATCCGGTCCACCCGCAGGATGAAGTGGGCGCCGAACTGGGAGGTGATGCCGTTGAAGTCGTGGTAGGGGGGCTGGTAGCCGTCCAGCACGCCGGGCTGGTCGTCCTGGGCGCCGTCCAGCTCGCGGACCCAGGTGCACTCGATGACCTGGATGGCGTCGGTCAGCACCTGGGGGCGCTGCTGGCCGGTCTCCTCCTCGATCTGGCTCTTTTCCAGGCGGAAGTTGCATTTGGGCATCTTGTCCTCGGGCTTGTCGCCGGGCCAGGACAGCTTGACGCACTCCTTGAAGGTGGCTGGCTTATCGTCCACAAAGTTGATGGCGCACTTGCCGTTGCGGAGGATGTTCTGGGCGGTGTTGGAGGAATTGCGGCAGCACAGCAGCATGGCGTAATAGCCCTTGCCGGCTACGTAGTAGGGCTGGCACAGGGAGTAGGGGCCCAGGGTGGTGGAGCCATCCTCGCACAGGGTGCTGATGACCACGGTGGGCATGGGGAAATACAGGGATGTCTGGTAGAAATTGTCCACAATGCGCAGGTTTTCAAAGCTGGACATGGTGCTTCTCCTCTCTGATGATGTACCGAAAGCCGGGGGACAGCGGATGATGGGCCGTACAAAGTGCCCGGTTTCGACGAGCTTACAATCACATATTGTACCGCGAAAGGGCGGATTTGTAAAGGGCGGGGGCGAGCAAGCGCTGCGGCGGCGGAAAAATGGCGCCCCGCAGGAGCGCCATTTTCGTTGAAATTCATTTCGTTAAAACTCGTAATGTGTCCACAGGCTCAGAATTTTCACCGTTTTCTCCTGCTCCAGCACCTGGTACACCAGGCGGTGCTTCACGTTGATGCGGCGGGAAAGAGCCCCCTGCAGGTCGCCCCGGAGATGCTCAAAGGGCGGCGGATTGCGGTAGGGATCCTGGCGCAGCAGGTCGATCAGCGCCCGCGCCTTGGTGTCCAGCTTGGCGGCTTTCAGCCTGGGGATGGCGGCAGCGGCGTTTTTCGTATAGACGATGGTATACATTACCACTGCACCCGGTCTTCCCCGAGGCAATCCTCCACGTCTGTTTGGAGGCCCTCGACGATCTCCTGCCGGGT
>JAFSMA010000009.1 GCA_017448145.1 Oscillospiraceae bacterium | reverse complement strand
TGGCGCAGCAGGGCCGGTTGAATGGCAAACGGCACCGTCTCCCTCCGTAGGGGCGGGGCTTTGCTCCGCCCGCAGGGCAGCGATTCCCACCACGGCCGGATGAATGGCAACCGGTAACGATGAACCCTCCGTAGGGGCGGACGACTTACCCCAAGGGCACTGGCTCCACCGTCCGCTCATTCTTCGCGGGGTGTCGCTGGCGCTGCGTGTCCCGCCAACCCCGGCGGCGATTACCGCCGCGTCCGGGAGAATGAAACCGGCGGCAATAACCTCCGTAGGGGCGGACGACTCTGTCCGCCCCCTCTGCGTTGCCGTACCCTTGCCGGGGAGGACAGGGTCGTCCTCCCCTACGGAATACCGTGACCATCCGCAACCACCCGACCTTTCGGCACTCCGCCAACCGGCAAACGGGCCGCCGGGCGCCAGTGACGGCCCGCGAGGTACGAGCGGTTGCCGGAACCAGTGCCCTTGGGGTAGGCGTCGGCCCCTACGGAGAACCCAACAGCCGGGAGGAAACACCGTAGGGGCGATTCACGAATCGCCCGTGCCGGGCGGCGATTTCCCACCGGGGTCGGATAAACGGCGACCGGTGTCAAAACCCACCGTAGGGCGGGACCTATGTGTCCCGCCAACCCCGGCGGCGATGACCGCCAGGGCGGGTATCATAGAACCCCAAAAAAAGGAGGCGGGCCTCACGGCCCGCCTCCTTTCGGCGATACTGTCATCTTGCGTTGATCCCGGCAGCGCCTCGTTTACTCCGCCCGTCTGCGGCGGGTGACCACAGGCAGCGCCAGGGCGCTGGCCAGCATCAGCACGCTCCACAGCACCACGCCGTGATCGCCGGTGGCGGCGGAGTTCACGGGCGCATCGGCGGCGGGGGTCCACAGCGGGGTATCCCGGTAGGCGATGACGTAGGTGGAGAACCGGTCGGTGGCGGCGGTGAGCACGTTGCCGCTGCGGGTGGTGGGCAGGGCCGTGGCCACGCCGTCATGGACGCGCACCAGGGTAAACGTGCGGCGGAAGCCCGTGGGGGCGTTGCGCAGCGCCTCCGGGATGGTCACGGAGACGGTGACGCTTTCATTCAGCTCCGTCAGGGCCTGGGCGGCGCCGTCGCCCTCCCGGCAATAGAAGCTCAGGGCCATATACTGCCCCATCTGCAGCCCGGCGCCGGCTCTGCGCAGGTCCGCCAGGGCGTTGACCTCGGCGGCGGAGAGCTGGGAGTAGGTCCTGCTCTCTGCCTGGAGGTAGAAGAGGAGAGACGGGCTCATGTAATAGCTGTCCTCCCCCAGCAGGGCCAGGGCCTTGGCGGGGGTGATGGCGCTGACGGCTGCGGCGGGAGCGCCGGGGGCGGAAACCGTGTCGGTGACGATGGGCTTGCCCCACGCATCCTCCCGTGTCTCCTTCCGGCTCTCGGCGGCGGACAGGGTCCAGGTGATGTCATGGGTGCCCTCAAAGCGCCCGCAGCCGGTGACGGTGATGGTGTGGGTGCCGAAGTCGGCGGAGGTAAGCTGGCCGGACAGGGTGTAGTCCTTGCCCTGGGTCAGCACCAGCTCGTCGGCCTTCACGGTGACGGCAGGCCCCACAGCCTTGGTGCCGTCGCCGGTGAGGGCGTCGGCGGACAGGGTGACGGTGAGGAACTGGGCGGGCCAGTAGGTAACGGGGCCGAACTCGCTCTCCATCAGGGAGGCGCCGTTCTTACGGATCTCCACACAGAGATACCAGCCCAGATCCTCCTGGGTGATGGTGTAGGAGGCGCTTTCCGCGCCGGAGATGGGCGTCTCCTCCCGCACCATGCCGAATTCCTCCGACTCCTTTGCGTGGTACCAGCGGTAGGTGAGGCCCGGGGCGTCCTCCGGCTCGGGGGTGACGGTGATGGTCTCGCCTACGTAGTCGTAGCCCGCCTTGCTGACGCTGTAAAGACCGGTGGTGTAGGTGAGCTTGGCGGTGGCTTCGGTGTGGTTGCCGTCGCCTGCTGTCCGGGTGTAAATATCGTAGGTGGTGGCGGCGTCCAGACCGCTGAATGATACCAGGCCGTCCTCATCCGGGGCCGTGGCGGCGCTCCAGTCGGGCTCCTGTCCCTGGGGGGCGATGACGTAGACCTGTCCTTCTTTTCCCTCGATGCCCACGGTGTAGCACTGCCGCTCTTCGCCCTGGACTTCCGTGCTGCCGGGCATGCTCCAGCGCAGCTCCGGCGCCGTCGCCTGTCCGGGGGCCTTGGCGATGGTAACGCTGATATCCTCCAGAGCCAGGGTGCCGGGGTGGGTGCTGTTGCCCTCATACCGGGCGTGAACGGTGTAGTCTCCGGCGTCGGTGGCGGTGGCAACGGTCTCCGTCCAGGTGGTGCCGTCCAGGCTGTACCGGATGGTGTAGCCCGGCAGGGCCTCCTTGGGCGGGTTCACCAGCGCCAGGGCCTGCCCGGTGTACATCAGGTTCTCCCGGGCGGTGGGCCGCTGATTGTCCGCCGCAGCTTCCGCCGCCACGGCGTACAGCTCCATGGCGTCCAGAGTGCCCCAGCCGCCGGGCTGGATGGCGATGGTCATGGTGGGGTACACGGCGGTTTCCCGGGTCAGGGTGAAGGTGACGGTGCTCTCCTGCCACGCCGCCCAGCCCGTCAGCGCCGTATCGTTGCCGGTGGCAAGGGTGGCGCTGCCGTCGGTGACGGACAGCCTGACGGCCTCGCCACTGTTGCCCTGGGCCTTCACGGCGAAGGTGTAGGTGCCCTCCGGCAGGGTGACGCCCGCCCCCTGGGGGCCTTTGTAGGTAACGGTGCCGGTGCCGCCGTTTTGCAGATACCAGTGGACGGCGTGGGCGCCCTCAAAGGGATCGTCCGTGGTAATGGCGGCGTTTTGCAGGGTGAAGTGGCCGCTGCCGCCCTCAAAGCTGGGGTCGCTGCCGGTGAGGAGGTTCACGTGCTTCACCGTGACGGTGCAGGTGACGGGAGCGGAGGTAAGGCCCTTGTAGTCGCCGTCCTCCGCCGTGCGGCTGAGGGTCACCGTGCCGTGTACGGTGCAGCTCTGTCCGCCCTTGGCGTCGGCCAGGGCCGCCACGTCATCGGCGTTCCACACCACCGTCTCCGCCACAGGCTCCTGGCTGTCAGAGTAGGTGACGGCCAGGGTGCCGGGCAGGGTGACGGCCTGGCCCTCGGTGACGGTGAGGACGGGCGCCTCCACGCTCTCCACCGACAGCAGGGTGTTCACCGCGCCGGTCTTCACGTATTTGAACACCTTCAGCGACCGGAGCATCACGCCGTCGGGGCCGAAGAAGGCCTGGTTGTCCACGGCGCTGCCGCCGTACCACTGCCCCGCGTCGTTGGGATCGTATTCGCTGGCGTAGCTGGCGGCCCAGCCGGCGCCGTTTTGCTCCCACAGGGCGCTGTTGGCCTTGCGCTTGCCCGCCAGATCGTCGCCGGTGAGGCCGGTGGTGTCCCCCACGGTGATCCAGGCGCCCTCCCAGTAGAATACGCCCAGGCCCTTGCCGCCGGACACGTTGTTGACGGCGTTCATCACCTCGCGGACCTCGGTGGCCTGCCCCTGGGGGGTGAAGGGCCACAGCAGGTTGTCGCCCACGTTGTTGCCCAGGCGGCTCACGGTGTTGTCAAAGCCGTCGGAGTCGTCCAGGGTGTAGGCGTAGGAGGTCTCCGCCACCATGGCGTACTTGCCGTAGGTAGTGGCGGCGTAGTCCAGCACGGCGGTGAGATTGGTGAGGCTGCCGTGCCAGTAGGGGTAATAGGAGGTGGCGAACACGTCGTAATCCACGTTGTTCTCATGGAGCTTGTCCGCCAGACCCTTGATGGCGGCGGTCTTCTCCGGATTGGTGAAATGCACTGCCACCAGCACGCCGGGGTCAAAGGCCCGAACGGCGGCGGCCCCGGCGTTGAAGATCTTCGCCATGTTGGGCCAGGAATACTCGCCGCAGATGCCTCCGGTGGTCTCGTTGCCGATCTGCACCATGCCGATGTCCGCCCCGGCGGCCTTGATGGCGGTCAGGGCGTCGGCGGTAAAGGTCTGCACCGCCTGGGCCTTCTGGTCAACGGTCATGTTGGCCCAGGCCTTGGGGGCCTTCTGCTTGCCGGGGTCGGCCCAGAAGTCGGAGTAGTGGAAGTCCACCAGCAGCTTCATGCCGTTGTCCGCGGCCCGCTTGCCGATGGCGGCGGCCTTGGCCACGTCGTTGTTGCCGCCGCCGTAGCCGTTGTGCTGGCTGTCGTAGGGGTCGTTCCACACCCGGACCCGGATGTAATTCACCCCGTTATCCGACAGAATCTTGAAAAGGTCGCCTTCGGCGCCGGTTTCATCGTAGAATTTTACGCCGCTCTCCTCCAGCGCCAGCACCGAGGACACGTCCATGCCCCGGATGAAATTGCTGTTTTGGAACTTGATGCGGCTCACGTTCAAATTGTCCTCCACAGCGGCAGGGGCCGCGGTGACGGTGACGGTGGCGTAGGTGATGGCCACCTGGGTGCTGCCCTGCTTCAGCTCCGCCGCCAGATAATAGGTGCCCTCGCTGGGCACGGTGAGGCCGCAGGTCAGGGTCTTGCCGCTGCCGTTGTCGTTGGACAGCACGCCGTCGTTGTTGCCGTCGCCGTGGCCGTTGCTGTCATAGCTGTCCAGCCACCACCACAGGTCATACCCCTCCGGCACAGCGTCCGCCGCCACGCCGTTTTGCACCCACCGGGCGGTAAAGGTGAGAGTGTCCCCCGCCTCGGCGGAAACGGTGTCGGGGGTGACGTAAAGGCCGTCGGTAGGGGTGGCCTGGCCGGACTGCTTCACCAGACGCAGGTCGTCCAGATAGCCCCAGCCGCCGCCCGCCAGATTCAGCCGCACGCCAACGGTGTAATCGCCGTCGGCGGTGACGGTGAAGCCGTCGCTGACGCCGTCCCAGGTGCCCCAGCCGGTGGGGGTGACGGCCTTGCCGTCCATGGTGCCGATGAAGCCCTGCACCGTGGCGCTGGCGCCCTGGTTCTGGTAGGACAGGGTGTACTGGCCCGCCGTCAGGGTCACGGTCTGGGAAATGGTCATCACCTGGGCGCTCTGGGACCAGTAATCAAAATAATGTGTACCGTCGGCGGCGGAAGCCTCCTTCCACTTGGTGGTGGTATTGTCCCAGCTCTCCACGGCCACAGACCATGACTTATCATTCCAGAAATCGCTTTCAAAGCTGCCGTTGGTCAGCAGGTTGTCGTCCTGGGCAAAGCTGACCCTTGGCATGATGGAAAACACCATCACCAGCGCCAGGGCCGCCGCCAGCCATTTTTGCCATCCTCGTTTCATGGGCGTTCCTCTTTTCTCACTGTGATTTGCGCCATTTTCTTTTGTGGATTCCCCACAGAAATCAGCACCTTATTATACCATACATTTGTGTAATCGCACAAAGAAAAAAAGGAAAATCCGCCGAAAATTCGGCGGATTTTTTGGCGAAATAATAGAAATTACCCCTCGTACAGCCCGGCGAATTCCTCCAGCATGTCCCGTATGGCGATGTGCTGGGGGCAGTTTTTCTCGCACAGCCCACAGTGGAGGCACTCCGACGCCTTGCCGTGGTGCATGGCGTAGCGCTGGTAGTACATGTTGGTCTTGCTGCCGGTGACGGCGTGGAGGTTCAAAAGGCCGAAATAGTCGGGGATGGCGATGTTTTTGGGGCACACCTCCATGCAGTAGCGGCAGCCGGTGCAGCTGACCCGGATGGCCTTTTTCAGCTCCCCGGCGATGCTGCGGGCCAGTGCCTGCTCCCCCTGGTCCAGGGGGCGGAAGTCCTGCATAAACCCGGTGTTGTCGGTAAGCTGGGCAAGGTCGCTCATGCCGCTGAGCACCACCTTCACCCCCGGCAGGGAGGCGGCGTAGCGCACGGCCAGACTGGCGGGAGAGGGGGCGTCCTGGCCGTAATGGCGGCGGAAGAGGTCCATGGCGCCCTCCGGCAGCCGGGCCAGCTGCCCGCCCTTCACCGGCTCCATGACGATGACCTCCTTGCCGTGGCGCACCGCGGTTTCGTAGCACCGGCCCGACTGGGCCACCGCGCCGTCCCAGTCCAGATAGTTGATTTGCAGCTGCACCACGTCCACCTCCGGGTGGTCGGTGAGGATGCGGTCCAGGGTGTCGGCGTCGTCGTGGAAGGAAAAGCCGATGTTTTTGGCCAAACCCTGTTCCTTCAAGCGCCGCAAAAAGGCGAAGCCGCCGAATTTCTCCGTGTTGGGGTAGCGATCCCGGCCCAGGTTGTGGAGCAGGTACACGTCAAAGTAGTCCACGCCGCACCGCTGACGCTGGGTGTCGAAAAACCGCTGGTAGTCCTCGGTTCCCTTCACCTGCAAAATGGGCATCTTGTCCGCCAGCAGGAAGCTGTCCCGGGGGTAGCGTGCCACCAGGGCTGACATAAGCGCCGTCTCCGAGCACCCCTCGTGGTAGGGGTAGGCGGTGTCGAAGTAGCGGAAGCCCCGCGCCATAAATGTGTCCACCATCTGCTCCACCTGGGCGTGGTCGATGGAGGTGGGGTCGTCCCGGTTCATCAGGGGCAGGCGCATGGCGCCGAAGCCCAGCTTCTTGTCCAATACAATAGACATGGTATTGTCTCCTTTGCCGAATTTACCATAGCATACACGAAACCGGAGAAAAATTCCACCGTTAAACGGAAAAAGGCGAAAACTCGCCCAAAAGGCGCCCTCTCATGCGAGGAACGGTGACGCCGCCCTCCGGCAGAGGGAGAAGTGTTGAAAAAACAGTATAAAATGGGGGAAAAGGCGTGATTTTCCGTAGCAAATGCCGGTGTTTTGGCGTATGCTATCTTGCCGATAGTAACCTGAAAGGGGGCGAATGGGCGTGGCGGAGGTAAAAGCCAGCCTGACAGAGCGAGACCGGCGCTTTTTGGATCGCAGCCTCAACGACACCATGTGGAAGGTGGTGCTGGCAGTGGGCACGCCGCTGGCGCTGTACCAGGGGCTGAACATGGTGTTCACCATCCTGGACACCATGATGGCGGCCCACATCAGCAAGGAGTCGGTGTCGGCGGTGGCGTACCTGTCCCAGGTGAACCTGCTGCTGTCGGCCCTGGGGGGCGGCCTGGCGGTGGGCGCCGGCATCCAGATCAGCCTCGCCTACGGCCAGGGGGAGTTCGCCCTGGTGCGGCGGCGGGTCAGCAGCCTGTATGTCATCTGCCTGGCGGCGGGGCTGGTGATGCTGGGGGCTATCCTGCCCTTCACCGACGGTTTTCTCCGCCTGGCGGGCACGCCGGAGGAGCTGATCGCCGTTGGTCGGCCCTATTTCGCCGTGGAGCTGCTGGTGCTGGTGGTGAAGTTTCTCAATAATGTATACATCGCCGTGGAGCGCTCCCGTGGCAATTCCCGCCGCATCATGGGGCTGAATTTCCTGGTCATCGCGGTGAAGCTGTCGCTGACGGCCCTGTTCGTCTACGTGCTGGAGGGGGATTTGGTGATGATCGCGGTGGCGTCACTGGTGTCCCAGCTGACCATGTTCGCCTGCGGGGTGAAAAACAGCCTCGGCTCCGGCGACGGGGCCTTCAGCTTCTCCCCTGCCGCCGTGTCCATGGATCGGCGCACCGTCCGGCCCATGCTGGTGCAGTCGGCCCCGGTGGTGGTGGAAAAGGCCCTTTTTGCCTTCGGCAAAACGGTGGTCAACGCCATGAGCACCGTCTACGGCCCCACCCTGGTGGGGGCCATGGGGGTGTCCAACAACCTGGGCGGCGTCACCACCAACCCCCAAAACGGCTTCCAGGAGGGCACGGCGGCCATCATCAGCCAGAATTACGGCGCCGGGCGATATGCCCGGGTGCTGAAAGCGTTCTACGCCGCACTGGTCATCAATGTCATCATCGGCGGCGTGGTGTCGTCTCTGGAGCTATGGCAGCTGGACCTGCTGGCCCGGCTCTTTGACAGCGGCAGCCCGGATTTCCACCGGGAGATTGTCACCGTCTATCGCTATGAGGCGTTGGGGGCGGTGCCCCTGGGGGTGAACGCGGCGGTGCTGGCGCTGCTGTACGGCCTGGGCAAAACCCGGCTGACGCTGGTGCTGAACTTCGCCCGGGTGTTCGTGTTCCGCATTCCGGTGTTCTGGCTGCTGCAGCACTGCACCTCCCTGGGGGAGGCCAGCGCCGGCGTGGTGATGCTGGTGAGCAACCTGTCCTCGGGCCTGCTGGCGGCCGCCATCGGCGCAGCGGTGATCCGGCGGTATAAAAAGCAGTATCATCTCATGGGCGGCGCAAAGGAGCCGATGCCGCCCGCGGTGGAAAACCAACCCGCCCCGGAGGAATAAAAAAACCGCCCCCGGGCGGTTTTTTCACGTGCCGCCAGGCAGCATCACTTGGCCCGAAGGGCAAACATCACTGAAAACACCGTCCCGCCTTCTCCTTGGGGAGAAGGTGTCAGCGAAGCTGACGGATGAGGGGGCGATAACCGCCAAGCATGCCGCCGTGCAAACGGCGCGCCGGGCGCCAGTGACGGCCCGCGAGGTACGAGCGGCTGCCGGAACCAGTGCCCTTGGGGTAGGCGTCGGCCCCTACGGAGAACCCGACAGCCGGGAGGAAACACCGTAGGGGCGATTCACGAATCGCCTGTGTCGGGCGGCGATTTCCCACCGGGGTCGGATAAACGGCGACCGGTGTCAAAACCCACCGTAGGGCGGGACCTATGTGTCCCGCCAACCCCGGCGGCGATAACCGCCGCGTCCGGGAGAATGGAACCGGCGGCAATAATCTCCGTAGGGGCGGACGACTCTGTCCGCCCCTCTGCGTCCGCGCAAGGGCCGCCTTTCGAATCCACCATCACAAAAACCCATACCAAGATAAAAGACCCATCCTTTCGGATGTGTCTTTTATCTTGTTTGTGTTACACCAAACGGTGTCCAGAGAAGGGTATTTGCACCAAAAGGTGTCCATGAATTGAATATACCCGCATAACTGTCCTGCAACTGGTATACAAATCTGTTGTATGCCAACGATTTTAACCTTTTGATTGCAATTCTCTAAAGCTTTGATAATGTCGTTTAGAGCACAAATGTTCATTTGCTATTTCGCCCACCAGCCTGGCTTGTGTCCGGTTTGCCTTCCTCCATCTTCTTTGTAGCGGAAAGAGATGCCAAGCTTTCGGCATTCCCTCACGATAGGGTCAAGCTCACGCCCTCCGATGATCCACAGTGCACCATTGCTCTGCCGCTTGTCGACATACTTGATTTTGTTTTGCTTCAGCAGGTCGATCACATCCGACGCCTTTTGCTTCTTTTCCTCCATTCCGGGAATCGCAGTCTGCTCGCCTGAAAAAGAGGATTGTGCTTTGGACGGGACTCGCTCTGCCTTTG
Source organism: Oscillospiraceae bacterium (assembly GCA_017448145.1). Taxonomy (GTDB): domain Bacteria; phylum Bacillota; class Clostridia; order Oscillospirales; family Oscillospiraceae; genus Vescimonas. Next base: position 557 of record JAFSMA010000009.1, on the reverse strand, counting down.
TTGGTTGCCGGTTTTTCTCGGGGCTTGCGAAGATGGTTTCTACAACGACTTTCGGGCGTTTCTCCAGTTCTGGTTTGCTTATGACTGGTTCATTTTTGACTTTTGGAACGGCGTTCTTTTCGTCAGTTACTGCTTCTGTAGGTGGCTTTTTAGCGACTTCCTTGTTCGCAGGAGCCTGAGGCAGCGGTGAAGGTGTCTTGGGCAGGTCCCTGATAACTGCCAGAGGATCCAGAGCGCCAGCGATTGTCTCTTCAATCGGCTCCACCTCGTCCCCGTCTTCCTTTAACAATGCGAGCTCTGCCTGGCTCTTCACCCGTTGAAAAAGCGCAGAAGTACGGCCTTCAATTGGTGTTGAAGTACTCTCTTCCGGTTCAATACCGAAAGCAGATAATTCTCTGATAACCCGTTCCATGGTTTTTTCGGGATTCCGGTAATACTCACTTCCGCGGATTCGAATGAAGCGCCATCCCAACCTTTCGAGAATCGTTTGGCGTTCCATGTCTTCTCGAACCTTCGCCTCACCGCTGTGCCAGCGCTCACCATCACATTCGATAGCA
>JAFSMA010000065.1 GCA_017448145.1 Oscillospiraceae bacterium | reverse complement strand
GGGCCGAGAGCCAGGGACTATAAGCTGCGGCTGCTGCTGGCGGGCATCCCCGAGGAGAAGATCACCGTGGAGGAGGACGAGTTCCGGGCGGTGGAACGGCTGCAACGGAAGCCCGGCCATCAGATTTACATTCTCTACGGCGTGGACGGCATGCCGCTGGCCTTCCGGGTGAAGGCCCACTTGAAGAATCTCCTGGCGAAAGGAGGCGGCGCGGAATGAAAATCGAAGTATTGTTCAGCGAGGTGTGCAACCTCTACGGCGACCTGGCCAACGTGCGGTATCTGAAAGCCTGTCGCCCCGAGCTTACCATCGTGGAGACGGACTTGCACACCAAGCCCCGGTTTTTAGACGAGGACATCGGCCTGGTGTTCCTGGGCAGCACCACGGAGCAGGGGCTCAAGCTGGCCACGGAGGCCCTCCTGCCCTACCGGGAGGCAATCGCCGCCAAAATCGACGCCGGGCAGCGGTTTTTGGCCGTGGGCAACGCGGTGGATATGCTGACAGAAGGCATCCGCAGCGACGGCGGCCTGGCTGTTACCGGCCTGGGGCTGGTGCCGGGGCAGGCGGAGTACCGAATGATGCAGCGGCACAACAGCTTCTTCCTGGGCACCTTTGAAGATATGGAGATTGTGGGCTTCAAGTCGCTGTTCGGCCATATTCAGGGCGCCGGAGACGCGGAGGCGTGGTTCCGGGCCGTGCGGGGCGTGGGCCGGGACGGCGCCACCGCCGCCGAGGGCTTCCGCCGGGGCGGGCTGATGGCCACCAGCCTCATCGGGCCGCTGCTGATTCTCAACCCGCCGTTGACCAAATGGCTGCTGCGCCGTCTGGGCCTGGACGACACCCTGGCCTTTGAGGACGCCGCCATGGACAGCTACCGCAAGCGTGTGGCGGAGTTCCATGAGGAGGGGCGAAGCTGGCAGTATTGAGTGGCCGGTAAAGTAAAACCCGTAGGGGCGGACGACTCTGTCCGCCCCTACCCGGCGGTGCGCTCCGGCAATGCCGGTTGAATGGTACACGGAAGCAAAAACCGCCCCGCCTTCTCCTTGGGGAGAAGGTACCCCAGTGCGCACACTGGGGGGAATGAGGGGGCGATTTTGCGGAAAGTTGCCGGTAGACGCCCCCTCATCTCACCCGCCCTTGGCGGTCGTCGCCCCCTCATCCGTCACGGCCTGTGGCCGTGCCACCTTCCCCCCAAGGGGAAGGCTGGGCTGCACAAAAAAATCCCGCTCCTTCGGGAGCGGGATTTTTTTACTTTTTGAAGGTAATTGCTGCTGTTTACTCCGCGATTTGGGGGATTTTTGCCACCACGGCGGCGCATCTCGGGCACAGGTCGGGGAAGCGGGAATCGCTGCCCACGGCGGCGTGGTGCTTCCAGCAGCGCCCGCACTTGCCGCCCTTGGCCTCGCTGACCTCCACGCGCCAGCCCTCGAAACGGGTGGGCTCAGCGGCGGCGAAGCGGGCGGCATCCTCCGCCAGCTCCACGTCGGACACGATGAACAAATCGGCCAGCTCGCCGGAGGGGCGACCCACGGCGTTGAGGCCCACGGCGTCGCCATGGCGCAGCAGCGTGACGTGAGCCTCCAGGGCCTTGCCGATGCGCTTGTCAGCGCGGGCCTTTTCCAGGGCGCTGTTCACGTCGTCCCGCAGCCGGTGCAGCTCGTCCCAGTCGGCCATGGCATCGGCGGTGAGGGCATAGGTGGTATAGGGGGCCACCATCTCGTTGAGCAGCACGTTGCGGCCGTCGTCGCCGCTTCTGTGGGGCATGGCCTGCCAGATCTCATCGCAGGTGAAGGACAGGATGGGGGCAAACATCCGGGTCATGGCGTCCAGAATCATCCAAATGGCGGTCTGGGCGCTGCGGCGGGAAAGGCCCTCCTTTTCATCGCAATAGAGCCGATCCTTGATGACATCGAAGTAGAAGGCGCTCAAATCCACCACGCAGAAGTCGTTGATGGCGTGGGTGATGGTGTGGAACTCATAGTCGTCATAGGCGGCGAACACCTTCTCGATGAGGCTGTTCAGGCGGGTGACGGCCCAGCGATCCAGGGGCAGCATTTCGGCGGGGGACACCGGGTCGTTGGCATCGAAGTCCACCAGATTATCCAGGCAGAACTTGGAGGTGTTGCGGAACTTCAAATAATTCTGGCTCAGCTGCTTGAAAATATCGTCGCTGCACCGCACGTCCACACGGTAGTCGGCGCTGCCGGCCCACAGGCGAAGCAGGTCGGCGCCGTACTTCTTGATGACCTCGTTGGGATCCACGCCGTTGCCCAGGGACTTGTGCATGGCACGGCCCTCGCCGTCCACCGTCCAGCCGTGGGTCAGGCACTGCTTGAAAGGCGCGGTGCGGCCCAGGGCGCCCACAGCGGTGAGCAGGGACGACTGGAACCAGCCGCGATACTGATCGGCGCCCTCCAGGTACACATCGGCGGGCCAGAAGTGCTGATCCCGCTCCATGGAGCAGAAGTGGCTGGAGCCGGAGTCGAACCAGCCGTCCAGGGTGTCGGTCTCCTTGTCAAAGCCCTCGGCCTTGCCGCAGTGGGGGCAGGTGAAGCCATCGGGCAGCAAGTCGGCGGCGGGCAGGTCGAACCAGGCGTTGGAGCCCTTTTCCTCAAAGACGGCGGAGACGGAATTGATGGTATCATCGTTGCAGACGGGCTTGCCGCAGCACTTACAATAGAACACGGGGATGGGCAGGCCCCAGCGGCGCTGGCGGCTGATGCACCAGTCGTTGCGCTCGCGCACCATGGCCTTGATGCGATCCTCGCCCCAGGCCGGCAGCCAGCGCACGTCGTCGCAGGCGGCGCACGCCTCCTCCTTGAACGCGTCCACGGAGCAGAACCACTGGGGCGTGGCGCGGAAGATGATGGGGCTCTTGCAACGCCAGCAGTGAGGATAGGAGTGGACGATCTGCTCGCTGGCGAAGAGCGCGCCGGAGGTGCGCATGTCCTCGAGGATAACGGGGTTCGACTCCTCCGTCTTCAGGCCGGCGTACTTGCCGGCGTAGTCGGTGTGGCGGCCCTGATCGTCCACGGGGACGACCATCTCCATCTTATAGCGGCGGCACGTCTCATAGTCGTCCGCGCCGAAGCCGGGAGCGGTATGGACACAGCCGATGCCGG
>JAFSMA010000064.1 GCA_017448145.1 Oscillospiraceae bacterium | reverse complement strand
TTCTGTATTTGCATGGATTTCACGTGAAGAGGAACCCCCCTTCACAATCCCCCATGCGTGTCAAACCCTCTGCGCAAATCACCCTTGTTTATAGAATGAGGGCCGCGCAGGAGCGCGGCCCTCTCGTTACTGGTAATCCTGCGGTAAAACGTTGTTCGTTTTTCGGTAAGATTACTGATAGTTGATCATCACGGCGACGACAATCAGAATCACCTGAACAGCGAAGCAGACGGCGTACACGGGGATGAAGAACTTGTACCACTTCTCCAGAGGAATCTTGCCGATACCGCACATGGTAGCCACGGAGCAGGTGGGCCACAGCATGTTGGAGTAGCCGTCGCCGAACTGGTAGGCCAGCACGGTGACCTGGCGGGACACACCGGCGAGGTCGCCCAGAGGTACCATGATGGGCATGATGGCCGTAGCCTGACCGGAACCGGAGGGGATGAAGAAGTTGATGATGTTCTGGGCAACCAGCATGGCAATGGCGGAGCCGTACTTGCCCAGACCGGTCATGACGGAGGACAGGGCGTGCACCACGGTGTCGATGATGACGCCGTTCTGCATGATCACCAGGATGGCGCGGGCCAGGCCCACCACCACCATACCGATGGCCATTTCCTTGAACGCGGTCAGCAGGTTATCCTTGATCTGCTCGGGCTTGAAGCCGGCGATGATGGAGACAACCAGAGCGGAGATGATGAACACGGCGCTCATCTCGTTCAGCCAGAAGCCCAGCTTCAGAGAGCCGTACACGATGGTGGCGACGGTGAGAATCATGGACAGCAGAATAATCTTCTGCTTGGTGGTGAAGTCCACCTTCTCCTGGCGCTCCAGCTGGAAGGAGGAGAAGTCCACGCCGTAGACGTAGCTCTTGGTGGGATCGGCCTTGACCTTGGCAGCGTAGCGCATGCACAGGATGGTCATCACGGCGTACTGGACAAAGAAGATGATCCAGCGGAACACCAGGCCGGAGAAGATGGGAATCTCCGCGATAGCCTGGGCAACGCCGATGGTGAAGGCGTTGGTGGTGGCGGAGGCGAAGCCGGTGGCCACGCCCACGAAGCACATGCACAGACCAACGATAGCGTCATAGCCCAGCGCGATAGCCAGGGCCACGAAGATGGGCACCAGGCCGTACACCGTCTCCAACTCGCCGTAGGTAGAGCCGGCGATGGCGAAGATGAACATGCAGATGGGGATGAACAGCTTGCTGTCGCGGGCCTTGCTGTTGAGCAGCTTGTTGATGGCGGAGGTCAGGGCGCCGCTCTGCATGACGCTGTAGACCCAGAAGAAACCGAATGCAATGAGGAAGATGATGTTGGACACCGCGTCAAAGGCACCTGCCATCATGGAGAACATCTGGAAGGGATTGACGGGGCTCTGGTCCACTCTGTGGTAGGTGGTGGGATCCACCAGGGTGCGGCCGGTAGCCTCATCCACGAAGCGGTCATATACACCGGCGGGAACGATGTAGGTGCAGATCATGACCACCACGATGATCAGGAACAGCAGCACGGGAGTACTGGGAAGGCTAAACTTTCTCTTCTTCTGCAAATCTGCCATGGGAAACTCCTTTCTCTTCTTCTAACAATAAAGTTGATCTTCCGACCTCTTGTCATGTCCATGGGGCGAGCCAATCCTTTCTTTTAGCAGAGCGGAACACAGGAAAGGAAAACGGCCCTCCACATAGAATACACAAAAGTTCTCCTGGAATTAACAATATTTTAGTGCAGGATGCTTTTTCCTGTCAACGAACTTCTGCATGGAAATGGGGTTTTCAAAGCAAGAACGCAAGAAATTAGCAAAAAAATAACAAACAAATTACAAAATTTTTCTGGACAAGCCATTAAATGTCAGCCTGAGTTTCCGCCTGCGGCGCAGGAAACTCCCAGGGGAAAAACAGTGTCGTATCCGCCCCTTCACAGCATACGCATACGCGGTAGTCCGATATGACTCTTTCGTCAAATCCGGCAGGGGCGATGTCGTCTGCCTGCGGCAGGACAGAGAAACTGCCTGGCGCACGGGATAATCCCTCGCCCGTCAGCTTGAGAAAGCTCTCCTTCCTGGTCCATAGCCGGATAAACGCCGCCTCTCTGTCCGGCTGGCCCGCCAGCCACGACTGCTCCTCCGCCGTCAGCACACGGCGCACCGGAGCGTCGTCCACCCTGCGGGGGCGCTCCACGTCCACACCCACGGCCCTGTCCGCCACAGCGCACACCGCCATGGTGCCGCTGTGGGAGAGGTTGAAATGAATGTCCGGGTGATGGGCAAGGCGCGGCTTTCCGTTATCGCCGTAAGCTAAAGTCAAATCCTCGGCCCCGGCCTGCCTCAGGGCCCAGGCCAGCAGCGCCCCGGCCCCCAGGGTGAGCCGCCGGGCTTCCGGCTGCACAAGGCGGCCCACCCGCTGCCGCCGTTCCTCCCAGGGCAGAGCGGCCAGCGCTGTGTCATACTGCGCCCCCGTCAGGGCAGACACGTCGAAATAGTAGCATTTGACAGCCATGGGTCGCTTCCTCTCATAGTATAATATAGTGTTTTTTACCATATTTCCCATGCCTTCGCAACCCCTTTTCCGCATAGGGACATTCCCAGGCCGCATACAGTGGGGCCGAAGGAGGGATCGCCATGTGGAGCGCAGCCTTGCTATTTC
>JAFSMA010000063.1 GCA_017448145.1 Oscillospiraceae bacterium | reverse complement strand
GGACAGGGTGTACTCGGCACCCACGGCGGGCTTCACGTTCACGTCCAGCTTGGGGCCGTAGAAGGCGGCCTCGCCGATCTCCTCGGTGAACTCCAGGCCCAGGTCCACCAGCACGTCACGGAGGGCGGTCTCGGCGGTGTTCCACATCTGGTCGTCGTCGTGATACTTCTCCTTGTCGGCGGGGTCCCGCAGGGACAGGACGCAGCGGTAATCGGTGATGCCGAAGTCCTTATAGGTCTCGAAAATCAGGTCGCAGACCTTGGCCACCTCTTCTTTAATCTGCTCGGGGGTGACGAACAGGTGGGCGTCGTTCTGGCAGAAGTGGCGGCCCCGCTCGATGCCCTTCAAGGTGCCGGAGGCCTCATAGCGGAAGTCGTGGGCGATCTCACCGATGCGGACGGGCAGGTTGCGGTAGGAGTGGGGCTGGTTGGCGTAGATGCGCATATGGTGGGGGCAGTTCATGGGACGGAGGACGTACATCTCATCCTCCACCTCCATGGCGGGGAACATATTCTTCTGGTAATGATCCCAGTGGCCGGAAGTCTTGTACAGGTCGATGGTGCCCACGCAGGGGGTCAGCACGTGCTGATAGCCCAGCTTCAGCTCCTTATCCCGGATGTAGTTCTCCAGGATGCGCCAGACGGTGTAGCCCTTGGGCAGGAACATGGGCATGCCACGGCCCACCAGCTCGTCGGTCATAAACAGGCCCAGCTCCCGGCCCAGCTTGCGGTGGTCACGCAGCTTGGCCTCCTCCAGCTTCTGGAGGTACTCGTCCAGCTGCTCTTTCTTGGGGAAGGCGATGCCGTAGATGCGCTGCAGGGTCTGACGCTTGGCGTCGCCCCGCCAATAGGCGGCGTTGCAGGCGGTCAGCTTGATGGCGTTGCCCTTGATGCGGCCGGTGGAGTCGATGTGGGGGCCGGCGCACAGATCCACAAACTCGCCCTGGCGGTAGAAGCTGATGACGGCGTCCTCGGGCAGGTCGTGGATGAGCTCCACCTTGTAGGGCTCCTCTCGGCCCTCCATGTAGGCCACGGCCTCCTCACGGGGCAGCTCGAAGCGCTCCAGCTTCAGCTTCTCCTTGCAGATCTTGCGCATCTCGGCCTCGATGGCGTCCATGTGCTCCTGGGTGAAGGCGAAGGGGGAATCCAGGTCGTAGTAGAAGCCGTTTTCGATGCTGGGGCCGATGGCCAGCTTCACCTCGGGGTACAGGCGCTTGACGGCCTGGGCCAGCACGTGGGAGCAGGTGTGCCAATAGGTGCGGCGGTATTCGGGATTGTCAAAGCTGTACAGATTTTCTTCGGACATGGGGGTATCTCCTTTCAGATTGGGATGGGCATAAAAAATCCCACCCCTGATGATGTGTCAGGGGTGGGATACGAAAGTATTCCACGGTTCCACCCTGCTTATGGCGCTGCGCACCATCGCTCGTGAGCCCTATAACGGGAGCGCCCGTCCCGCTCGTCGCGGGCCGCTGGTGGAGTGGTACCGACCCGGCGCCGCCACCGCGAAGCGCTTGCAGCCAAAGGGCGCCTCTCTCTGCATGGTGGGGTCTGCCGGATCTCTTCTCCGTCACTGCATTTTCAAATTACACCTTATTATATCGCCCATTTGCCGTTTGTCAAGGCGGAAAATGGGGAAAGGGGGCCAATTTTGCCCTTAAAAGGTCAAAATATCCTCTGCCGTGGCGGCGATTTGGGTGGCGCCGCACTGCCGCAGGGCATCGGCAGAGCGAAAGCCCCAGGTGACGGCGATGAGGGGCAGACCGGCGTTGCGGGCGGTGGCCACGTCCACCTCGCTGTCGCCCACGTAGACGGCGGTGGCAGGGTCGGCGTCCAGCGCCGCCAGGGCATGGCGCACCATGTCGGGGGCGGGCTTGCGGGCTCTCTCCTGGGACTCGCCCCACACGGGGACGCCGGGGAAAAACCGCTGCCCCAGCGCCGCGGCGGCGCCGTGGGGCTTATTGCTGACGATGGCCACCCTGGCTCCCCGGCGTTGCAGCGCCGAGAGCAATGCGGGGATGCCGGGATACGGCGCGGTGCGGACGCAGTTGTGGGCCTGGTAATAGGCCTTATACTCGGTCAGGATTTTCCCGTAGTCCGCCGTGGCCTCCCCTTCCGGCAGGCTGGCGGCAATGAGCCGGGCGGCGCCGTTGCCGGTGGCGTCGATGATCTGCTGCTGCGTCCGGGGCGGGTAGCCGTAGGCGCGGAGGGTGTGGTTCACCGCGTCGCACAGGTCGCCGGCGGTGTCCAGCACGGTGCCGTCCATGTCGAACAAATACGTCTGATACATGGGCTTACACGTTGAAGCGGAAGTAGATCATGTCGCCGTCCTTCACCACGTAGTCCTTGCCCTCGGAGCGCAGGAGGCCCTTTTCCTTGGCGGCGGCCACGCTGCCGCAGGCGATCATCTCATCGAAGTTGATGGTCTCGGCCCGGATGAAGCCCCGCTCGATGTCGCTGTGGATCTTACCGGCGGCCTGGGGGGCCTTGGTGCCCTTGCGGATGGTCCAGGCCCGGCACTCGTCCTTGCCGTAGGTCAGGAAGGAGATGAGGCCCAGCAGCTCATAGGAGCACTGGATGAGCCGGTCAAGGCCGGAGGCCTGGATGCCCATATCCGCCAGGAACATGGCACGCTCCTCGGGGTCGTCCAGCTCGGCGATGTCCTGCTCCAGCTTGGCGCAGATGGGCAGCACCTGCGCCCCCTCCTGCTCCGCCACGGTCTTCACCTGCTGGAAATAGGGGTTATCCTCGTAATGGGCAAAGCCGTCCTCGTCCATGTTGGCGGCGAAGATGATGGGCTTCAGGCTCAAAAGGTCGGCGGTGGCCAGCAGGGCGGCGTCGTCCTTGTCGCACTGGAAGGTGCGGGCGGACTTGCCGCTGTCCAGATGGGCTGCCAGGGCCTTGAAAAGCTCTGCCTCGTGGAGAAACTTCTTGTCGCCCTTGGCGGCCTTGGTGGCCTTGTCCACACGGCGGTTCACCAGCTCCAGGTCGGCCATCACCAGCTCCAGGTCGATGGTCTCAATGTCCCCCAGGGGATCCACGGGCACGTTCTGGGAGGCGTCGGCCACCACGTGCATGATATTCTCATCGTCGAAGCAGCGCACCACGTGGACGATGGCGTCGGTGCGGCGGATGTTCTCCAGGAACTTGTTGCCCAGGCCCGCGCCCTGGCTGGCGCCCTTTACCAGACCGGCGATGTCCACGAACTCGATGACGGCGGGGGTCTTTTTATCCGGCTCATATAGTTCCGCCAGCTTGTCCAGCCGTGCATCCGGCACCGCCACCACGCCCACGTTGGGCTCGATGGTGCAGAAGGGATAGTTGGCGCTCTCGGCCCCGGCAGAGGTGATGGCGTTGAACAGGGTGGACTTGCCCACGTTGGGCAGGCCGACGATACCTAATTTCATAAGGAATGTCCTCCTTTTATTTTCTCTGAACGGATATTGTACCATGATTTGGCCCGGCGCGCAAGTGGCGGAAAAGGCGCGAAACAGAGGACGCGCCGGGTGTAATCGATGATTCTATGGCTGAAGAGGACGGAGCGCTACCGTGTAACCAAGAATCCTTACCCGGCAGGCATCATCACAGGTGTGATCGTCGCCATGATCAGTTGCTGCAACGCCACCAGCATTCTGCCCTAATAGGGAACTACTTCATCACAAAGGGTATTCATGTAACCAGACACCCGGGAATTCGTTGCAAGCAACGGCTTCCCGGGTGTTTGTCAGACATCACACATAGGATTCTTCCGCTGTCTCGGCCTGTAGATGGTGGAGAATACAGTTGCCGATCCGCTCCTCCATATCGCGGTACTGCCGAACTTCTTCTTCCGTGAATGCAGCAAAACGCACCGCGTCCACGTCCCGATCCAGCTGCTGCAGCTCCTCTGTGAGCTCCGGTGCCTGGAAGGAGAAGCGCTCTCGGCCTCCAAGCGGTGACTCACGCCTCACCAGACCATCCGCCAGGAGTCGGGCCATTGCCACGATCACACCAGGTTTTCCCATACCGGTCAGCAGACACAGGCTCTCCATGCTGCAAGGTTCCTTTCCCTTTTCCATGCAGTATAAGATCTTGATTCTGGCCTCATCCATTCCGTGTTTTCGGCCCAGCGTTTCCAGATATCGGCCAAGCAGCCGCGTTTCCAGGATCGCGCTGCGCACCGGGAAGGCTGCGCCGCTTTCGCCGGACAGGGCAGACAAGTCTGCCCCCACATTCAGCTTTCGGGTTCCCGGCGTGAATGGCAGTGCCAGACTATCGTGACTGACAGCCAGCAGGTAGCCGTAAATCACCGGCAGCCGCTCCTGATAGGAGGGTGCGTCAAAGGTCTTTTT
>JAFSMA010000008.1 GCA_017448145.1 Oscillospiraceae bacterium | reverse complement strand
GTAGCCCTCTTTTTTGGCCACGGAGGCGAAGTAGGTGTACTTGTTCCGGGCCTGGGATTCCCCGGCAAAGGCCTCCCGCAGGTTGCGCTCGGTCTTGGTGCCGGCCAACTTTTTCATATCCATCGTAAATGCTCCTTTCCATGATGATTCCAGTTTGCGCCTGTGTCAGGTCGAGTATACCGTGGAGACAGGGAAATTGCAAGCCTTACCTAAAATTTTCCAATTACCCCCACCGCCGCGCCGATGACGATGAATACGATGGGGTGCCAGTCCTTCACCTTGGGCACCCACCGGGTCAGCACCAGCACCGCCGCCGCCAGGGCGATAGCGGGCCAGTTGAAGAAGGCGGGGGAGAAGGGTTGCTCCGTGTGCAGCAGCGTCAGAGCGGCCACCCCCAGGCCCGCTGCCGCCACCATGGCGGTGGAGGCGGGGCGCAGGCCGTAAAAGGCATTGTTCACATATTTGTTGTGGCGGAAGGCCCGCAGAAAGGCGGCGATGATGAGGATCACCACCACGCTGGGTGTCACCAGTCCCACCGTGGCCACCAGCGCCCCCAGGGGCCCGGCGGTGGTGAAGCCCACGTAGGTGGCCATGTTGACGCCGATGGGGCCGGGGGTGGACTCGCTGACCGCCAGCATATCCGCCAGCTGGGCCCGGGTAAACCAGCCGGTGCGGTCCGCCATATCGTTCAGAAAGGGGAGGGTGGCAAGGCCGCCGCCTATGGCAAACAATCCGGTTTTGAAAAATTCGTAAAACAGCTGTAACAGTATCATTTCCGGCCCTCCTGCAGCGATTGGATGACAATGCCCGCCACCGCCGAAAGCAGCACATACACCACCGGGGAAAGGGAGGTGAACAGCGTGGCGGCCAGCACGGCGGCAAAGAGCAGAGCGCCCCACACGTCGTGGACGGCGCTTTTCCACAGCTTCACCACCGCGTTGAGGATCAGCACGCACACCACCACCCGGATGCCGGCAAAGGCGTGCTGCACCCATGCCACGTGGGCAAAGTTGGTGATAAGCCCCGCCAGAGCTGTGATGATCACCAGGCTGGGGAACACCATGCCCAGGGTGGCCACGACGCCGCCCAACACGCCCCGCTGCTTCTGGCCGATGAAGGTGGCGGTGTTGACGGCGATGATGCCGGGTGTGCATTGGCCGATGGCGAAATAGTCCGTCAGCTCCTCGTCGGTGGCCCAGCCCTTGTTCTGCACCACCTCACGCTGTAAAATGGGCAGCATGGCCATGCCGCCGCCGAAGGTCATCACCCCCACCTTGGCAAAGGTGATAAACAGATTCCATAGTTCTCTCATACTATAATCCTCAATCCATATAGCCGTACAGGCCCCGCACCGACACCTCGCCGCTGCGCAGCGTTTCGGTGCTGCCGTCGTCGCGGGCCACCACCAGGCCGTATTGCTCGTCCACCGTCAGGGCCGTGGCGGTGGTAACAGAGTCGCCTCGCAGAAGCTGCACCCGCTTGCCGGTGGTGATACAGCGGCTGCGGTATGCCTCCAGCCACGCTTCGGGATGAAACAGCACCTCATGGCGCAGCGTGTGAAGCTGCCGTACCATCTCCGCCGCCAGTGCCGCCCGGGGGATGACGGTGGCGAGCGCCATATCCAATGACCCGGCAATGTGTTGCAGCTCCTCCGGGAAATCATCGGGCTGCTGGCGGCAGTTGACGCCGATGCCCACCACTACGTAGTCCACCAATCCGCTCTCCGCCTCCACGGACAGCTCCGTCAAAATGCCGCAGATTTTCCGCCCCGCCAGCACCAGGTCGTTGGGCCACTTAATGCCGGGGGCCTCACCGCCCAGCCGCTCCACCGCCCGGCTCACCGCCACGGCGCTGAGGGCCGTCAGCGGCAGCAATGCGTCGGGGGCGCACTCCGGCCGCCACAGCACCGACAGATACAGCCCCTGCCCGGCAGGGGACAGGAAGCTGCGGCCCCGGCGACCCCGTCCGGCAGCCTGGTTGTCGGCGATGACCACCGTGCCGTCCGGTGTGCCCTGGGCCGCAAGCAGCTTGCAATAGTTATTGGTGGAATCCACAGTGGGCAGCACGTGGACGGGCGCGGGATACTCCCCCAGGGCGGTGGACACCAAAGCCTCGTCCAGCCTATCGCCGCTGCGGAGACGGTAGCCCAGGCCCGTGCGGGCCTCAATGTCGTACCCCTCCCGGCGGAGGGCCTCCACCGCCTTCCACACCGCCGCTCGGCTGACCCCCAGGGTCTGGCTCAAACGCTGCCCGGAGACGAATGCTCCGCCCGCCTGGGCCAGAACGCGATATACCTCTGTGTGTGCCATTGCCACACCGCCTTTCTGCTATAGTGTCACTTTACCACGGTTGCCCATGATTGTAAACATTTTTGCATATTCCTGTTGACAATCGTGCCTTGCAACGCTATATTGTAAACCAGATTTATTTCGGAGGTTTACAACTATGAAGCTGCGCATGATGATTTATACCGCTGTATTCGCCGCATTGACGGCGGTAGGCGCCTTTTTGCGGCTGCCCATGTGGCCGGTGGCCATTACGCTGCAATTCCTGTTCACCGCCATGGCCGGTGTGCTGCTGGGGGCGAAATACGGCGCCATCAGCCAGGCGGTGTACGTGGCGGTGGGCCTGATTGGCGTCCCGGTGTTCACCATGGGCGGCGGCATTGGCTACGTGTTCCAACCCTCCTTTGGCTTTTTGCTGGGGCTGATCCCGGCGGCGGCGGTGATCGGCGCCCTGTCCGCCAAGGGCAAGACGGCCTGGCGCATCGGCCTGGCGTGCCTGGCGGGGCTGGGGGTGCTGTACCTGGTGGGCCTGCCCTACATGGCGCTGATCCTCAACGTCTACATGGATCGGGGCATGTCAGCCTGGGATATTATATATAAAGGTATGCTGTTGTTCCTGCCCGGCGATATGCTGAAAATCGTGGTGACGGCGGTGCTCTGCCCCATTCTTCGCCAGCGCCTTGCCCTGGCACAGTGAAAGGCATTGTGCAACATGTCTAAATTCCGGCGTGGAATTTAGGCACATATTGGAAAAGAAAAATGTTGCAATTTGCCACACGGGCCAGTATAATGGGCAAGAAAATTGAGAGGAGGGGACACCATGACCAACGTGCGCAGAAAGTTGACGATGGATCACGGCCTCTTTGTTTCCCTTTTCACCGATAGTGTTTCTTTTTGACCGGTATTTTTACCGGTCATTTTTTTATGCTGTCGGAGCAAGATGTGGTTGGCAATAGTAACGATAGAACAAATGAAGAAAGAGAGGACTTAAACAATGAAGAAAGAGCTTGGCCAGGAGGCCATCTACGACGCCCGTGAGCTGGGCGTACCCCGCATGCTGGTGCTGGGCCTGCAGCACCTGTTCGCCATGTTCGGCGCCACCGTGCTGGTGCCCATCCTGGTGTCCGGCTACGGTCTGCCCCTGTCCATCCAGACCACACTGCTGATGGCGGGTCTCGGCACGCTGCTGTTCCACGTCTGCACCAAGCTGAAGGTGCCCGCCTTCCTGGGCTCCTCCTTCGCCTATCTGGGCGGCTTTGAGGCTGTGGCCCGGCTCAACTCCGGCAAGTACGCCGACATGAGCGGCGACGAGAAGCTGGCCTATGCCCTGGGCGGCGTGGTCATCGCCGGTGCGCTGTACCTGGTGCTGGCCCTGCTGTTCAAGATGGTGGGCGCCAAGAAGGTCATGCGCTACTTCCCCCCCATCGTCACCGGCCCCATGATCATCATGATCGGCCTGAACCTGGCGGGCTCCGCCATCAACAACGCCCAGACCAACTGGTGGCTGGCGCTGGTGGCCATCGCGGTCATCATCGTGGCCAACATCTGGGGCAAGGGCATGATCAAGATCATCCCCATCCTGCTGGGTGTGGTGGTGAGCTATATCGTGGCCCTCATCTTCGGCCAGGTGGATTTCACCGCCGTGTCCCAGGCCAACATCGTGGGCCTGCAGAAGTTCACCATCGCCAAGTTTGACCTGACCTCCATCCTGGTGATGGCCCCCATCGCCATCGCCGCCATGATGGAGCACATCGGCGACATCTCCGCCATCTCCTCCACCACCGGCCGCAACTTCATTGAGGATCCCGGCCTGCACCGTACCCTGATGGGCGACGGCCTGGCCACCGCCTTCGCCGCCCTGTTCGGCGGCCCCGCCAACACCACCTACGGTGAGAACACCGGCGTGCTGGCCCTGAGCCGGGTGTACGATCCCCGGGTCATCCGCCTGGCAGCGGTGTACGCTATCATCCTCAGCTTCTCTCCCAAGTTCGACGCCCTGGTGAACTCCATCCCCGCGGCCATCGTGGGCGGCGTCAGCTTCATCCTGTACGGCATGATCTCCGCCGTGGGCGTGCGCAACATCGTGGAGAACCGGGTGGATCTCACCAAGAGCCGCAACCTGATCATCGCCGCCGTCATGTTCGTCAGCGGCCTGGGCTTCAGCGCTGTGGGCGGCATCACCTTCATGGTGGGCGACGCGGCCATCACCCTCACCGGCCTTGCCATCGCCGCTCTCGCCGGCGTACTGCTCAACGCCGTCCTGCCCGGCAACGACTACGAGTTCGGCGCCAACCCCGCCGCCGACAAGTCCGCCGACATGGGCAGCTATTAATCAACGAAAGGCTTGTAAACGAGAGCCATTACATCCTGTTTGTACCACGTTCCCCAAAAGCGTGCCGCAGCTGCGGCACGCTTTTTTATGCCAAATTCCTCCGAGCACTGTCTGAAAGGCCGCCAACAGTGGGGGGATCTGTTGACAGACCACGAAATCGGTGCTACCATATATTGATATCATAAAGGTAGATTTCCTTTGGGAGGGATTATATATGACGCGCTGGGAGCGGATTCGGGCCAACGGCTTATCGCTGGAAACGGCTAACCGGCTGATGCTGGCCTTTGTGATTATCGTATCCGCCACCTTGACCATTACCATGCTGCGGACGTACCGCCAGTTCCGGGAACTGTCAGAGGCCACAGAACGGTATATTGAGATGCAGGACGCGGCGGACGATCTGCGTGACGCCTCCGATTATCTGACGGAGAAGGTGCAGCGCTTCACCTCCTCCGGCGACCCCTCCCAGATGGAGGACTATTTTGAGGAGGTGCTCACCACCCGCCGCCGGGAAAAAGCGGTGGCGATCATGCGCCGGGAGCAGCCCGACAGCCAGGCCCTTGTGGATCTGGAGGAGGCTATGGCGCAATCCGTGGCCCTGTCGGAGCGGGAGCTGTACGCCATGCGCCTTGTGGTGGAGGCCAAGGGGATGCAGAACTGTCCCGCGGCGCTGGAGGACGTGTCCCTCTCTGCGGCTGACGCCGCCCTCTCCGCCCCCGCCAAGTGGGATCTGGCCCGGGATATGGTTCATGACGATGCCTATTTTCTCACCAAGGAGCAGATCTGGGAGAGCATGGAGCACAGTGTGGTGACGCTGGAGAACGCCACCCGAGACGTGTGGGGCGCCGCCACCGTGGAGCTGCACCGGAATATCAGCGGTGTATTTTCTCTCATCATAGTGCAGACGCTGTTCATCGTCATTATGATCGTGCTTACCGCCCGCCTGGGCATCCGCCCGGTGTTGCAGGC
Organism: Oscillospiraceae bacterium; assembly: GCA_017448145.1. GTDB lineage: Bacteria > Bacillota > Clostridia > Oscillospirales > Oscillospiraceae > Vescimonas. Next base: position 37,790 of record JAFSMA010000008.1, on the reverse strand, counting down.
GGCCCGCCGCATTCGGGAGGACAGCCCCATTCCGGTGGCCGGCGCCATGGAATTCCGGTATCTGGCCAGGAGCTATAATAAAATGTACGACGCCTACAAGCGCAGCATTGAGAATCTGAACTTCAAGGCGTCTCACGACGCCCTGACCCATGTGTATAACCGTGAGGGCTACGACTTGATCCTGTCCACGCTGGATCTGCCCTCCACCGCTATGCTGCTGGTGGACGCCGATCACTTCAAGGAGATCAACGACACCTACGGCCATGAGATCGGCGATAGGGTGCTGCAAAAGATCGTGGACACCCTGGGCCGCAGCTTCCGCTCTGACGACTACGTGTGCCGCCTGGGCGGCGACGAGCTGGCGGTGCTGATGGTGCATACCGACAGCTCTATGGACAATTTGATCGCCGCCAAGGTGGCGCGTATCAACAAGCTGCTGTCCGACACCGGTGACGGCGTGCCGGCTGTGACCATCAGCGCGGGCGTGGCCCATGGCAGCGATGCCAGGGACGCTGCGGAGCTGCTCCGCCACGCTGACCTGGCCCTGTATGAGACCAAGGAGAAGGGCCGCGCCGGTTGTTCGTTCTACCGGGGCACCGTGGCGTGAATCACCGACAGCATTTACGCAATGCAGGGCTGTTCTCACCGTGAGAACAGCCTTGTTTCTTGACTTTTTTTCCAGAGTTGGTATAATATCCTTCCGATGGGCCCTGGGGGCCCTCCCATTTTTGCTATGAAAGGGGCAGAGCTGCCGTGGTGAAGAAAAAGGCACCGTGGTTTTACTATGTGGTGCGGTGGCTGGTATGGCTGTTCGCCCCCAAATTTCGCGTTGTGGGGCAGGAAAACCTGCCGGAGGGGGCCTGCGTCATCGTAGGCAACCACTGCCACGCCTACGGCCCCATCGCCGCAGAGCTTTACACCCCCGGCCTCCACTATACCTGGTGTACCGGGGAGATGATGGAGCGCAGCGAGGTGGCGGACTACGCCTTCCGGGATTTCTGGTCCATGAAGCCCAGATGGACGCTGTGGTTTTTCCGCCTGCTGAGCCACGCCATCGTGCCGTTGTCGCTGCTGGTGTTCCGCAACGCCTATACCATTCCCGTCTATCACGACAGCCGTATTCTCACCACCTTCCGCCAGACGGGGCAGCACCTTGCCGAGGGGGCGCGCATCACCATTTTCCCGGAGACGTACACGCCCCATAATAATATTGTGTACCAATTCCAGGATCGGTTTATCGATCTTGCGAAAATGTACCGGAAAAAGACAGGGCAGGATCTGCCCTTCGTGCCCATGTATCTGGCGCCTAAGCTGAAAACCGTGTATTACGGCAAGCCCATCTATTTCGACCCCGACGCGCCCCTGGATGAGGAGCGGCAGCGGGTGTGCCGGGCCTTGATGGACGCGGTGACGGACATGGCCCTGGCGCTGCCCAGGCACAAGGTGGTGCCCTATCCCAATGTGTCCGCCCGTCACTTCCGTTACAACACCCCCCTTGAGGTATATGACCATGACCAAAACGCTGTATGATTACCGGGGCTTTTCGCTGCGCAAGCTGAACGAACCCCGCTTTGCCCACGCCAAGCTGCTGCTGGGCTGGGTGGTGTATTTCTGCCTGTATTTCATTACCGAGAATTTGATCCCCCTGGAGCGATGCCACGTTGTCCACTCCGCGCTGGACGATATGATCCCCTTCAACGAGTGGTTTGCCATTTTCTACGTGGGCTGGTTCTTCTTCGTGTTCGGCGCTCTGGCCTTCACCTTTTTCTATGATGTGCCCCGGTTCCGTAAGATTCAGCTCTTCATCATGGGCACCCAGGCCATCGCCATGGTGTGTTATATCGTCTATCCCACGGTGCAGGATCTGCGTCCGGCGGTGTTCCCCCGGGAAAATCTGCTGACCTGGGTTATGGGCTTCATCTACGCCTTCGATACCCCCACCGGCGTGTGCCCCTCCCTCCATGTGGGGTACTCCATCGGCATTTTATCCACCGTACTGAAGGACAAAGAATTACCCGCCTGGCTGCGGTGCGCCGCCACGGTGTTCGTGGTGATGGTGTGCCTGGCGGTGTGCTTCGTCAAGCAGCATTCCGCCATTGACGTGCTGGCGGCGCTGCCGATGTGCCTCATCGTGGAAGCAGCGGTGTACGGCAAGGACTACTGGCTGCCCAGATTCCGCCGTGAAAAAGCGTAAAAAGAAAGCGTTTCCCACCTCGGGAAACGCTTTTTACGTTATAGAATACCTTGCTCCACCAAACGGGGCACCTGGCTCTCGCCGTACACGGCAACGCCGTGCTGCCGCAGCGCCTCCGCCGTCACCCCCCAGCCCTCGGTCAGGGTGTGAGTGAAGGTGCCGTCATAAATCTGCCCGCTGCCGCAGGCAGGGCTTCGCTCCTTCAAAATGGCGATTTTGGCGCCGTAGAGGTGGGCAAGCCGCGCCACCTCCGCCGCGCCCCGGCGATATTCCGCCGTCACATCGGCGCCCTCGGCGTTGAAAACGCTGTCGCCCCGGCGCTCGGAGGGGACGCGGGGCGTGGGCAGACCGCCCATCACCTCGCCGCAGACGGGGATCAGGGTGTGGCGCCCAAGCAGCGCCAGCACGGCGTCATTGGGCTTGTTCTCGCCGTCGTAGCGGCACCCCACACCCAGGAGGCAGGCACTTACCAGAAGGGTCACAGCGGTAGCTCCTTTCCGTTCAGGGCGGCGTAGGTCAGCGTATCGCCGGCGTATTGCAGCTTCAGTGAGAAGAAGGGGGAGGGGTCGTGGATGAGCCGGAGGAAGATCTTATCCCCCTCCCACTGGGGCAGGGCCGCCAGGGCGTCTTTGTGGAGCCATTCCAGCACGCCCTCGTCGCATTCCCGCACCGTGCCGGTGAAGCCGGTGGCGGTAAAGAGGTGCATATATTCCCCCTCCCAGATGTCACTGACGAAGGTGACGATGCCCCGGTACTGGTAGTCCGTCAGCGTCAGGCCCGTCTCCTCCTGCACCTCCCGCAGCAGGCACTCCTCCGGGCTTTCCCCCTCCTCGCACTTACCGCCCACGCCGATCCACTTGTCGTGGTTCAGGTCGTTTTCCTTTTTTACACGGTGCAGCATCAGATAGTCGCCCCGGTCGTTTTCAATATAGCAAAGGGTGGTGTTCTTCATGGCCCGTCCTCCCGAAATGTTTTTACACAGTATAACATAGGTTTTGCCTTTTGCCCAGCCCTGTGGTAAAATAGGGGAAAAGGAGGGGATGGCATGGAGGAAATCAAGCCCGGGCGCTATCGCCATTTCAAGGGGAATGAATACCGAGTGCTGGGCGTGGCCCGCCACTCGGAGACCATGGAGCCCATGGTGGTGTACCAGGCGCTGTACGGCGAGGGCGGCCTTTGGGTGCGCCCGGCGGCCATGTGGAACGAGCGGGTGGTCCGGGACGGCTACGACGGCCCCCGGTTTACCTTTATCGAGCCATGACCTACCGCCTCATCCGCTCCCGCCGCCGCACGGTGGCACTGGAGATCACCCGTGAGGGGGAAGTGGTGGTGCGCGCGCCGCTGCGGATGCCCCAGCGGGACATCGACGCCTTCGTGGCCGCCAAGGAACGGTGGCTGGCGGAGCATCTGGCCCGACAGCAGTCGTACCGGGAGGCCCATCCAACCCTGACCGGGGAGGGAAAGGAGACGCTGCGCCGTCGGGCCAAGGCGTATCTGCCCGGCCGGGTGGACTACTACGCCGCCCTCATGGGGGTGACGCCCACGGCGGTGCATATCACCTCCGCCCGCACCCGGTTCGGTAGCTGCTCGGGGAAGAACAGCATCAGCTTTTCCCTGTACCTGATGCAGTATCCCGCCGAGGCCATCGACTACGTGGTGGTACACGAGCTGGCCCACATCCGCCACCATGACCACAGCCCCGCATTCTACGCCGAGGTGGCAAAGGTGATGCCCGACTATCGGCAGCGCCAGGCCCTGCTACGGCCGTAAATCATGAAATACCGGGCCAATACCCGGGAATGAATACACAAGGAGAACAAACGAAACGATGAAAAGGATTTTTGCTTTACTGCTGGCTTTGACACTGGCTTTTACAATGACTGCCTGCGGCGGAAACGCCCCTGCTGCCACCCCGGAGACCGAGCCGGAAACGGTGAGCGATCCCCAGGGCGCGGAGGTGAACGTCTACGTGCTGTCCGGCCCCACCGGCATCGGCGCTATGAATCTGTGGGCCCGCTCCGACGCGGGGGAGACCGCCAACACCTACCATTTCACCATGCCCGGTGCCAATGACGAGGTGGTGGCGGCGGTGTCCGGCGGTGAGGCGGACATCGCCTGCGTGGCCACCAACCTGGCGGCGACACTGTACAACAAGACCCAGGGCGGCGTGTCTGTGCTGGCGGTGAATACTCTGGGTGTGCTGTCCATCCTGGCTCCCGGTGAGGCCCCTGCCGCCATCAGCGATTTGAAGGGCCGCACCATCTATTCCCCCGGCCAGGGTGCCAACCCCGAGTATATCCTCCGTTACGTCCTCACCGGCAACGGCCTTGATCCCGACAGCGACGTGGATATTCACTTCGTGGGTGAGGGCAGCGAGCTGATGACCGTATGGCAGAGCGACCCGGAGGCCCTCATCATGGCCCCCCAGCCGGTGGCTACCAGCCTGCTGATGCAGACGTTGGACAGTGTGCTGCCCGCTGTAAAGGCTTTTGACATGACAGAGGAGTGGGACAAAATTGCGGGCGGCAGCAGCACATTGATGATGGGCTGCGTCATCGTGAACAATCAATTCCTGGCGGAGCACCCCGACGCGGTGGCCATCTTCCTGGCCGAGTACGCCGACTCCATTGCAGCCGCTCAGACCGACGTGGAGGGCACGGCGGCCCTGTGCGAGCAGTACGGCCTCATTCCCAAGGCGGCCCTGGCGGCCAAGGCCATCCCCCAGTGCGGCCTGACGTTCCTCACCGGCGAGGAGATGAAGGCAGGCCTTTCCGGCTACCTCCAGGTGATGTTCGACGCCAACCCCAAGAGCGTGGGCGGCGCCATGCCGGGTGATGACTTCTACTATGGGGCGTAACAGTGGGAAATACGCTGCTGCGGCGGTGTTCTGGCTGGCGGTGTGGCAGCTTGCCGCCGCTGCCGCCAACCGGACGCTGCTGATTCCCATCCCCACGCCGCTGGACACGGCGGCGGCCCTGTGGCGCTTTGCCGGCCAGGGCAGCTTCTACGTGACGGTGGGGGCCTCGCTGCTGCGGATCCTGGCGGGGTTTCTCTCGGCGCTTATCGTGGGCACAGTGTGCGCCGTGCTGAGCGCCAAGTGGGAGTGGTTTCACATCCTGACAGCCCCACTGCTGCACCTGATCCGCGCCATCCCGGTGGCCAGCTTCACCATTCTGGTTTTTCTCTGGGTCAGCCGGGGCCGCATCCCCAGCGCCATCAGCTTTTTCACCGTGCTGCCCATCGTGTGGGCCGACGTGGAGAGCGGCATCCGCACGGCGGACAGGCAGCTCTCCGAGATGGCCCGGGTGTTCGGCATGGGGCGCTGGCAGATCCTGCGCCGCATCACCCTGCCGGAGGCAGCGCCCTTTTTCCGCACCGCCGTGGCCGGGGGGCTGGGTTTCGCCTGGAAATCCGGTGTGGCGGCGGAGGTCATCTGCCGCAGCCAAACGTCCATCGGCAATCTGCTGTGGGTTGGTAAAACCTCCATCAGCTATGACGAGGTGTTTGCCGTCACGCTGGTGATTGTGCTGCTCAGCGCCGCCCTCCAATGGATGGCCCGGCGAATCCTGAAAGGAGGCGGTGAGGCGTGATCTCCTTGGAAAACGTGACCTTCGGCTATGCCCCACGCCGCCTGCTTTTGCAGGACTTCAATCTGTCACTGTCGCCTGGGCAGCCGGTCTGTCTGTGGGGCCCCTCCGGCTGCGGCAAAACCACGGTGCTTCGGCTGGTCATGGGGCTGGAGAAGCCACGGGCAGGTCAAATCAGCCGCCCGGAGGGGCTGGGAATTTCGGCGGTGTTCCAGGAGGACAGGCTGATCCGCACCAAAACAGCCCTTGCAAACGTGGCCCTCTTTGCCCCGGAAGCCGCGGCGGAGGAGACGCTGCGCCGCCTGGGATTGGGCGATGCGCTGTATCAGAAGCCTGCTGCCCTGTCCGGCGGGATGCGGCGGCGGGTGGCCCTGGCCAGGGCCCTGGCCCATCCCTTCGATTTGCTGGTGTTGGACGAGGCCCTCACCGGCCTGGACGATGACACCAGGGCGATCTGCCTCCAGACCATCCGTGAAGCATCGGCGGGGAAATATCTCCTGCTGGCCACCCATGACAGGGCCGAGGCGGAGGCGCTGGGCGCCGCCATCGTCAGACTATAAAATAAAAAAGAGGCGCAAATGCGTCTCTCTTTTATTTCGTCAGAACAATTTTTGAGGAGGTTTGACTGTCGGCAGCTGCGCGGAGCGACCCGCGCAGCTGCGGCAGCCTTTGAGGATAGAAAGGAAAAGCAATTCAGTAATGAATTACAATGGGTACAATACACCATGAGGAAAAAATTGTAAAGCGACAGAATATCATTCTACTATGAGAAAACGTAATGGATAGGCGAGGGCAGGAGATATGAGGGTATGTCTGTTCATAATTTGTCCAAATATAGCGGATTTAATGCGAATTCAGAAAGATAACTTGCAATTATCGTGGCTATATAGTATACTCACGGATGACATTATGTCATGGGGAGGCGGGCCATGGACAGTAAAAAGCTGGAAGCGCTGGTGACGGCAGTGGAGCTGGGCAGCTTCACCCAGGCGGCTGCCCAGCTGGGCTATACCCAATCCGGCATGACCCACATGATGAACAGTCTGGAAAAGGAACTGGGCTTTGCGGTGCTGGTGCGCTCCCGCAGCGGCGTGCGTCTCACGGCGGCAGGGGAGCGTGTGTTCCCTCTGGTAAAGGACTGCCTGCGCTCCCAACGGATGCTGGAGCGGGAGATACGCATGGTCAACAGCTGCAAGGAGGACGCCATTCGCGTGGCGGCCTACGGCAGCATTGCCACCCACTGGCTGCCGACGGTGATTCGGCAGTTTCGCGCAGCCCATAAGGAAATCAGCGTGGACTTGCGGGTAGGCACCGTGGAGGAGGTGTTCCGCGCTGTCCGGGAGGGCAGAGTAGACGTGGCCTTTACCAGCCGCCGTGACAGCAGCGACCTGGGCTGGCTCCCGCTGAAGGATGACCCGCTGCTGGCAGTGCTCCCCCTCGACTACGACGTGCAGGGGGCGGACAGCTTTCCCATGGAGGCCTTCTCCGGCAAGGATTTTTTTCTGCCCGCCATGGGCTTTGAGGTGGATATTCTTCCGCCTCTGAGCCGCCGGGGCGTCACACCCAATATCCAGAATACCCAGGTCAGCGACAGTGCCGTCATTTCCCTGGTGGAGCAGGGGTTGGGGCTCAGCATCCTGTCGGAGCTGGTGCTGACAGGCCGACGCGACGCCGTCCAGGCGCTGCCCTTGTCGCCGCCTGCGGCCCGGGAGCTGGGCATCGCCTATCGCAGCAACGAGCCCCTTTCTCCCCTGACCCGCCAGTTTATGCGTCTGGCCCAGGAGATTATACAAAATCTATAAGCAACGAGGAAAGATATGTTACAGTTTCATCCGCTGGAGCAGCGGGATATCCCCCAATTAAGAGAGTATTACGCCCGGTGCGGCTATCGCCTGTGCGAGTATGCCGTGGGTACCAAGTACATGTGGCGCAGCTATCTCCACCCCGCCTGGGCGGAGGAGGCGGGCTGCCTCATCATCCGCAACACCATCGAGGGCAAGGTGCAGTTCGACTACCCCATCCCCGGTGAAAACGGCGACGAGGACGCGGCCCTTACCGCCATTGAGCGCTATTGCACCGAAAAGGGCATCCAGCCGGTGCTGTCGGTGGTACCGGAGGCGAAGGCGCCCCTTTTGACTGCCCGCTATCCCCGGGTGGAGGTACTGAATCTCCGGGCGTGGAAGGATTACCTCTACCGCGCCCAGGATTTGATCGCCTTTGCCGGACGCCATTACAGCGGCCAGCGCAACCACATCCACCGCTTCCGCCGGGAACATCCCGACGCCTTTTTCCGTCCTATTACGGAAGAGGACGGCCAGCTGCTGGCCCGGTTCTGGGAGGATTACGGCGCCGAGTTCAGCAAGGAGGATAAGCTGGCCCAGTGGGAGCTGGAGGAGGCCAGGGACATGTTCGGCCTCCTGGGCACCGGGGCCTTCATCGCCGGCGGTATGATGGACGGTGACAGACTGATTTCCGTTTGCCTGGCGGAGAAATGCGGCGACACGCTGGTGGATCATATTGAAAAGGCGCTGTACTCCTACGACGGCGTGTACCCCACCATGGTGCAGGCCTTTTCCGAGCGCTACGCTGCCGATTGCCAGTGGATCAACCGGGAGGATGACGCCCGGGACAAGGGCCTGCGCACCTCCAAGCTGCAATATCTCCCGGCGGAGCTGGGCAGCAAATACCATTTCGCCGTGGGCAATGAGCTGGAGCTGCTGCCCGCCATCCCCACCCTCCACACCGACCGCCTGACCCTGGATGCTCTGAGGCCGGAGGACAAGACGGCCTACAACGCCCTGTGCCTGGACGATGACCGCAACCGCTGGTGGGGCTACGACTACCGCGCCGACCTCCAAGGCCCATTGACGGAGGACTATTTCCTGGACGTGGCCCGGGAGGACTTCTCCCGCCGCCAGGCGGTGAATTTCGCCCTGCGGCTGGAGGGACAGTGCATCGGCGAGGCAGTGCTGTACAACTGCGACTGGCGGGGCGGCATGGAGCTGGGCTGCCGCGTGGCCCCGGCCTATGCCGGTCACGGCTACGGCACCGAGGCTTTCGCCGCCGTGGCGGAATGGGCGCTGTATCGTTTGGGACTTGCTAAAGTGGTGGCAAAGTGCTATCGTGAAAACGAGCCCTCCTTCCGTATGCTGTCATCTTGTATGCGCAAGGTGGGGGAGGACGACACCTTCTTCTACTTTGAAAAGCTGGTGTAACCTATCTATTTTAGAAAAAGGGGGGGCGGCCTGTGGCTGCCGTAAGAAAAAGAAAACGCTACCGCGGCAGACGGCTGCGGCCCCAGTTTATCCTGTTCTGCGCGGTGATGCTGGCGCTGCTGTGCGGCTTGGTGCTGTTGGTGCGCCGGGCTCCCGTGTTTCGCCGCCCGGCGGAAACGCCGTCTGCCACCCGGGAGATCGTGGAGACGCCGGAGGCGAAGGAAAATGATGTTCCGGCAGGCTTTGTCCCTGCCGAGGGCGATATACACGCCGGGTCTCTGATCCTGGTGAGCAATGAGCACCCCTACACCTTCCCGGCGGAAGTGGAACTGGTGACCACGTTGGAGCAGAATATCAGCGGCTACATGGCCCGGGATTATTCGGTAAAACAGGAAAAGACGGCTTTTGCCGCCTTTGACGCCCTGTTTCGCGCCTTTGCGGCCACCACCGGCAGACAGGACGTGAACATCTCCTCCGCCTACCGCAGTTACGACGAGCAGCAGGAGGTGTACGCCGCTTCTGCGGCGGAGAACGGCGAGGCCCATGCCGCCAGCTACGTGACCCAGCCGGGGTGCAGCGAGCACCACACGGGCCTGGCGGTGGATCTGACCCGCTATGATGTGCGTACCGGCCACTCCTATGACTTCACCGGCGAAGGGGAGTATGGATGGATTCACACCCATGGCCCGGAATACGGCGTGGTCATGCGCTATGCCGCTGACAAGGAATCCATCACCGGCATCGCTGAGGAGACGTGGCATCTGCGGTACGTAGGGGTGCCCCATGCCGCCTACATGGCGGAGCACAACCTGTGCCTGGAAGAATATCTGGACTTGCTGCGGAGTTACCCTGTGACGAATCCGCTGCGGTGCAACGGCTGCCACATCTATTTCTGCCCGGAGGGACAGCTGGTGGTGCCGGAGAGCGGTGATTATACTGTTTCCGGCAACAATGTGGATGGGTTTGTGGTGACCATACCGTGACTAAAAACAGCGCCCCGGACCTGAAAATGGTTCGGGGCGCTGTTGCCTTTTACATAAACTGGCGCATCTCCATGCCCAGCTGCTCCTCCACCGCCACCAGCGTGCGGCACAGCGCACGGGCGGGCACCTCGGCCCCCTTGTACTGATCCAGATAGCCCCGCAGCGACTTGGCGCCCATGTGGCAGCCGTCAGAAATCAGGGATGCCACCGACTTGTCGCTGTCGTCTACCGTCAGGTGGGCGGCGGTTTTCATCTCTGCCATCTTTCGGGCCACGGGATGGGGCTCCTTTTCATTGCCGCCGCACTTTTCCAGCATGGTCTGTACCTCCCGGCCAATCCATTCGTGCTGCTGGCGGCTGGTGTTCAGCAGCGCTTTCAGGGCCGGGGCCTGGGCGTGCTCCCGCACGCCGTCCAGGGAGTCGGTGGCCATCTTCACCCCGGCGTCGCACTCCTTCAGCAGATGCAGTGTATCGTTGTTGGTCATCATTTGCCCTCCTTAAAATGCCTGGGGACGGTCCTCAAAGGAGAGATTTTCCGCCTCCCGCTGCAAATCGTCCATGGTGCGGATGCCCAATCCCCACAGCTTTTCCTGGGCCTGGGGCGACAGGGCGTAAAAGTACTCATAGGCGGCGGCGTCGCCGTTCAAAAGATCGTTTAGATCCGTATTCTGCCACATCAAAAAACACCTCCGCGCCTATTTTGCGCGAAGGTGCTTCTTTTATACAATGTTTACCGCTGATATTCAAACTCCAGGTCGTACATGGATACGATGTCGCCATCCTGAATGCCCATGGCCTCCAACTGGTCGAACAGGCCGGACTGCCGCAGCATCTTGTCGAAATACATGCGGCTTTCGTAGTCGGAGAAATTGATGTTGCCCATAAGCCGCTGCAGCCAGGGACCCTCCACCAGCCAGGTGTTGTCTTCCCGCTCAATGTGGAGCGGCTCACTGGTGTCCACCTGGGGCGGACGGGGGACGTACTCCGGCTCGTACACCGTGACAGGGGGCAGCTCCTGGAGCCGCTGGCCGATGAGCTGCACCAGCTCCCGGGTGCCCTGGTGGGTGGCGGCGGACATGGCCAGCACCGGGTAGCCCAGGGCGGCCACGTGGGCCCGGAAGTCCTCCAAAAGCTGGGGGTCAGAGAGCAGATCCGTCTTGTTGGCCACCACGATCTGGGGCCGGGTAGCCAGGTCGGGGGAGTACTGCTTCAGCTCCTCGTTGATGGCGTCGAAGTCAGCGATGGGATCCCTGCCCTCGCTGCCGCTGACATCCACCAGATGTACCAGCAGACGGCAGCGGTCAATGTGCCGCAGGAAGTCGTGGCCCAGGCCGGCGCCCTCGCTGGCACCCTCGATGATGCCGGGGATATCCGCCATCACGAAGCTGACGCCGTCGTCCACATACACCACGCCCAGGTTGGGGTAGAGAGTGGTAAAGTGGTAGTTGGCGATCTTGGGATGGGCCTTACTGACCACGGACAGCAGCGTGGACTTGCCCACGTTGGGGAAGCCCACCAGTCCCACGTCCGCCAGCAGCTTCAGCTCCAGCACCACGTCGTGGGCCTCGCCGGGCAGGCCCGCCTTGGCAAACCGGGGCACCTGCCGGGTGGGGGTGGCAAAGTGCTGGTTGCCCCAGCCGCCCCGCCCGCCCTTACACAGCACGAAGGGCTCGTCGGTGGACATGTCCTTGATGATCTCGTTTGTCTCCGCGTCGCGGACAAGGGTGCCCCGAGGCACCCGAATGGTGAGATTCTCGCCGTCCCGCCCGCTTTTGCGTCCGCCGGCGCCGTCCACGCCGTTGGAGGCTACATATTTGCGCTTGTAGCGGAAGTCCATCAGGGTGGACATGTGGTCGTCCACCACCAGGATGATGGAGCCGCCGTCGCCGCCGTCGCCGCCGTCAGGGCCGCCGGCGGCCACGTACTTCTCCCTGTGGAAGGCCACCGCGCCGTTGCCGCCGTTACCGGCCCGGCAGGTGATGCGGGCCTTATCAATAAAACCAGTTGCCATAGTGAAAATACCTCAAATCCAGTGTACCATTTTCCGACCCATTTTATCCGAAATGCCGCCATCCGTCAAGAGGCGGAGGGTGGCGATGCGTTGCATACTGAACAAGATTAGTCAAAGGTAAAGAATAAAGACAGCGTTTCGTCACGCATGGGGGATTGTGAAGGGGGATGGGAGTCCCCCTTCACGTGAAATGTATGCAAAAGCAGGAGCATCTTGGATGCTCCTGCTTTTGCACTTTAAACTGTCGACACTTTGTCGACAGTTTAAAGTTCCCAGCCAGATGGCTGGGAACTTTGCACATCAATTACTCGGCGGGGTAAACAGAGACCTTCTTACGATCCTTGCCCAGACGCTCGAAACGGACTACGCCGTCAGCGGTGGCAAACAGAGTGTCGTCGGTACCGATGCCCACGTTGGTGCCGGGATGAATGTGGGTGCCGCGCTGGCGCACCAGAATGTTGCCAGCCAGAACGAACTGACCGTCAGCCCGCTTGGGCCCAAGACGCTTGGACTCAGAGTCACGGCCGTTCTTGGTGGAGCCCATACCTTTTTTATGGGCGAAGAACTGCAGACCAATGTTCAACATCATTCAGTACATCCTTTCTATAAGATGATCGGGGAGAAGGGGGCTTACGCCTCCATCACTTCGATATGTTCCGGATACTCGTCGTGAAGCTCCGTCAGGTAGACCATGAGCCCCGCCAGCAGATTCTGACAGGTGGACTCAGCCGTCTGACCCAGGCCTCCGGGAAGCCGGAGGGCGATGGTGGCGGTGTCTTCATTGACTTTCACCGAGGCGCACAGCCCCATCACGTCGTTGATGGTGGCGTTCACCAGGCGCACGGCGCTGGTGATGGCGGCGCAGACGATATCCTCGCCCGCCTCGCCGTAGCCGCTGTGGCCCACTGCATCAAATCCGATGATGCGGCGTTCCTCTGTGAGGAATGTTACGGTCGTCATGCCTTAGAAAGAAATCTTGCCGATTTCCACCTTGGTGTAAGGCTGACGATGACCCTGGCGTTTACGATAGCCCTTCTTGGGGGTGTACTTGAAGATACGAATCTTCTTGCCCTTGCCGTTCTTCACGACCTTGGCGTCCACCTTCGCGCCCTCCACCACGGGAGTGCCGAACTTGGTGTTCTCACCATCCACGATGGCCAGAACCTGATCGAAAACCACGCTGTCACCAGCCTCAACGGGCAGCTTCTCGATGAACAGAGTGTCACCCTCGCTGACGTTGTACTGCTTACCACCGGTTACGATAATAGCCTGCATTTGTGTGTTGCACCTACCTTTCCTTTATGACGGACTCGCTGTCGGGGGCGTCCGGAGCCATGTCCGGCTCTTATGACCCATTCAAAGCGGCTTTCCTATTATAGCGATGGAACTGCCTTTTGTCAACAAATTTCCGGGATATTTTTTATCTATTTCGCTGAAATGTTACGCCTCGGGGTAGGCGAGCTGCTCCTCCGTCCAACGGGCGATGACGCCACCATACCAGCGGCAGCATTCCCGGCCCAGGGCCACGTCCAGATTCGCGTAGTTGCCGCATTCCCGGGGGCTTTTGCCGGGCATGGGGCCGTCGTACTCCGCCGCCTGGGCGAACACACGCTGCACCAGGGCGATGGCCTGGCCGTCGGTGAGGCGGGCGCTGTCAAAGAGGAAGTAGAATCCCGTCTGGCAGCCCATGGGGCCGAAGTAGATGACGGCGTCCTTCTCCGGGCTGTTGCGCAAAAAGGTGGCGATGAGATGCTCCACCGAGTGCATCTGGGCGTTGGTCAGCAGATCGCCGGTATTGGGCTTCTTAAACCGCAGGTCAAAGGTGGTGACGCTGCCGTCCCGGCGGCTGAGGTACAGCCCCGGCACGAGGACGTCGTGATTAACGGTAAAGCTGGCTATGCGCTCCATGATTACACCTCCAGATGATCCAGGAAGGCCATGACGGCCTCATTGAGCTGTGCCATGGCGGTGGGGAAATTGAAGAAATAATCCTGCTTCACCACCAGACAGTCGGACACCGACTTGATGGCCATACACTTCACGCCGTTGCGGTAGCACACCTGGGCCACGGCGCAGCCCTCCATTTCGCACAGCAGGGGGTGGAAGTTGTCCCGGATAAAGTCCACCCGCTGACCCGGCACGGCGAACCAGTCGCCGGTGGCCACCAGACCGGTGCGATATTCGAGCCCGGCGGCCTCCATGGCGGCCCGGGCCTTCTCCTGGTAGGCGGTGGGTAGCACCTTGCGGTTGACAGTGGCGATCAGCCCCAGAGCGTCGGGACCGTCCACGGCACTGGTGTCAAAATCGTGCTGCATAAAGCCCTCCGCCAGCACCAGCGTGCCGATGGGCACCTCCTCAAAGCAGCCCGCCACACCGGCGTTGAGGATCAGGTCGGGGTGGAAGCGGTCGATGCAGAGCTGGGCGGCCATGGCGGCGTTCACCTTGCCCACGCCGCCGCAGCAGGCGATGAGGTCATGGCGGATGTGGTAGAATTTGACCCCGGCCACCTCGTCCATAGGGGCGGCGTCCCCTACAAGGCTGGCGATTTCCGAGGGCATGGCATAAAATAGCGCAATTTTCACTGGAAGTTCCTCCCCGATTTCATATCAGCCCCTATATTAAAATGGGTGTTGCCCAATGTCAAGTTGCAAATCGGGCGTTTATCCGTTAAAATAGGATGAAAAACAAGGGGGGGACGACTATGTCGGTGTGTGGTATCGTCTGCGAATGCAATCCGTTTCACAATGGGCATGCAGCACTGCTGTCGGCGGTGCGCAGCCGGGGGGCGGAAACTATCGTGTGCGCCATGTCCGGCAATTTCGTTCAGCGGGGCGAGCCGGCCATTGTGTCCAAGCTGGCCCGGGCGGAAATGGCCGTACGGGGCGGGGCGGATCTGGTGCTGGAGCTGCCCACCCCCTGGGCCACCGACACGGCAGAACGCTTCGCCCGGGGCGGCGTGTCGGTGCTGGCTATGGCGGGCTGCGACGCCATCGCCTTCGGCAGCGAGAGCGGCGACACGGCGGCGCTGGAAAAGGCGGCAGCCATCACAGGAGCGGCGGATTTCCCCCGGCAGGTGACGGAGCGCATGGCGGACGGCACGCCCTACGCTGCGGCCCGCCAGCAGGCGGCGGAGACCCTGGGCGTGACACCGGGCCTTTTGCGCTGTCCCAACGATATTTTGGCCGTGGAATACCTGAAGGCAGCGGCAGCCGAAGGAGTTGACATAACACCAATCGTCATTCCCCGCATAGGCCCGGCCCATGACGGCGAGCCGGTGGACGGCATCGCGTCGGCATCCTATATACGTAATCTTTTATTAAACGGCGATGACAAGGCCTTTACCTTTATACCGCCCCACGCGTCGGAGATACTGCACAGGGAAAGGGAAGAAAGCACATTTCCGGTTGACATAACCAATGCAGAGCGGGCTGTGCTGGATCGCCTGCGTCGGATGGCGGAGGCGGACTTTGCCGCCTTTGACAGCGGGGGAGAAGGGCTGTACCGGCGGCTGTACCGGGCTGTGGGAGAAGCCACCTCTTTGCACGAGCTGCTGGAGGCGGTCAAGACTCGCCGCTATCCCACCGCCCGGCTGCGGCGGATGATACTGCGCTGCTGGCTGGGTGTGGCGTCCACGCCGGAGCGGGTGCCCTATCTCCGGGTACTGGCGGCCAACGACGCCGGGCGGCGCCACCTGCGAAAGCTGCGTGATTCCGGCGTCCCGGTGCTGACCAAGGCGGCGGACGTGGCGGCCCTGGGCCCCGAGGCGGAGACGCTGCTGGGGCAGGAGGTCCGCTATACAGACCTGTACGCCCTGTGCTGCCCACGGGTGCAGCGGCCCGGCGGCGAGTGGCGCATCACTCCCTATATGGCCCTGTGACAACCGGAAGTTGACAAAAAAGGCGGGAGGGCAACGCAAGGTTGCTTTACAATTCCCTCCATTTATGCTACCATACCCCCGCATGAAAGGAGAGACACACTATGCTGAATGTATCTCACGTGACCAAGAATTACGGCAAAGTGCTGGCAGCAAACGATGTCAGCTTTACCCTGGACGACGGCAGCGTCACTGTGCTGCTGGGCCCCAACGGTGCCGGCAAGAGCACCATTATGAAGGCCATCATCGGCTTTTTGCGGTATAAGGGCGAGATCACCGTAGACGACATTCCCAACAAGTCTGTTCGCGCCCGGCGGATTCTGGGCTACATCCCGGAGCTACCCTCCCTGTACCCCAACCTGACGGTGGCGGAGCACATGGAATTTCTGGCCCGGGCCTATCGCCTGGAGAATTACAAGGGCCGCATTGACGCGCTGCTGGAGCGGTTCGAGCTGGCGGACAAGCGGAAAAAGTTCGGCGATGAGCTGAGCAAGGGCATGCAGCAGAAGCTGAACCTGTGCCTGGGCCTGCTGCCCCAGCCCCAGGTGCTGCTGCTGGATGAGCCCATGATCGGCCTGGATCCCCACGCCATCAAGGAGCTGAAATCCGCCATTGAGGAGATGCGGCAGGAGGGGCGGACGCTGCTGGTCAGCACCCACATCATCGACAGCGTGGATATGCTGTGGGACCGCACCCTCATCATGCAGGGCGGCACCATCCGGGCCAATATACGGCGCCAGGAGCTGGCGCAGGACGGTCGCACGCTGGAGCAGCTCTTCTTCGACGTCACCGAGGGCGTGGAGCGCAGCCATATGACCGGGGAGGCGGCGGAATGAAGCTGTTTTTCTACTATGCTTTTCACTCCTTCGTCAACCAGATCCGCAAGGTGCTGAAAACCTGGGTGGCGGTGTTCCTGCTGGTGTGCATCGTCGTCGGTGCCGCCATCGGCTTTGGCGCCGCGAAAATCAGCGACTTGAAGGATGCCCAGGACGCCATGGACGCCCAGACGGAGATGGTGGATGATATAGAGCTGCCGCCGGAGCTGGAGGAATATACCGACGGCGCCACCATGGAGGAAACCCTGGGCATTGACCGCCATCAGCTGGTGGAGCTGATCGCCGGGGCGGTGATTCTGGTGGTGTTCGTCATTGAGATCGCCGGGGCCGACAAGAACGGCAGCAAAATCTTCCTCCCCGCAGATGTGACGCTGCTGTTCGCCTCTCCCATGCGGCCCCAGTCGGTGCTGCTGTTTCGGCTGATGACCCAGCTGGGCATGGCGCTGCTGGGCAGCGTGTATCTGCTGTTCCAGCTGCCCAACCTGACGCTGAATCTGGGCCTTTCCACAGCGGCGGCATTGAGCATCATCCTCACCTGGTTCGCCACGATCTTCACCGCCAAGCTGACCCAGGTGCTGCTGTATCTGCTGTGCTCGTCCCATGAAAGGCTGAAGGCCAATCTGCGCCGCATTCTCATCGCCGCGCTGGCGGTGGTGCTGGCGGGTTATCTGGCCTTCTGGCAGTCCTCGGGCCTTGCCCCGGCGGCTGCGGCGGCCAAGCTGTTCTGCGCCCCCTGGACCCGGTTCATCCCCCTGTGGGGCTGGCTGAAGGGCGTGGCTATCTTCGCCGCCGAAGGCCCCCTGTGGGCGGCGCTGGTTTGCCTTGTGGCCACGGCCCTGGGCTGCGTGGGGCTGATGGCCCTGTCGATGCATCTGAACGTGGACTTCTACGAGGACGCCATGGCCCAGTCGGAGGAGACGGCGGAGCGCATGGCCCGTCTTCAGGCCGAGCAGCCCTCCCGGGTGATGCTGCGGCGGAAAAAGGACCGCAGCGACCGGCTGCGCCGGGACGGCCTCAACCACGGTTGGGGTGCCAACGTGTTCTTCTTCAAGACCATGTATAACCGTTTCCGCTTCGCCCATCTGGGCTTTCTGACCAAGACCACCGAGACGTACCTGGCGGCGGCCATCGCCGTGGCGGTATTCTGCCGCATGGCGCTGGATGCGTACAGCATCCTGCCGGTGGCGCTGGTGCTGTCGGCTTGCGCTTTCTTCCGGGCCCTGGGCGACCCGCTGCCCGAGGACGTGGAAAACGACTATTTCCGCCTGGTGCCGGAGCAGACCAGCACCAAGCTGTGGTACTCGCTGCTGGGCGGCGCGGCCTGCTGCGCCCTGGACGTGCTGCCGGCCATGGTGGTGGGCGGCATCGTGATGAAGGCCCAGCCCTGGCAGATGCTGGCCTGGACGGCCTTTGCCGTATCGGTGGACTTCTTCTCCTCCACGGTGGGCACCTTCATCAGTGTGTCCCTGCCCTCGTCCATGGATAAGACGATGCGCCAGGTGGTGATGATTATGTTCGTCTACTTCGGCCTGATCCCCAACGCGGGCATCATGGTGCTGGGCATCGTGCTGCATCACGTCACCGCCGCCGCCATCATCGCCGCCGGGATCAACGTGGGCCTGGGCCTCATTTTCTTCGCTCTGTCACCTCTGTTTCTGCCGCCGCAAGGTGGTAAATAAATCATTAAAAAGGGACTGTTTCCGCAGAAACAGTCCCTTTTCCTTTGCGAAGAATTGTTTACCGCCGCAGCAGCTCCAACCGCTCCAGGGCTTCGTCGTACAGATCCTCCAGCTCTTCATGGCGCTCTGCCCAGTCGGCAAAAGCGTCGCTGTCCTCGTCGGCGGGTTCGTTTTCGTCCATCTCGGCCCGGCGCTCCTCTAAAAAGACCAGGTATTCCGCCAGCTCCTGCGCGGTCATCTCGTCAATATCAGCGTCCCAATACACGGCAATTCCCCTCTTTTCTCCAACATTTTTCCACAGTATATCCCATTGTGTTCCCTATTGCAAGGCAATTCCGTTATAAAAAATGAAATACCGATAATATGTGCCGCGGCAGTTGCTTTTTCTGTGGAATGAGTGTAGAATAAAGCGCTAATTGATAATCGGTGGCTTGTGCCGTTTTTTCGCCTCTGTCGGGCGGATAGAGAGGAATCGCACCTATGAGACTTTTTTTTACTGCGAATTGGATAAAACGCTATTGCTGCGCGGTGCTGGGGGCGTTGGTGTTGGCCTCGGTGCTGCCCCGCAATGCTGCTGCGGCTGACGATCAGGCCCTGCACCGCATCGCCGCGCTGACCGAGGATCTGCTGGCGGAGAACGACGGCTATGATGCCGTGCTGTACGACAACACCAGCGGCCTGCCCACCTCCGAGGCCAACGACATCGTGGAGACGGCGGAGGGCTTCATCTGGATCGGCAGTTACAGCGGCCTCATCCGCTACGATGGCCTGAACTTCGAGCGGGTGGACTCTACCGCCGGTATCGCCAGCGTGGTGAGCCTGTATATGGACAGCCGTGAGCGGCTGTGGATCGGCACCAACGACAGCGGCGTGGCGGTGATGGACAGGGGCGAGATCCGTACCTACACCCGTTCCGACGGTCTGCTGTCCAACTCTGTCCGCTCCATCGTGGAGGACTCCACCGGCACCGTGTACATCGCCACCACCGAGGGCATGGCCATGGTGGGGGAGGACATGGTGCTGCGGCAGATTGAGGATCCGCTGATCCGTGTGGAATATCTGCGGGAGGTGGCCCTCAGCCGCAACGACGTGATTTACGGCGTGGGCCTGAGCAACACCGTTTACACCATCAAGGGCGGTGAGGTGCTGGGCACCTTCCAGGGCCGTGACGAGGCGATTATGTCCCTGCTGCCTGACCCGGACCATCAGGGCTATGTCTACCTGGGCACCGACCAGTCCGTCATTTATTACGGCGACATCAAGTCCGGCTTCCACGGCGAAAGGCGCATTGATGTGTCCCCCTTGGAGCACGTCAACGATATGTGCCTCGTCAATGGCATGCTGTGGGTCTGCGCCGACAACGGCATCGGCGTGGTGACGGAGGACGGCTTCCACCTGCTGGAAAACCTGCCCATGGACAACTCCATTGACCACATGATGGTGGACTATGAGGGCAATCTCTGGTTCACCTCCTCCCGCCAGGGCGTGATGAAGATCGTGCCCAACCAGTTTATGGATCTGTTCGCCCGGTTCGACCTGCCTGCGGCGGTGGTGAACTCCACCTGCCGCTACGGCGATTTGCTCTTTATCGGCACCGACACCGGCCCCCTGGCCCTTGCCGCGAACGGCGAGGTGACCGCCGTGCCCATCGACGGCGCCCGTACCGCCTCCGGCCAGGATCTGGAAGAGACGGATTTGCTGGCGCTGCTGTCCCAGTGCCGCATCCGCTCCGTCATTTCCGACAGCCGGGGCAACGTGTGGTTCTCCACGTACAGCAAGCGGGGTCTGGTGCGCTATGACGGCCATGAGGCGGTCTGCTTCACCAGTGCCGACGGCCTGCCCTCCGACCGCATCCGCGCCGTGTATGAGCGGCAAAACGGCGCCATCATGGCGGCCTGCCGCGGCGGCGTGGCCATCATCGAGGGCGATGCGGTGACGGCGGTGTACGGCGAGGAGAGCGGCATTATCAACACGGAGATTCTCACCGTGGCGGAGACGGCGGCGGGGGAGATGCTGCTGGGCTCCGACGGCGACGGCATCTATGTTCTCTCTGACGGTGGAAAGGCCCGCCATATCGGCACGGACGATGGGCTTACCTCCGATATCGTCATGCGAATCAAGCCCGATCGCACCCGGGATGTGAGCTGGATTGTCACCAGCAATTCCCTGGCCTACATGACTGCCGACGGCACCGTTAACACGGTGAACCGCTTCCCCTATTCCAACAACTTTGACCTCTATGAAAACAGCCGCGGCCAGATCTGGGTGCTGAGCAGTAACGGCATCTACGTGGTGGATGCCGCCGAGATGCTGGCAAACGGCGACATTCATCCCACCTATTATGGCCGCAACAACGGCTGCTCCGTCATCACCACCGCCAACTCCTACAGCGACCTGACGGCGGAGGGCGAGCTGTATATCGCCGGCACCACCGGCGTGGCCCGGGTGAACATCGAGACGCCTTTTGACGTGGACGGGCGCACCAAAATGGCGGTGCCCTACGTCAGCGTGGGCGGGCAGTATATCTATGCCGATGAAAACGGCGTCATCAACGTGCCCGCCGGCGACGACAAACTGACGGTATACGGCTACGTGTACACCTACTCGCTGTTGGATCCCCAGATCACCTATTGCCTGGAGGGGCTGGACAGCCAGTACACCGCTGTCAATCGAAGCGCTATGACGCCCATTGACTACACCAATCTCCCCGGCGGCACCTACCGCTTCGTCATGCGCCTCCAGGGCCAGACCGGCCTGGCGGACAGCGAGGCATCGGTGACCATCGTCAAGCAGATGGAGCTGCGGGAGCACTTTTGGTATCGCCTGGGCCGCACGCTGCTGGGCATGGCGGCCATCGCCGCCGTGGTGCTGCTTTACACCCGCCGCAAGACCCGCCTTTTGGAACAGAAGCAGAAGGAGAACCGGGCCTTCATCAAGGAGATGACCGAGGCTTTCGCCAAGACCATCGATATGAAGGACAAGTATACCAACGGTCACTCCATCCGTGTGGCACACTATACCGCCATGCTCACCCGTGAGCTGGGCTACGATGAGGAGACGGTGGAGAAGTATTACAACATCGCTCTGCTCCATGACATCGGTAAAATCGGCATCCCCGAGGAGGTGCTGAATAAGCCCGGCAAGCTGACGGACGAGGAGTATCACATCATCCAGTCCCACGCCCAGCTGGGCTACAACGTGCTCAAGGACATCAGCATCATGCCGGAGCTGGCCATCGGCGCCGGTGCCCACCATGAGCGGCCTGACGGCAGGGGCTATCCCCGGGGCCTCAAGCAGGATGAAATCCCTCGGGTGGCCCAGATCATCGCCGTGGCCGACACCTTCGACGCCATGTATTCCAACCGTCCCTACCGCCCCCGCATGAACTTCGACAAGGTGGTGGAGATCATCCGTGGTGCCTCCGGCACCCAGCTGACCCCCGACGTGGTGGACGCCTTCCTGCGCCTGGCCGGTCAAGGCAAGCTGCGGGCTAAAAACGACACCGAGGGCGGCGGCAGCTTCGAGGAAATCGACAACCTGAACCGTGGCAGCCAGAGCGAAAAGCCTGACGATCAGAGCAAAACCGAATAGCGGAAAAACCAAAGCCCCGCCCTCCCGGCGGGGCTTTGGCCTGTGTCAACACAGGGTTGCGCATATTTACGTCGGTGCAACCATAAGTTGCTGGACAAAGGGTTGCTTCGGGGGTATACTCACGGTAACGATGGCGCCATAACGGTGCCTTTAGAGAGGAGAGACAGGATATGCAAGACAAACCCATGCTGGAGATCCGCCATTTTTCCAAGTCCTACGGCGGGGGCAAGAAGGCTGTGGACGACCTTTCCCTCCAGGTGATGCCCGGCGATATCTACGGCTTCATCGGCCATAACGGCGCCGGTAAATCCACCACCATCCGGGCGGTGGTGGGCGTGCTGGACTTCAAGGAGGGGGAGATTTTCATCGGCGGCCACTCCGCCAAAAGGGAGCCCCTGGCCTGCAAGCAGATCACCGCCTACATCCCCGATAACCCCGACCTGTATGAAAATCTCACCGGCATCCAATACCTCAACTTTATCGCGGACGTATTCGCCATCGGCGGGCGGGAGCGGGAGGAGCGCATCCGCCGCTATGCCGACCAATTTGAGATGACCGCCGACCTGGGCAATCTCATCAGTTCCTATTCCCACGGCATGAAGCAGAAGCTGGCCATCATCTCCGCGCTGATCCACGAGCCCCGCCTGCTGGTGCTGGATGAGCCCTTTGTGGGCCTGGACCCCAAGGCGACCTTTACCCTGAAGGAGATCATGCACCAAATGTGCGACCGGGGCACGGCCATATTCTTCTCCACCCATGTGCTGGACGTGGCGGAGAAGCTGTGCAACAAGGTGGCCATCATCAAGCACGGCCGCCTTATCGCCGCCGGCTCCATGGCCGAGCTGACCGAGGGCCACTCCTTAGAGGAGGCCTTCCTGGAGGTGGACGGCGATGAAAGGTAGCCTTCTGCTGCTGCGCACCATGCGCCGGGCCTCCGGCCGCTGGAACGTGTATCGCCACACCGCCGACGGTAAGCTGCGGCGGAAAATCGTGATGGGCTGGGTGGGCCTGGCGGTACTGTACGCCATGCTGGTGTTTTACAGCGGCGCCATGGCCTTCGGCTACGGCGAGATCGGCTTTCAGGACGTGGTGCCGGGTGTGTGCGCGCTGACGGTCAGCGCCCTGGCGTTTATTATGACGCTTTTCCGCACCAATGGCTATCTCTTCGGTTTCCGGGAGTACGACCTGGTGATGTCCCTGCCCTTTAGCGCCCGGACGGTGGCCCTCAGCAAATTTCTGCTGATGTATGTGCGTCTGTTGCCCTGGTATCTTAGCCTGTCGCTGCCCATGCTGGTGGGTTACGGCCTCTATGCCCGGGCGGGGGTGTGGGTCTACCCGGTGTGGGTGGTGCTGACGCTGGCGCTGCCCGTCATCCCCATGGTGGCGGCGTCCTTTGTGGGCTTCCTCATTGCCCGCATCAGCGCCGGTTTTCGCAAGACCAACATAGTCCAAACGGTGCTTACCTTTGCCTTTGTGCTGTTTTGCTTCTCGCTGCGGTTTATCATCGAGGACGTTTTCCGGGATGACGCCGTGGACGCAGTGCTCATCCAGGCAGCGGAGGCGTTGGATGGCGCTATATCCACCTATCCGCCGGCGGCCTGGTTCACCGGCGCCGTGACGGGGGAGAACTGGCTGGGCGGGCCGCTGCTGCTCTCTGCCAGCGCCGCGCTGTTGGCCCTGGTGTTCTGGATCGTGGGCGGCGCCTACCGCAACATCAATTCCGCCCTCCAATCCCACGCCGCCGGGAAACGGTTTCGCATGAAGGCACAGCACCGACGCAGCGCCGAGGTGGCCATCGCCTGGAAGGAGCTTCGCCGTCTGCTGGGCTCCACCAACTATATGGTGAACGGCGCCATGGGCGAGGTGCTGGCGGCGCTGCTGGGCGTGGCCACGCTGGTCATTGGCTTCGACAAGCTGGTGGCCCTGGTCACCAACAACGCCCCCTTCGACCCGGCCATCCTGCATCCCGCCATTCCTTTTATCGTCTATTTCCTCATCGGCATGATGGCCACCACTGCCTGCTCGCCGTCGCTGGAGGGCAAAAACTTCTGGATTTTGCAGAGTCTGCCCCTGTCCATGCAGACGGTGTATCGGGGCAAAATGCTGTTCAATATGGCGCTGACGGTGCCCTTCATGGCCTTTGCCACATTGTGCCTGTGCCTGTCGGCCCATGTCAGTGCGGTGCATACGGCGCTGTATCTGCTGCTGGGGCTGGCGCTGTGCGCCTTCTCCACCGCCTGGGGCTGCGTGTGCGGCGTCCGGTTCCGCAAGCTGGACTGGGGCAACGAGATTGAGGTTATCAAGCAGGGCACGGCGGTGGCGCTGTACCTGCTGCCCAATATGTTCGTGGTCATGGGCCTGACGGTTCTGGTAGTGGTGCTGGGCCGCAGGATGGATCACGCCGTGCTGGCCCTGCTCTTCACAGCCATCGCCGGGTTGCTGGCGCTGTTGAGCTATCTGCGGGTGATGAAGCTGGCGGAGAAAGAATAACAATTTTGCAAAAAAGTGCCGGTGGGTACGAAAATCGTACCCACCGGCACTAGTATATTGCAAATGTATTACAGCAGCATAACGCCTGCCTTTTCGCAGGTGTCCACGGTGTTCTGATCCCACAGGCTCACCTGCACCTCGCCGATGTGGCAGGTGCCGATCATCAGCATGCACAGGCGGCTCTGGCCGATGCCGCCGCCGATGGTGAGGGGCAGCTCCCCGGAGAGCAGCATCTTGTGGAAGGGCAGGGCGCGACGGTCGTCGCAGCCCCGGATGCGGAGCTGGCTGTCCATGGAGGCCTCGTCCACCCGGATGCCCATGGAGGAGATTTCAAAGCTGCGCTCCAGCACCGGATTCCAGAACAGGATGTCGCCGTTCAGCGCCCAGTCGTCGTAGTCGGGGGCCCGGCCGTCGTGGGGCTTGCCGGAGCGCTTCAGCGCGCCGCCGATCTGCATGAGGAACACGGTGTGGTGTTCCCGGCAGATGGCGTCCTCCCGCTGTTTGGGGGTCAGGTCGGGCCAGCGGTCCTCCAGCTCCTGGGTGGATACGAAGTACACCTCCCGATCCAGCTTGGTGTGCAGGGAGGGGAAGGCGATTTGCAGGGCGTCGTTGGTCTCGCAGATGGCGGCCACGATGGCTCGCACCGTCTGGCGCAGGTAATACTCCGTCCGATCCTCCCGGCTGATGACCTTCTCCCAGTCCCACTGATCCACGTAGATGGAGTGGGTGTTGTCCACCTCCTCGTCCCGGCGGATGGCGTCCATATCGGTGAACAGCCCCTTGCCCTCCTTGAAGCCGTACCGCTTCAGGGCCAGGCGCTTCCACTTGGCCAGAGAGTGCACCACCTGGCCGTTGACGCCCACGTCGGGAATATCGAAGGAGACAGGGCGCTCCACGCCGTTCAGATTATCGTTCAAGCCGGAATTCTCATCCACAAAGAGGGGGGCGGATACCCGGCGCAGATTCAGCGCCTGGCCCAGGTTGACCTGGAAATTGCTCTTGATGAACTCGATGGCACGCTGCATCTCATAGGTGTTCAGCGGCGCCTGATATCCTGCGGGAACGTAAACCTTGCTCATGCGTCAGCACCTCTTTTATATAAAATATGGAAATCATTATAGGCCCCGGCCCAGAGGTTTGCAAGTGTAAAAATTTCTAAATCAAATGGATTTTTATGGTCTGATTTTGGCGCATAGCCGCCGCATTGGGTATAATTATCGAATCAGAAGATGTTCATACGGCGGCTCAGCACGCTGCCCAGAGCGATGGAGGCATGCTTGGCAAAGGCGTTGTCAGACCGGGATACCAGGATGATGGGCACCTTGGCACCCAGGATGATGCCGGCGTTGCGTGCGCCGCCGAACAGCGTGGCGGATTTGCCGATGCCGTTGCCCACCTGGTAGTCGGGCACGAAGAGGATGTCGGCCCGTCCGCCGCCGGGGGCGGTGTAGTGCTTGTGTCGGCAGGCGTCCTCGCTGACAGCCAGATCCAGCGCCGCAGGGCCGAACACCGTCATGTTATAGGGCTCCCAGCGGTCTGTCATCTTGGACAGGAGATCGGCCTCCACGGTGTCCCGCACCTTGGGGTTGATCTGCTCCGCGCCGCAGATGCAGGCGGCAATGATGGAGGGGTAGCCCAGGGCCTGGAGGCACATGGCGGCGTTCTCCAGAATGTGGGCCTTAGTCTCCAGGTCGGGGAAGGTGTTCACCGCCCCGTCGGTCATCACCAGCATCCGGTCCACAGCGGGCATCTCGTAGAACATACAGTGGCTGATGCGGCGCTCTGTGCGCAGGTTGGCCTCCCGCTTCAGCACGGCCCGCAGCAGGTCGGCGGTGTTGACGATGCCCTTCATCAGCATGTCGGCCCGGCCCTGGGAGCAGACCTCCACCGCCTTGGCGGCGCAGTCCTTCTCGTCCCCGGCGGGGATGATCTCATAATCGTCGGAGTCCTCGCCCATATCCTCCAGCAGGTTGCGGATGCCGTCCTTGCGGCCCACCAGAATAGGGGTGACGATGTTCTCCCGCTTTGCTTTCACCACAGCCTCGATGACGGCAACGTCGTGGGCGGCGGCCACGGACACCACGCTGTTGGGTTCGCTTTTGGCGGCCTCGATCATGCCGTCGATGGAATTAATCATTGTGCAGCCCTCCTTAAACGGCTACTGTATTTCTCACTATCCGTTATATTATAGCCCAGCGGCGACGCCGCGTCAATGCGAGATTGCGCCCCGAAGGGTACAGACCTTGACGGCGGCGGCAAAATCCCCTACAATAAGACGGAAAAGCGAGGTGTTTCCCTATGAAAGAGATGGGGCCGGTTCGTTTGGCCTTTACCTATATCGGTTGCTTCCTTGGCGCGGGCTTTGTGTCCGGCCAGGAGCTGTGGCAGTTTTTCGGTGCCTTTGGCGTGTGGGGCTATGTGGGCTTTGCGCTGGCGGCAGGGCTGTTTGTGCTGTTTGGCATCATTCTCATGCGCCTGAACCGCATGACCGGCATCCGGGAGTTGGACAGGCTGATGGTGCCCTGGGAGGGCTGGGCGTGGCTGCGTAAGCTGTCCGGGGCGGTGACGGCGCTGTTCCTCTTCGGCGTGGTGGTGGTCATGTCCGCCGGGGTGGGTGCCCTGGGGCAGCAGCTTTTCGGCGTACCTGCCTGGCTGGGCAGCGCCGTGTTTACGCTGGTGGTGTGCGTGATGGCCCTCTTCGGCGTCACCGGCATGGTGAACGCCTTCACGGCCTTGATCCCTGTGCTGGTGGTGGCCACGCTGCTGTTTGCCGTTGCCGCCTGGGGACGGTTTGACACTGGCAACATTCTCCACATTGTGAAAACCAGCGACAACGCCCTGATGCCCACCTGGTGGGTGGCGTCGCTGACCTTCGTGGCCTACAATCTGCTGGGCGGCATCGGCATCATGCTGCCGGTGGGGCCCATGATCCGCAAAAACAGCACCATCTGGCTGGGCATGGCCCTGTCCGGCCTGGGCCTGACCATCGTGGCGGGGGCCATTTTGACCTCCGTAGCGTCCTATCTCCCCGCCGCCCAGACCCAGCTGCCCATGGTGGCGGTGGCCAGCGCGTTGAGCCCGGTGCTGGGCGGCGTGTACGGCGTGCTGCTGTTCCTGGGCATGTTCTGCAACTCCCTGGCCTCCCTGGTGGCCCTGGTGACCCATCTGAACCAGCGCATTCCGGTGGTGGCCCGGCATAACCGCCTCTTCCTGGCGGCGATGGCTCTGGTGGTGTGGGGCGGCAGCCTGTTTGGTTTTGCGGACATCATCGGCGTGGTGTTCCCCATTTTCGGCTATCTGAGCATCGTGTTCATGGTCACCATGGCGGTGCATTTCGTCCAGTGTAAGCGAAAAACAGTTAAATAAAAGCAAAACGCACCGCTTCCGCGGTGCGTTTCAATTTGTCCGGGCATTACACCGAGAATAGAATCTCCGCATAGGTGGGGTAGGGCCAGAAGGCGGCGTCGGTGAGGGCCTCCATCTGGTTGATGAGCTCCCCGGCCTGGCTGACGACGACGGCCACGTGGTCCCGATAGTATTCCGCTGTGCGCAGATCGCCCTCAGCGGGGGGCGCCTTGCGGAGATGCAGGTCGATGACCTCGCACAGGTTGTACAGCTTGTCGTTGAGGAGGCTCAGCTTTCGCAGCGTGGCCTGTTCCATCCGGGCCCCGGCGGCGACGCCGCAGCCGCTCTTGTGGAACACAGCCTGGGCCAGATAGTCGGTGTACCGGCTGACGGCGGGTAGAATGTGGCGTCGGGCCATATCCAGCAGCGTCCGCGCCTCAATGGCCGTCACCTTGCAGTAGTTTTCCAGGTGGATTTCGCACCGGGCGGCCATCTCCGCCTGGGTGAGGATGCCGTGGCGGGTAAAGAGAGCCACATTTTTGGGATTGGTGTAGGCGGGCAGGGCGTCCACGCTGTCCCGCAGGTTGGCAAGTCCCCGGCGCTGGGCCTCCTGAAGCCATTCCTTGCCGTAGCCATTGCCGTTAAAGATGATGCGCTGATGCGCTGTAAAACTGTGTCGCAGTAATTCGCGCAGGGCGGTGGGGAAGTCGTCGGCCTTTTCCAGCGTGTCGGCGAACTGACACAGGGCATCGGCCACCATGGTGTTCAGCACCACCGTGGGGCTGGCGATGGACTGGCTGGCGCCGCACATGCGGAACTCGAACTTGTTGCCGGTAAAGGCCAGGGGGGAGGTACGGTTGCGGTCGGTGGTGTCCTGGGGAATCTCGGGCAGCAGATCCACGCCGATTTCCAGCTTCCGCTTGGTCACGTCCACATACTCCTCGCCGGTGATGATGGCGTGGAGAATGGCGGTCAATTCATCGCCCAGAAACACCGACACCACCGCCGGAGGGGCCTCATTGCCGCCCAGACGGAAGTCGTTGCCGGGGTAGGCCACGCAGCAGCGCAGCAGCTCCTGGTACTCGTCGGCGCCCTGCAAAAAGGCGGCCAGAAACAGCAGGAACTGGGCGTTCTGGCTTGGGGTCTTGCCGGGCTTCAACAGGTTTTCACCGGTATCGGTGCAGATGGACCAGTTGTTGTGCTTGCCGCTGCCGTTGACGCCGGCAAAGGGCTTTTCGTGGAGCAGGCACACCAGGTCATGGCGGTCGGCCACTTTTTTCAGCAGCTCCATGGTGAGCTGGTTGTGGTCGCAGGCGGCGTTGGCGTCGGAGTACACCGGGGCCAGCTCGTGCTGGGAGGGGGCGGCCTCGTTGTGCTCCGTCTTGGCCAGCACGCCCACCTGCCACAGCTCCCGATCCAGCTCGTGCATAAATGCCGCCACCCGTGGCTTAATGGCGCCGTAGTAATGGTCGTCCAGCTCCTGGCCCTTGGGGGGGATGGCGCCGAACAGTGTCCTGCCGCACAGCATCAGATCTTCACGCTGCCGATAGTGCGTTTTGTCGATGAGGAAATACTCCTGCTCTGCGCCCACCTGGGCGGTGACGTGCTGCACCGACTTGTTGCCGAACAGGCGCAGAATCCGGATACACTGGTGATCCAGCACCGCCATGGACCGCAGCAGCGGCGTCTTTTTATCCAGGGTCTCGCCGCTGTAAGAGCAGAAAATGGTGGGAATATACAGGGTGCTGTCCTTGATAAAGGCGTAGCTGCTGGGGTCCCAGGCGGTGTAGCCCCTGGCCTCAAAGGTGGCCCGCAGACCGCCGGAGGGGAAGGAGGAGGCGTCGGCCTCGCCCCGGGTCAGCTCCTTGGCGGACAGCTCCATGAGTATGCCGCCGTGTCCGTCGGGCACGATAAAGCTTTCGTGTTTCTCAGCGGTAAAGCCGGTCATGGGCTGGAACCAGTGGGTGTAATGGGTGGCCCCCATCTCAATGGCCCAGTCCTTCATGGCCCCGGCGATCTCCACCGCCAGGTGCTTGTCCAGCGACCGGCCCTGGCGGAGGCACTCCTGCCAGGCATCAAAGGCGGCTGCGCTGAGTCGCTGTCGCATCTTGTCCTCCGTGAAAACCATACTGCCGAACAATGCGGGTATTCCGTTGGCGCGCTCGTGCATCGCGCATACCTCCTTTTCCGAAATTTCGGCGCTAATAGCCGTTTTAGCCCATAAAATGGGCCAGAATCAAGGGCGTTACGTTTGCCTCGATCACCGCCGCAATGGCCGTCAGCGGCAGCACGTTCAGCACCATCACCCGGGCGATGTTGGCCAGGGCGGGCTTCACGGTGCCCTTGCGGTTGAAGCGGACGTAGTCGGTGATGATGCGGCAGAGATACAGGCCGCAGCTCATGGCCAGCACCAGCGCCGGCAGCTCAAAGACGCCGTGGGGCAGGATGCCCATGAGATACACCAGTAGGGACTGGCCGTTATTCACGTAGAACGCGGCGAACAGCCCCAGGATGGCGCCGTTGAGGGCCAGACTCAGGGCAGGCAAAAACAAAAAGGGGAGAAAGCCGTAGCAGGCCGTTACCAGAAAGGCGCGAATGTTGTTCAGAAAGATGGCCACAGTGCTGATAGAGCCGTCGTCGTCTACCAGCCCGGCGTCCCTCACCATGTTGGCGAAAAACTCCATGACATTGGCGGCGATGGAGGGGCGCAACAGGCCCAGAATAAACGTCAGCACAATGATGACGCAAAAAGCCACCGTGGCGATGAACAGATGGTAACTCAATTCGCCCCGGTAAAACTGCCTCAGCTTGGTAAATTGTTCTTTCATCACGCCTCCAGCTTGGAAAGCCCCAGCCGCAGCCGCCGCAGCGTCTCGTCCTTGCCCAGAATCTGGCAGATTTCCACGGCACCGCCGGGGGTCACCAGCTTACCGGCGGCGGCGATGCGCACGGGCCACATCAGCGTGGCGTTCTTCACCCCCAGGGATTCGGCCAGGCCCACCAGCGCGTCGTGAATGGCCTCCTGGCTCCAGGGCGTCAGGGCCTCCAGGGCGGGGATGGCGGCTTGCAGCATGGCGGTACACACGGCGCTGTCGGTCTTGGACTTCTTGTTGGTGAAGAATTCCACGTCATACTCCGGCAGCTCGTCAAAAAAGTCCACCTTCTCAGGGATGTCGGTGAGCTTCTCGCACCGGGCCTGGAGCAGCCCGGCAATGGCGGCCATGTCAAAGTCACCCTTGACGCTCTGGCGGATGTAGGGCTCGGCCACCTTGGCGAAGGCCTCAGGGGTCATGGCCCGGAGATAGACGGCGTTGAAGTGGTCCAGCTTGGCGATGTCGAAGATGGCGGGGGACTTGGAGATGCCCGTCATGTCGAAGATCTCCGCCAGCTTTTCCAGGGAGAAGATCTCCTCCTCGGCATACTGGCCCCGGGGGCTCCAGCCCAGCAGGGCCACGTAGTTCAAAATGGCCTCGGTGAGGTAGCCCCGCTCCTTCAGATCCTCGTAGCTGGGGTCGCCGTGGCGCTTGCTCATCTTGTTCTGGGCGTCCCGCATCACAGGGGAGCAGTGGACGTAGGTGGGAATCTCCCAGCCGAAGGACTCATAGAGCAGGTTATACTTGGGAGCGGAGGAGAGATATTCGCTGCCCCGCACCACGTGGGTAATGCCCATCAGGTGGTCGTCGATCACGTTGGCGAAGTTGTAGGTGGGCAGGCCGTCCCGTTTCAGCAGCACCTGGTCGTCCAGCGTCTTGTTCTCCACGGTAATGTCGCCGAAAATAGCGTCGTGGAAGGTGGTGGTGCCCTCATGGGGGATGCGCTGGCGGATCACGTAGGGCTCCCCGGCGTCCACCCGGCGCTGGGCCTCCTCCGGGGACAGGCTGCGGCAGGGGTCATCGGCCCGGTCAAACTCGCCGCTGTCCTCCTCCGACTCCGCCTTCTCGCAGAAGCAGTAGTAGGCCCCGCCCTTTTCCACCAGCAGCCGGGCGTACTTGCCGTAGGTGTCCCGCCGCTGGGACTGGATGTAGGGGGCCACGGGGCCGCCTACGTCGGGGCCCTCGTCGTGGTTCAGGCCGCACTCTGCCATGGTGCGGTAGATCACGTCCGTGGCGCCCTCCACCAGGCGGCCCTGGTCGGTGTCCTCAATGCGGAGAATGAAGGTGCCCTGATTGGCCCGGGCGATGAGCCAGGTGTACAGCGCCGTGCGCAGGTTGCCCACGTGCATATAGCCGGTGGGGGAGGGGGCAAAGCGGGTGCGCACCTTGCCGTGGGGGATCTTGGCCTCCATCTCATTGAAATACGTCATATCCATAGCCATGGTCGTTCCTCCTGTATTGCTGAGAAAATGCAATAAAATAACAGTATAATTATAGTGATGTGGGCCGAAAAGTCAATGATTATCCTTGTCATCGGGTGGAAAACATGGTAGAATAGCAAAAATGCCGTTTTGGGCCCCATGGCCCGGCGGGAGAAAGTGAGGCCTTCACTATGGATGAGAGAAAAAAGAGAATATTCAGCGGTATTCAGCCCTCCGGCGAGCTGACGCTGGGTTCCTATATGGGCGCCATCAAGAACTGGGTGGCGTTGCAGGACGAGTACGATTGCCTGTACTGCATCGTGGATATGCACGCCATCACCGTGCGCCAGGACCCGGCCCTGCTGCGCCGCCGCAGCGTCAACCAGCTGGCCCAGTATATCGCCTGCGGCCTGGACCCGGAGAAGAACATCATGTTCATCCAGTCCCATGTGCCCCAGCACGCGGAGCTGGCGTGGGTGCTGGGCTGCTACACCCAGTTCGGCGAGCTGAGCCGCATGACCCAGTTTAAGATGAAGTCCCAGCAGCACGCCGACAACATCACGGCGGGCCTGTTCACCTACCCGGTGCTGATGGCCGCCGACATTCTGCTGTACCAGGCCGACCTGGTGCCGGTGGGGGAGGATCAGCGCCAGCACGTGGAGCTGACCCGTGACATCGCCCAGCGGTTCAACGGCGTGTACAGCGACACCTTCACCCTGCCCGAGGCGTTTATTCCCAAAATGGGTGCCCGTGTCATGAGCCTGGACGACCCCACCACCAAAATGAGCAAATCCCTGCCCGACGGCTGCGTCAATCTGATGGACGCCCCGGAGGTCATCATGAAGAAGTTCAAGCGCGCCGTCACCGACTGCGAGACGGCGGTGAAGTTCGACAAGGAGAACAAGCCCGGCATCTCCAATCTGCTGACCATCTACTGCGCCGCCACCGGCAAAACCATGGACCAGGCGGAGCAGGATTTCGCCGGTCAGGGCTACGGCGTGTTCAAGCCCGCCGTGGGCGAGGCGGTGGTGGAGCTGCTGCGGCCCATCCGGGAGGAGTCAGAGCGCATCATGGCCGACAAGGCGTATCTGGAGAGCGTGTACCGCACCGGCGCGGAGCGTGCGTCCTACCTTGCCAGCAAGACCCTTTCCAAGGTCTACCGCAAGGTGGGCTTCGTGGGCCGGTAATTACCTTATAGTATAATGAAAAGCAGCGGGCTTGCGCCCGCTGCTTTTGCGTTGTCTATTCAGGTTACGCCGCGGTTTTCTCGGCGGCCAGCTTCTTTTGCAGCCAGTCCTTGCCGTCCACAAACCGGGACACGATATAGCTCACCACGTAGTCGCCGGAGGCGTTGATCATGGTGGCGGGGGGATCTACCAGGTTGCCGATCATCACCAGGATGGGGAAGGCCAGCTCCATCTGGTTGGGGAAGAAGATGGAGCAGATGATATACTCGCCGATGTAGCCGCCGCCGGGAACGCCGGACATGCCCACGCTGGACAGCACCGCCACCAGGATAATGGGAATCAGCTTATCCCAGGTCAGCGTCTGGCCGAACACGCCCCACACGAAGGCGATTTTCAGCACGCAGGAGAAGCAGGAGCCGTCCATGTGCATGGTGGCGCCCAGGGGGATCACCATATCGGCCACGTCCTTGCTGACGCCGGTGGCCTCCGCCTCCTCCAGGTTGGTGGGGATGGTGGCCACAGACGAGCAGGTGCCCAGGGATACCACCGCGGGCTTTACGATGTGGCGGAACATGGTCTTCACCGCGCCCTTGCCGCCGCCGAAACGGGCGAACAGGGGGAAGGCGGTGAACACGTACAGCAGGCACAGGGGATAATACACCAGCATGGCCCGGCCGTAGGCGGCGGTGATCTGTGAGCCGTAGGAGGCCACCAGGTCAGCAAAGATGGCGAAGAAGGCCACGGGAGCGTAGTAGGTGATGATCTTCACGAACTTCAGCATTACGTTGGTCAAGTCGGTGAGCCACTTGGCCACCACCGTCTCCGCGCCGCCGTTGAGATTCACAGCGAAGCCGAACAGCAGGGAGAATACGATAAGGGGCAGCATGGCCCGGCGGCTCAAAAGACCGGTGAAGTCGCTGACGGTGAAGAAGTTGACGATCATGTCGGGGATGGAGGCGTAGTCGCCCATCTCCTCGCTGGGCACGGTCTCCCACGCGGTCAGCACCGGGGGAAAAACCTTCATCAGCACGAACATGATAAGGGCGGCGATGGCGCCGGTGACCACGAAGGTGGCCACAGTGGTACCTAAGATTTTACCGGCCCGCTTGCGGGAGCCCATGTTGGCCACGGACCCCGCGATGGAGGCAAACACCAGCGGCACCACCACGCAGAACATCATATTAATGAAGATTTTGCCCAAAAAGGCGATGCTGCCCGCAAAGGCCGGTGCCACGAAGCCCACCACGCAGCCCAGCACCATGGCCAGCAGCATAATGGCCAGGAAGCGGTAATTCTTTACCACGTCTTGCTTGTTCATATCTCTTCCTCCTACAAAATGGAATACAACATCTATGGTATGAGCCGTCCCTGGCTCATATGCCCCAGTATATCCGGGAATGATTTGCAAATCAATCACAGGAAATGCCATTCTATTTGCAAATCGTGCTATCCGGGGCGGGAGAGGACGAAAGAAAAATCCCGCGTTGACAAGGAGCGCCATTTTATTTATAATGTGTGGCGCGAGTTGGTCGGACAGTCGCGGGGGTCAAGCGAAAGCTGGCCCATGAGGAAAGTCCGGGCTCCACAGGGCAAGGATAACGGGTAACGCCCGCCGAAGGCGACTTCAGGAAAAGTGCAACAGAGAGATACCGCCCTGCCGCAAGGCAGGGTAAGGGTGGAAAGGCGAGGTAAGAGCTCACCCGTCGGCTGGAGACAGTCCGATGCTGTAAACTCTATCCGGAGCAACACCGCTATGGGGACATCAGGCTGGCCCGGCCGTCCCCGAGGTGGCTGGAGCGCATCGGCAACGGTGCGCCTAGATAGATGACTGTCAAGACAGAACCCGGCTTATAGACCATCTCGCACAAGATACGGCAGCGCCTGCGTAAACCGCCGGCGCTGCCTTTTCCTCTTGCCGCCGGGATTACGCCGCCGCGTTTTCGCCGTAAATCTACCGCCCCGCTTTCCAAGGGAGCTGTGCCGCCACTTTTTTGCCATAGGCCCGTCGCTCCCTTTTGTCTATCTTCCACAATTCCACGCCCTATATTTTGGCTTGAATCATCATATTCACATCTTTACATTAGCGTGATAAAGTGTTAAAGTAATAGCGTAATAAATCGAAGCAACAGATTCCGCGATGTTAATGGAGGATTACGATAATGAAAAAAGTATTCGCTTTCGTGCTGGCTCTTGCCATGGTATGCTGCCTGGCTGGGTGCGGCAGCAGTAATAATGCTGCTTCCGCTGACGATGAAAAGGTGACTTTCACCATGGGCGTTGACCCGGAGTATCCCCCCTTCAGCTACCTGGGGGACAACGGGCAATACACCGGCTTTGACGTAGAGGTCTGCGCCGCCGCCTGTGAATTGCTGGGCTGGGACCTCCAGGTGTTCGCTGTCAACTGGGATGAGAAGCTGATTCAGCTGGACGCCGGTGAGTGCGACTGCGTCTGGTCCGGCATGACCATTCTGGACAGCATGAAGGAAGCGGGCTACATCATCTCCCAGCCCTACTACGACAACACCCAGGTGCTGCTGGTGAAGGAGGGCAGCGACATCACCTCCTCCGCCGACCTGGCGGGCAAGCGGGTGGCCGTCATGCTGGGTACCTCCGGCGAGGCCATGCTGATGGGCGACCTGGCGGAGCTGGCCGCCTCCTTTGACGATTTGATGATCTGCAACAGCTTTTTAAGCTGCTTCACCGAGTTGGGCGGCGGCAGCGTGGACGCCGTGTTCGTGGACCTGCCTGTGGCGGCCGCCTACGCTGCGAATAACCCCGGCTTCACAGTGATCAACGAGGCCCTGGGCGCCGAGCAGTATGGCATCGCCTTCCGCAGCGGTGATAAAGCACTGTGCGACGCCATCGAGAGCGCCGTGGCGGAGCTGGTGAGCAACGGCACCTATGCCGAAATCGCCGCCAAATATCCCGACATCAGCCCCGACAACCTGGTGTTCCTCAACAAGTAAGGGACGCTGCATCTGAAAACCGACAACACCTTCCGGGTGACGCCGCGGCGCTGCCCGGAAGGCGCTGTCCTGCTTTGTGAGGAACGCACATGACATTGATGACCATGATCGTAAAAATGGCCGAGGGCCTGGGCAAGACCTGCGCCATCTTCTTTCTGACGCTGCTGTTCTCCCTGCCCCTGGGCATGGTGGTGGCGCTGCTGCGCATGAGCAAAAACCGCATCATCTCAGGCGTGACCCGGTTTGTGATCTCCATTCTCCGAGGCACGCCCCTGATGCTGCAATTGCTGGCCGTCACATACGGCCCCTACTATCTCTTCGGCGCCGGGGTGGCCCGGAACAAGCTGATTCCCGTGGTAGTGGCCTTTGCCATCAACTATGCCGCCTATTTCGCCGAGATCTATCGCGGCGGCATCGAGTCCATCCCTGTGGGCCAGTACGAGGCAGCGGAGGTGCTGGGCTACACCAGGCTCCAGACCTTTGTCCGCATCATCCTGCCCCAGGTCATCAAGCGCATCCTGCCCAGCATCACCAACGAGGTGGTGACGCTGGTGAAGGACACCTCCATGGCCTTCACTGTGTCCTACCAGGAGATGTTCACCATCGGCAAGCAGATTGCCAACTCCCAGACCAGCTTCACCCCCTTCCTGGTGGCGGGCGTGTTCTACTACGTGTTCAACGGCGTGGTGGACTTCGCCATGGGCAGGATCGAGAAGCGGCTGAACTACTATCAATAAGGAGGCAGCGGCATGAAAATCATGGAACTGACCCACGTCAAAAAGAGCTTTGCCGATGCCACCCTGCACGTGCTGAAGGACATCAGTCTCAGCGTGGAAAAGGGGGAGGTGGTGGCCATCATCGGCCCTTCCGGCTCCGGCAAATCCACCCTGTTGCGCTGCGCCACTTTGTTGACCGACATGGACGCCGGGGAGCTTTGCTACGACGGTATCTACGCGGCCAGGAATGACGAAAACGGCCGCGCCGTCTATGCCGACAAGGCCACCTTGAAACAGGTTCGGGGTAAATTCGGTCTGGTTTTCCAGAATTTTAACCTGTTTCCCCACTATTCGGTGCTGAAAAATCTCACCGACGCCCAGATTCACGTGCTGGGCCGCAGTAGGGAGGAGGCGGAGCGCCGGGCCCTGGCGCTGCTGGACAAAATGGGTCTGGGCGACCGGGGCAACGCCTATCCCTGTGAGCTGTCCGGCGGCCAGCAGCAGCGGGTGGCCATCGCCCGCGCCCTGGCTATGGACCCGGAGATTCTCTTCTTCGACGAGCCCACCTCCGCCCTGGACCCGGAACTGACCGGCGAGATTTTGAAGGTCATCCGCGCCCTGGCCGATGAGCACATGACCATGGTCATCGTCACCCATGAGATGGCCTTCGCCCGGGAGGTGGCCGACCGGGTCATCTTTATGAGCGGCGGCGTCATCGTGGAGGAGGGCCCTGCCCGCCAGGTGATGGATGACCCCAAGGAGGAGCGCACCCGCCAGTTTTTGAGGAATTACCAGCGATGAAAACAGTTCAAGTGGTTCGGGC
>JAFSMA010000062.1 GCA_017448145.1 Oscillospiraceae bacterium | reverse complement strand
TACGAACAGGAGGGAGCCGACAATGCAATTTTCCCATAAGATCGTGGAGAGCCGCCTGTCCCCCATGCGCAAGTTCCACACCCGCGCCGTGGCCGCCGCACAGCGGGGCGTCAAGCTGTATCATCTGAATATCGGCCAGCCGGACATCGTCACGCCGCCCGCCTTTTTTGACGCGGTGAAGCGTTTCAGCGCCCCCACCCTGGCCTATGCCCCCTCCGCCGGTGTGCCGGAGCTGATCGCCGCCATCCAGCGGTATTACGACAACCTGGGCATTCACTACGGCAGCGATGAGATCTATATCACCGCCGGCGGCAGTGAGGCGCTGCTGATGGTGTTCGCCGCCATTCTGGACGATGGTGACGAGATCCTCATCCCCGAGCCCTACTATCCCAACTACCACACCATGGCCAGCCTGGCCGGTGCCACCATCCACCCCATCCCCACCTACCCCCAGGAGGGCTACTTCTACGCCGACCGGGAGCGCATCGAGCGGGAGATCACCCCCCGCACCCGCGCCATCATGCTCACCAACCCCGGCAACCCCACCGGCACTGTGCTGACCCCTGAGGAGATGCGTCTCATCGCCGACATCGCCAAGGAGCACGATCTGTTCATCGTCAGCGACGAGACGTACCGGGAGTTCGTCTATGCCGGGGAGCCGTTGGAGTCCATGGGCCGGTTTGACGACGTGGCGCAGAACGTCATCCTCATCGACACCGTCTCCAAGCGGTTCAGCGCCTGCGGCGCCCGGGTGGGCTGCGTCATCAGCCGCAACCATGAACTGCTGGATCACCTGATGAAATACTGCCAGGCCCGCCTCAGCGTGGCCACCCTGGATCAGGTCGCCTCCGCCGCCCTCTACGACGTGGATCCCGGCTATTTCGCCGCCGTCCGTGATGAATACCACATCCGCCGCGACACGGTGATGCACAAGCTCTCCCAGATCCCCGGCGTGATCTGCGAGTGCCCCAAGGGCGCCTTCTACGCCATGGCCGCCCTGCCGGTGGACGACGCCGAGAAGCTGCAATACTTCCTGCTGGATGAGTGGAACGACCACGGCGAGTCCGTCATGTTCGCCCCCGGCGAGGGGTTCTACGGCGGCTCAGGCAAGGGCAAAAATGAAGTCCGCCTGGCTTATGTGCTGAAACAGGCCGACCTGGAGCGGGCCATGGATCTGCTGGCCCTGGGCATCGAAGCCTACAACAAGCGCCAAGGCAAATAATGATTATCCCCCCGCGACATAAAAGAGCCGCTGCCCAGCGGCTCTTTTCCATGCTTTTCCGCCCTTGCCCACCGGAACAAAAAGGATTACAATACCGTCAAAGAAAGCGAAAGAGGATAAGAAAATGTTTCAAGGATACGACCAGACCACTGTGGACTTCATGTGGGGCATCCGCTTCAACAATGAGCGGGATTGGTTCATGGCCCACAAGTCCGACTATACCGACCACTTTTTGGCGCCCACCAAGGCCCTGGCGGATCAGGTGTATGACGCCATCCACGCGGCCCTGCCCGACGAGCCCCTGATCTGCAAGGTCAGCCGCATTTACCGGGACGCCCGCCGCCTTTTCGGCCGGGGCCCCTACAAGGACAACCTGTGGTTCGCCGTCCGTTCCGGGGAGGAGGACTGGCAGGGCCGCCCCACCTTCTGGTTTGAGATCGGCCCCGATTTCTACCAGTACGGCCTGGGCTTCTGGGCACCCGGCCCGGCAGTGCTGACCCAGTACCGCAAGTACGTGGATGAACACGCCGACGAGTTTGCCAGGCTGGTGCGCCGGTTCAACCGCCAGAGCGAATTTGTGCTGGAAGGGGAGAGCTACGCCCGGCCCAAGGGGGACCCCGGCAAGCTGCTGTACCCTTGGTATCAGAAGAAAAACATCATGCTGGTTCGCACCGTTACCCCCCTGGATGACCGCATCTTCGATCCGGCGCTGGCGGAGGACGTGATAAACGGTCTCACGTCGCTGGTGCCCTTTTACCGTTTCTTTGCCAAGGTATTGGCCAGTGTGCCCGTAGAGGAGCGCTGACCGAGACCCATTTTTCAGAGGAGGATAGAATATGAAAAAAACCATTCGTATCGCTGCCGCCCTGCTGTGCCTGCTGTTGTTGGCGGGCTGCGGCGGGCAAAAAGAGAACACCGATCCCGCCGTCCCCACCGGGCCGGACTACCTCTACTTCACCCAGGAGCAGGGCCGTCCCTACGCCCAGCCCGTGGACGGCGGCGAGGCCGTCCGCCTGCTGGACACCGCCACCGGCAAGGTCTACCGCTGGGGCGATAAACTGGTGGCGCTGGCCGGGGGGGAGCTGATATGCCTTCAGGGCGACGGCACCGTGACCACCGCCTCCGTGGGCACCAGCGCCGGCGAGATTCTGCCCCTGGAGGACGGCGTGTTGGTGCGGACCTTCACCATGATAGACGGCTACAGCAGCTATTATTATGACGGTAAAACCATCCAATCCATCGCCTTTCCCGAGAGCGCTTATCAGCTGGCGGCCCGGGGCAACACCATCATCTACGGCGAAAGCACCTACGACGAGACTTCCGACACCGTGATCAACCGGCTGTGCGCCATGGATCCCCGCACCGGTGAGACGCTGTGGGAAAAGACCAACCCCTCCGACGACGATCTGTACTATTTCGTCAATGCTTCTGACCGCCTCTGGGCCCACCGCCGCACCTGGACCTCTGCCATGGACGGCAGCAGCGTCACCGTCTCCCGTATGGTCAGCATCGACCCGGCCACCGGCGAGGAGACGGCGGTGGAATTGCCCTTTGATCTCAACGGCGCCACCGTGCTGGCGGTAGGCAGCGGCGGTTATCTGGTGCTGCGCAGCAACGACACCGCCGGCACCACCGACACCTATTTTTATGACCTGGACGGCAACGCCACCCTTCTCCCGGTGGAGAACAGCGGCTGGGGTGTCCGCACCGAGGATGTGCTGGGCGACCATGCGCTGCTCTCCGGCAGCGTGGAGGCCACCACCGAGTTGTGGGGCGAGCCCTACTACGGCTTCCGCACCCATCGCTATCTCATCGACCTGTCCAGCGGCGCGTGTACCGAGGTCACCCGCCCCGGCGTGGAGACCAGTCTCTTTGCCGACGGTTCCTTCCCCGTGATGGATTCCTCCACCGCCCGCAAGCCCGTCACCTCCCGCCTCTGGCAGTTCTTCTGCCAGGAGCAGGGCATTGAGGGCAGTCAGCCCCTTTGCTCCACCACCCACGGGGCCTGGCTGAACATTGCTGACGGCGTGGCGGACATCGCCCTGCTGGCGGCCCCCACGGAAGAGGAGGAGGCCTACCTCCAGGAAAAGGGCGTCACCGTGGATAGGAAGCTCTACGGCGGCGACGGCCTGGTGTTCATCGTCAACAGTGCCTGCGGCGTGACGAACGTCACCCTGGATGACCTGCGGGCTGTCTACCGTGGCGAGATCACCAACTGGAGCCAGCTGGGCGGCGTGGATGCCCCCATCCACGTGCTGTACCGTGACGACCAGTCCGGCAGCCAGCGGCTGTTTGACAAGCTGCTTTTCGGCGGCGACGCCCCGGACCTGACGGGCTTTGAGCGATTGGACGAGATGAGCACCATCGTGGGCGCGGTGGAGTACGACCCCTACGCCATAGGCTACTCCATCATGACGTACCTGGACAGCGTCTACGGCGAGACCGATGTTCGCGTCCTGTCCCTGGACGGCGTGGCCCCCACCCCGGAAAGCGTGGCCGACAGCACCTACCCCCTGGGCACCAAGGGCTACGTGGTCATCCGCGCCGACGAGCCGGAGAACAGCCCCGCCCGGCGGCTGTTCGACTGGTTCGGCTGCCCCACCTGCGACGACATCCTCACCCAGTGCGGTGTCACCCCCCTCCACGAAAACTAAAACGCCTATCAAAAAAGAGCCGCCGACCGGCGGCTCAGATTCTCAAAAAAGCATCGCAGATTTCGCGCCCGCAGGCGCGAACCCATGAAATCCGAAAAAACTGACGACATGCGCGTCAGTTTTTTCACTTCTCAGGCTACGAAGTGTGCGAATCGTGCGCC
>JAFSMA010000061.1 GCA_017448145.1 Oscillospiraceae bacterium | reverse complement strand
CTCAGATGGG
The DNA here is from genome assembly GCA_017448145.1 of Oscillospiraceae bacterium. Lineage (GTDB taxonomy): Bacteria > Bacillota > Clostridia > Oscillospirales > Oscillospiraceae > Vescimonas. The sequence continues at coordinate 7,375 of JAFSMA010000061.1, read as the reverse complement.
ACAGGGCGCTGCGCGAGGGCAAGGTGCTTACTTCTGAGGAGCAGCAGATCATGTACACCCCCGGTAGACTCAACAACGGCGAAGATGCTGTTTACGATGAGGACGATGGGCTGGGCTACGGATTCGGATGGGGCGTCGGACACGATGAGAAGTACGGTCTGATTGTCAGTCACAGCGGCGGTATGCCGGGTGTCGCCACCTGGTTTGAACGCTTCATAGATGCGGACAGGGTTCTGGTGATCCTCGCCAACCGGGACTACAGGGATGTAAGGGCGTATTTGGGTTACTGGAACGGAATGGAAGCCATCGCAAGGGATAAGGAACCGGAGCCCATCGTGTCGATTGAGGATATTGCACTCAAAAGTGCCGACAAGTCGAAATGGGAGAGCTTCTGCGGCAAGTACGAGCATCCTGCGGAGGCCGACTTCATTGTCGATGAAGTCTTCCTGAAAAATGATGCGCTTTACGCAAAAGCAATCGACGAAGACGGCGATGAAGTTGAATTCATGCTCTATCCCATCGGGGAAAACGAATTCGGCAGGAAGGGCGGGATGCTCAAGTTGACCTTCAGTGACGACTGTGTGGCGTACGGCGAACGCACCTGTAAAAAGCTGTAAGCATCATTTGACAAATTCCGGCCTGCCGGGATAATATATGAATCAATGTGATACATACGGAGGACAAAGAATGGTAATTGGAATCATCGGAGAAAACTGCAGCGGGAAATCCACGCTTGCAGAAGCAATCCGGAAAGATATCCACGCGGAAATAGTCACCGGCAAGGACTATCTGCGGATGGCGAAGTCCGAAAGCGAGGCGGCCGCCCTGTTCCGAAAAAAGCTTGCGGACGCCGTTTCGGGAGCCAACATCATTTATGTGATATCTGAGCCGGAGCAGATCAAGCTCTTACCGGACGGCGCTGTCAGAATCCTTGTGTACGCTGATATCGAAACCATCAAAGAGCGCTTCAAGGCAAGAATGCACGGAAACCTGCCTGCGCCGGTGGCACAGATGCTGGAGAGAAAACACGGTATTTTTGACGGAGAAGTCTATGACTATCGCTTTGACAGCGTGAACGGGGATGCTGCCGCCCTGTGCACCGAACTCGCCTGCAAAAACTTGTGAGAGCATGGGGTGGAAAAACAAATCTACAACGCTTCACCGACAAGGTGAAACAGCGTATCGAGATCAAAGAGCTGACGCCGGAGCTGATCCACGAATTCATTGACAGGATCGTGGTATATATGTCGGTGCCCTTGCCGGCCCATTAGAATAGCATGACAGCTGTACCGGTCAAGTAAGGTTGACACAAAAAAGGCCAGCCGCAGAAAGCACCTCTGCTCTCTGCGGCTGGCCTCGTCTTTACCAGGCGTCCCCGCCGCTTGCCTGCGCCGCCCTCTTACCCCTTCTCTGTACAAACCATGTGCATGGCGCCGCGGGTCAGGAAGAACAGGCAGGTGAGCCAAATCCCGTCATCAGAAAAGCCATCACGGATAAGAAGCTGTTCGAAGACTTTGTTGACGACATCCAGCATAAAGGGTAACCCAAACATCACGTAGGACATGCCTTCGGCGCCCGTCAGCTCGCTGATCTGCGTAACAAGCCCACGCAGCCGTACCGTTGTGTATGCCCCAAACACATCGAGAGGCCGCAGGAACGTAAACCTCTCCTGGGACCGTTGGGCGCTCGCCGCTTCAAGCTGAATTAACTGGTCTGAATCAAATCCGTCGCTGTTGATCTGCCAAAGCTCGTCCATAATATCGCTGCAAAGGTTGACGATACCCGTCATCTGCTCCCACGTGTAGCAGCAGTCAAACTCATGATTTTGCAGCGTCACATGATAGGTCGTGCCCTCACGGGCCATTCGGGGATCGAGATTATTCTCAATCCGCCGCAGGAGTTCTTCCACGCACGCATCCCGTTCCTCTTTCGGTCTTCTTTCTGACATCGTTTTGTTCCTCCTTGTCATTTTTCTTTTGTTTTCTATGCCCGTTATTTCATTGGCCATGCCCACAGCCACAGCCCAGCCGTGGCCGTGGGCGTATCTGTCCTTCCTTATCTCGCTTTTCTTACGCCACGTCTCCGGTGTGCACCGGCTTGCCGTCCAGGAAAACCACACCCTTGCCGAAGTTGCTGCTCACACTGCTGTCCAGGTTGTCCACCACTGCCAGCAGCTTGGCCTCCGGCGTGATGGGGCTCACGCCAACGCGGAACGGATAGGCGGTGTGGTGGCTGGCCACCAGGTTTTCCAGCTTCCTTGCCTTATCCTCCGGCGTGCCCAGCTCCTGGGCCATCTGCCGGATCATCATAGCGCCCTCCATCGCATGGGCGTTCTCCTTCATGGCATCCGTGGGCCGCATTGCCGCGCCGGTGTTGTCAAAGCCATACTCACGCACCTTCCCGATGTCGTGGAGCACCGCTCCGGCGGTCAGCAGCTCTTTGTCAATGCCAAAGTCATAGGTATCATTGTAGTATTCAGCGAAGTTATACGCCCACTCCATCACCTCGTAGGTGTGGGTCAGCAGACCGCCCACGCAGGCGTGATGGCTGCCGGTGGACGCCGGACAGGTGCTGAACACCTCCTTATTCTCGTCCACCAGCGCCTTGCACAACAGGAGATAGTCCCCGTCCTGGATCTTCGCCACCATGGCATCCCGGAACTTCTTAAATCCCTCTTCCCCCGACAGCAACCCATGGGGCAGCAGCGACCGGATGTCGTTCTGTGTGTCGTCAGCATCCAGAGGCCAGATGTCGATAATCCGAATCTGAGGCGCGCCCTTGTAGGCGCCCATCCGACCCTGCACCATCACAGGGGTGCCGGCGCTGGACTCATCCAGCTCTCCGCCGTAATCGAAGCAGATGCCGCCGATGGCGCCCTTGCAGTTCCGCAGCGTGCAGACCATGTTCTGCCCGCCGTCCTTGTTCCGGTACAGCCGCACCTCCTGCAGAATGAAGGCGGCGCACACGTCGTAGGCGTTATAACCACCGGCCATGCCAAAGAAAAACTTCTGGCTATTCTGATAATCGTCCATAATGCTCATTTTTCTTACCTCATCTTTCGTAAATTATTATTGTGTGTGGGAGGGGCGCGGCCCCTCCCCGCCGTTGCAATAGTGTATTTCCGTCCCCGCAGGGCGTATCACACCGCCCACTCCACGTGGGCCGCGTGCTCTGACACCTCCACGCGCCGGATGAACTGGGCGGCCACCAGCTTCTTCTCGTCGAAGGGCAGGTCATTGAATACCACCCGCTCCGGCAGATGGGGCCGCTGCTTCTCCCGCTGGCGCTGGCGCAGCACCTCCTGCCGCTCCGCCTCCAGCCGCTGCAATGCCCGCTGGATATAGGTGTTGGACATATCCTGGCTCTCGGCGAAGGCGTCCACCAGCCGATCCGCCCGGCGGTCCAGCTCCTCCAGCCTGGCGGCGTAAACGTCCTTCTCCGCCGCGGGCTGCTCCACGGGGCAACGGTCGATGAGCGCCTGCAGCTCCCGGGCCACAGCCTCCTCCAGCTCCGTCAGGTTTACGCGGATGGTGGCGTCGCACCGGGCATTGTTGTACCGTCCGCTGCAGTTCATCCAGCGGTACTCCTTCTCCGTCTGGATCTTCACGCTGTAGCCGCACTTGGCGCACTTCAGCAGCCCCGTCAGCCAGGTGTGGGTGCCGGCGTTGCCATTATGTACCTGTGCGTTGTGCCGCAGCTTTTCCTGCACCGTCAGCCACAGCGCCGCGTCCACCAGTCCCACGCTCCGCAGCACCGTCAAATGGTGCTCCTTCACATTGGTGTACTTCCGCTCATTGGGTTCCCGCTTGCCGAACAGGAAAGCGTTGTGTACCCCGTCAAAGGCCTCCGCAGGCGACTCCACCTGGACGCCCAGCGCCTGGTAATGAAGCATCACCTGCTCGTCCGCCTTGACATAGAGCGGGCTGTGGAGCATCCGGGACAAAGTGCTGGAATCCCAGAAGTCCCGCTTTGCCCCGGGGATCATCCGGTTGTTCAGCTCCTTCACCACCGACCCCAGCGTGGCGCCGGGCTGTGCGTACAGCGAAAAAATCTCCTGCACGACGGCGGCGGTCTTGTCGTCGGGAACCAGTGAGGCGTAGCTGCGCCCGCTGCTGTCCACTGCCCTGCCCAGGGTGAAGCCGTAGGGCGCCGGACCGCCGGGCCAGGCGCCCTGTCCGGCCCGGGCGGCGTAGTTGTCGTGGACACGCTCCGACGTGGTCTCCCGCTCCAACTGTGCGAACACCATGATGATGTGCAGCATGGCGCGTCCCATGGGGCTGGCGGTGTCGAAGTTCTCCGTCACGGAGATGAACTCCACGTTGTGCTTCTGCAGCGTCTTCCAAAGCTGCGAGAAGTCCGCGATGGACCGGGAGAAGCGGTCCAGGCGGTACACGTAGATCTTGCTGATTTTCCCTGCCCGAATGTCCTTCAGCAGGCGCTGAAAGTCGGGGCGGTCGGTGTTCTTGCCGGAGTAGCCCCGGTCCTGGTACAGCTTGACCTCTTCCTCGCCCGCCGCGTTGCGGCACATCTCCTGCTGTCCCTCAATGGAGATGCTGTTCTTCTTTTCGATGGACTGGCGGGCATAAATTGCCGCGTACCGCATGGGTTACGCGATCTTGTGCCGGGGCGCGGCCTTGGCGGCAGCGTCCTCCTCCCGGCTCCGGCGGAGTGCGGCGCAGCAGGTCATCCAGGCGTCCTTCAGCGCCGCGTCGCGCTCCTGTTCGTTGGGATAGGCAGGGTGGGTGTGGGTGATGTCCATAGGCAGACCTCCTCGACCATACCTATGCGCCACCTCCCGGGGGAATACCACAATCTTGCGGGGCTCGTTCATGAGACCCCTCCTCTCTGTTTGTATTCAAACAAAAAGCGCCGTGCAGGTGAAGACCTACACGACGCGAAGAGGGCGCAATATTCCCCTTGCATCCCCGGGCAAAAATGGATATAATAAGCCCGACGGTACGGGGATTCCCGTTGTATAGGTGGCTACGACACCTTGCAGGCGGTAGAGAGCGCCAACTCTCTGCCGCTGCCGTCACTTTTCATTTGTGACCACATTATAACTCCAGCCAATCCGTTTGTAAATACATTTGAAAACAAATGTTCTAATTATTTACATTTTGTTCACGATTTCCGCTTTTTTGTGCAACCATACACCAAAAAAGTAAACAAATTGTTCTGTGTGTAGTAAAGGCAGGAGGGTTCCCCATCGGGGAACCCTCCTCAGAATGAGTAAGCCCCCCGGCTCCCATCACAGGAGCCGGGGGGCTATCCTTATTCTGATGCTATCGTTTTCTTCCCGTTACGCCGCTTTCCGCTTCTTGCCCATCCAGGCCAGGCCCAGGGTGCTGCTGACAGCCAGCAGGCCATAGAGCGCCACGCCGGGGTCGGCGGTGGTAGCGGACTTGATGTCGGCAGCCGTGTTGCCCGTCACATTCCAGGTGGCGGTGGCATAAGTCTTGCCGTCATACAGCCGGATGGTATGGGTGCCGTTGGCAAGGCTGCGGATGAACTCGTCGGACAGCACCACGCTGTTGCCGCTAACGAAGTAATACTTGCTGTCCACCGTCTTGCCGTCCACGGTGACACGGGTAATGGTGCCCAGATCGGAGGTGACGGTCAGGCTGGAAACAGGGGTCGTATCCACAATCTGGCGGGAGATGGTGAAATCCGCGGTGGCGGTAGCGCCGTTGTAGTTATCGGTCGCCGCCACAGTGGCCTTTACCGTGTACTTGCCCGCCTTGGTGGGCACTTCCTCGGTGAAGTCCTGGCTGCCCTGCTTGGCATAGGCAAACGTCACGTCACCGTTGCCAGTGTTGCCGTTCACGGTGGGGGTGTTGGCCTTGCCGCCCTCCGTCCAGCCCGTGATGGAGACGGTGGGGGTGATGTTGGCTTTCTTGACGGAAACGGTCACGTCCACGTTCTGCACCGTGTTGTAATTGCCGGTGTCGGCGGGAGTGAAGCTGGCCTTAAAGGTGTTGCTGCCCACGTTGCCCACGCTCTGATTGCCGTCTGCCCAGGCCCAGCCCTGGGGCAGGGTCACGGAGGACAGAGTATCGCCGTAGGTAGCGGTGAGGTCGGTGGGGGTGGCGAGGTCGGTGGGGGTGGCCTTGGCAATGGTCACGGTAATTTTCTGGGCCGCGATGGAGGTGTAGTTTTTGCCGCCGTCGATCTTGCACCAGACGTAATAGGTACCGGCATTGGTCAGCTCAGGCACAGCGCCGGAGTAAGGCATTTCACCCATAGCCGGGTCAGGCTCCTTGTCGGGGTTGGTGCCAACGGTATATAACGCATTACCGCCGCCTGCAACACCTGCGGTAATCAGTGCCTGGTCAGAGCCTGTGTAAACCAGATTTTCTATTGCATGAGGCATCGTCGCCCAGCCGGGGTTGGCTGCCTTTCCGATGGTGTATTCCACGCTGGCGGTGGCGTTGCCAAGCTGACACCAGGCGGTATAGGTACCGGCGTCGGTAGGTGCGGCAGTGCCAAGGGGCGTGTCGCTTCTGCGATAGTTGATGGTGGGATTGGTCACGCCGGGGATTTCGCCGGTGAAGGTGGCGGCAGCGTTCTTGCCATCACCATAGGTCGTATGAAGGGGTGCATTCAGCGTCAGGGTGGCCTGCTTGTTGGTCAGGTCGCAGGTGCCGGTTGTGCTGGTGCAGGTAGCGGTAATGACAGCGCCGTTGGCTGTGTAGGTGAAGCTGTGGGTGTGGACGATGGGTTTTGCTGTAAACTTGAACGAATGTTCCGCCCTCACGCCTTCTACGGTAAGCCTCGCCTTATATGTCGCAAGCTTTACATTATTATTCTTGATGTCCTGGGACTGATTATCGCCCTTATAGTAAACTATATCACTGGCTGAAATTGTTTTTCCTGTTGCGCTGTTAAAGGCTTCCAGCCCCACCAAGGTAAATTCATGGGAGGAAGACTTGTCGTCATAGTAAATGTTGGTCGGATCGCCAATCGTCAGCGTCACCTTGTTGTCGGTCAAATTGCAGCCGTCGGCGTTGCAGGTCGCGGTGATGGTTGCGCCGCTGGCAGAGTAGGTGAAGTTGTGGGCATGGTCGGCCCATGCCGTGGTGGTAACGGCGGGCAGCAGCGCCAGCACCATCACCAGCGCCAGCAATGCGCCAAGGGTTTTGCGTGTGATGTGTTTCATGTGTTTTTCCTCCAATCTTTATTCACACCGCCTCCGCGGTGAGGGATAACAAAACGCGAAAAAACGGCGCTCCTCCCTGTAGGGCGGGACCTGTGTGTCCCGCCTTTGTCGGGTCCGCCCGGTCGCCGTAGGGGCGGGGCTCTGCTCCGCCCGAACGAATTAGAAATGGACGCAAAAAGGCGCAGTGCCACCCGGTTACGGGCGCACTACGCCTATTTT
>JAFSMA010000007.1 GCA_017448145.1 Oscillospiraceae bacterium | reverse complement strand
TATTACAGGGGTGAGTTAGAACGAAAAAATACCTTTGACTCCCGTATCCTTACCGAGGAACCCAAGTTCATCCAAAAACGCCGGAAACAGGCGCATCCTGAGTTCGTATCTACTTCTGAAAATGAAAACTGCTGAAAAATGTCTTGTATGTCTACTTTTTGAAAAAACTTTTTCGCAAAAATGTGGCCTGTGTCCACTTTTGAAAAAAGAAACTGAATAAAATTATTTTTCGTGTCTACTTTTCTTGACTGGTACAGTTTAGCCCAATGTGGCGGAAAAGCTGTTGCCCTTTCGATGGACAATCAGCTTCCAAATAGCGGAATAAGATTTCGCCAAATCGCAGGATTCTGTTGAATTTGTCACACTGATACGCTATAATATGGTCATCCTATAGCAAGGGGGATTTCTACATGGCAAGTTATATGCCGCGCGTGATCGACGAAGCCATAGCACATCGTCTGAGAAATAAAGGCGCAATCCTGGTGGAAGGGGCCAAGTGGTGCGGCAAAACCACCACCTGTGAGCAGCACGCCGCCAGCATTTTGTATATGAGCGATCCCGACCGGATGAAGCAAAATCTTCAGTTGGCGGATATCAGTCCTCGCTCTCTGCTGCTGGGCGAGACGCCGCGTCTGATCGACGAATGGCAGATGGCCCCCAAGTTGTGGGATGCTGTGCGCTTTGAGGTAGATCACCGGGATGGTTTCGGCCATTTTCTGCTGACCGGCTCCGCAGTGCCTGCGGAAATGGAGCAGGTGCATCATACGGGAACCGGGCGTTTTGCCTGGATCAAAATGCGGCCCATGAGTCTGTATGAGTCCGGGGAGTCCTCCGGCGCGGTCAGCCTCGGTGCATTGTTTTCTCCTGATAACAAGCCGATCTTTGCGGAGAACAAGGCGACACTGGAGGATATTGCATTCCTCATCTGCCGCGGCGGGTGGCCGCAAGCGACCTTTTTGGAAGGTGAAGATGCGCTGGTGCAGTCCTTCGACTATCTGGACGCCGTAGTAAAATCCGATATCAGCCGCGTGGATGGCGTTTCCCGCAACGAGACCCGCGCCCGTCTATTAATGCGCTCTCTGGCGCGGCACCAGGGCACGCAAGCGCCCAACACTACGATCTGTGAGGATATCAACGTCAGCGACGATATGGAATTGAGCAAGGATACCGTCGTCTCCTATACGAATGCGCTGAAAAAGATCTTCGTGATCGAGGACTGCCCGGCGTGGAGCCCGAATCTCCGCTCCAAAACGGCGATTCGCACATCGGATACCCGCTATTTTGTTGATCCGTCCATCGCCACTGCAGCGCTGGGCGTTGGGCCCGGTGATTTGCTGAACGACTTAGAGACCTGTGGGTTGTTTTTTGAGACGCTTTGCATCCGCGATCTGCGCGTCTATGCGGAGGCGCTGGATGGAAGCGTGTACCATTTCCGCACCAAGGAAGGGTTGGAATGCGATGCCGTCATTCACCTGCGCAATGGAAGCTACGGCCTCGTAGAGGTAAAGCTCGGCGGTGATAAGCTCATTGAGGAAGGCGCTCATACGTTGAAGGCCGTAGCGGACAAAATTGATACGTCAAAGATGAAGGAACCCTCCTTTATGATGGTTCTGACCGGCACCTCACCCTATGCTTACAGGCGCGAGGACGGCGTGTATGTGGTGCCGATCACAGCGTTGAAGAATTAGAGATAACGATAACAGCGGCCGGAATCGGGGTTGAACAGGCTGACATGCATCTGCCGAGAATCACCGCCGACCGTTGGGGGGTGCTATTTTGGCAACTAATTCGTTATAATTATAATATAGCGCCTCACAGTTTCTTGCAGTTGTCAAAACTCGTTCAGCAAACTTGGTCTGATAGATATTTGCGGATGGTTGTTTCGCTGTGATTCCCGATGAGTCAGACCACGGACACAAAAAAAGAGGGTCAGCTCCATCCAGGGGGCTTACCCTCTTTACATGTTTGATAAATGCCAGATAAGGAACCGGAAAAGCTGATGGACGAGATTCGCCAGAAAGGTAGTGTCAAGAGTCATGCGCAAATTTGTTTGCAGACTCTGTGAATGAGATCAGCCAGCCAAAGAGGCATCGTCCTGCAACGCCTCCAAGCGCTTCATGTTCATGTACTTTTTGTTGCCCCACTGTGTACCGGCAATATGATGTCCCGGTTGCAATTGCCGTTAGGAGTTCCTTTTCTTCTATCTGCTATATCTGCCAATTATTTCAGCTTTTCGTTCTCCATACCGGGATGTGCTCCTTTTCAGAATCTATCATGGCAGAGTCACCATATCCATCACGCAGGCGGGTCAAGATATGCCCACGGATATAGTCAATGGTTGCGTGGTAACGGAGGCCATGCCGGGCCAGCACCCGCCCATCACCCCATCAATACCAATAACTCTCGTCATCCTTGGTTGGCTGGTTCTTTTTGTGCCTCTGCCGGGCACTCTGCCGGCGGCGAAACTCCTCTTCGCTGACGGCCTCGTACCTCTCACAGTGAGCACTGCCGACGCATTGTCCGATACGCATTTTGCACCAGTTGTCCTTGTATTCGTAGAACCGGCAGCGGCCCTTATACCGCCGCTCGTCCCCTTCCTGCCGATGCACACGCTCCTTGTGCCAAGGTGTGCCGGATAGATGCCGAACGCCCATACCATCGCCCCCTCTTGACCAAAATGTACCATATTATGACCCAATTCACAAGATATGCTGTCTGCATAGTTCGTGCCGAAACATCAAATTCTTTTCATGAATAGGTTTTGAAAAAACAGGGAAAAGAACAGCCCCGCCGAATCGGCGGGGCTGGCGCTGTTTCATTCTCATTTACCGTCTATCAAGCCGATGCACACATCGTTCACATTGGTGCCGGTGGGGCCGGTGATGATGAGGCCCTCCACCGCTTGGAGAGCGTGGTAGGCGTCGTTGTTCCGCCACACGTCCTCCAGCGAGACGCCCTTTTCTGCCAGCGCCTCCCAGGTGTCGCCGTCCACGTAGCCCCCGGCGGCGTCGGTGGGGCCGTCGGTGCCGTCGGAGCCCACGCTGATGAGGGCGGCGCCATGCAGTCCCCGCAGGCCCTCTGCGGCGGCCAGCGCCAGCTCCTGATTGCGCCCGCCCAGACCGCCGCCGGTGACGTGTACCACCGTCTCGCCACCCGCCAGAAAGGCCAGCTTCTTCCCCTCCCCGGCGTGGGCGCGAAGGATGGCGGCCAGCTGCCGCCCCGCCTCCCGGGCCTCCCCCTCCAGACGGTCGGTGAGCAGCACAGGCGCATAGCCCAGACGCCTACAGGCCTCTCCCGCCGCCCGGCACAGCTCCCGGACGCTGCCCACCACCTGGGCGTGGACGTTGGTGATCTCCTTAGGCGTCTCCACCCGGAGGCATCGCTCCGCCTCCGCCGACAGACGCAGATGGTATCTCTCCGCAATGGCCAGCGCATCGTCGCAGGTGGCGCTGTCGGGACTCACCGGCCCGGAGGCGATTTTGTCCAGTCGGTCGCCCAGCACGTCGGACAGCGCCACCGTCTCCACCCGGGCGGGGGCACAGCGGCGGGCAAATCGCCCTCCCTTCACCCCGGAGAGCCGCTTGCGGATGGTGTTCACCTCCCCGATGTCCGCCCCGGAGGAGAGCAGCTGCCGGGTGATGTCCTGCAGCTCCGAAAGCGGCACCAGCGGCTTTTCCCACAGGGCGCTGCCGCCGCCGGAGAGGAGCAGCAGCACCGTGTCGTCCTCCCGAAGGTCTGCCGTCAGCGCCAGGGCGGCGTCGGCGGCAAGGACGCTGTTCTCATCCGGCACGGGGTGGCCCGCCTCGATGCACCGCAGCCCCGCCAGCGGGGCGGTAAAATGGCCGTATTTGCTGATGACCACGCCCTCCGTCACGCTCCGGGGCAGCACGTCCACCGCCGCAGCCGCCATGGCCGGCGCCGCCTTCCCCACCGCCACCAAAAACACACGGCCCGGAAAGGTCATACCCGTCAGGGCGCGGCGCACCCCATCCCGGGGCATCACCGCCCGGATGGCGTCGCGAGCCGCCGTTTCCGCATGGCGGCGCAGGGTCTCATTCATGGCGCTCTCCTTTCCGCAAATCCCCGGCACCGGGCGAGGCCGGAATCATAAACCGTTTTCATACAGGCGGCGCACGGGTGGACGGTCCTGCCGCCCACCAACGCCCCCGCTGTATGCGCCCGCTGCCCTCCGCCCCGAAGCGGCAGGCGGGAAGTCGATTTCAGTATCCACGATTGCTTCCGAAAAGTCAAGACGGAGAAGGCCGAAACGCCGCGCCTCCTTCCACTTTTCCTTGCGTTTTGACGGTAAACAGTTTATACTGATTTCAAACCAATTCAGGTTGCCATCGGGAGGTGATTTGCCTTGCAGACCTACACGCCGCGTCCCAGAGAATATGCCCAGGAATGCATTGAGGCCTACATCCTGACCCACGATCTCCGGGCGGGAGACAGTCTGCCGCCGGAGCGGGACATGTGCGCCATGTGGGGTCTGAACCGCAGCACCCTGCGCAGTGCCATTGCCCGGCTGACGGCGGCAGGTCGGCTGGTGTCCGTACAGGGCAGCGGCACCCGGATCGCCCCCCGGTTTCGCCGGACGCTTCAGGATCTGCAAAGCTTTTCCGACTATGCCGCCAGCGGTGGGTTTACGGCGGAGACGCGGCTGCTGTCCTTCTCCACCGTGGAGTGCGACAAGCACCTTGCCCGCCGGTTTCGCCGTGTGCTGGGGGAGAAGCTGTACCGCATCTCCCGTCTGCGTATGCTGAACGACACCCCCGTACTCATCGAGACGGCCTACATCCCGGTGGAGCTGGCCCCCCATCTGGAGGAGCACGACCTGGTAAACGGCTCTTTGTTTGCCGTGTTGGAGGAGGTCTATGGCCTGCGGCTGGATCACGGCGAGGAGAAGGCCAGCATCACTCTGGCCAATGCCGAGGAGGCCGCCCACCTGCATATCCGGCCCGGTGACGCCGTGTTCTGGATCGTCAGCCGCACCGACGCTCCCGACGGCACTACCGTGGAGTACTGCCGCACCGTGGCCCGCGGCGATGTGGTGGAGATGGCCGGCGTGCTACGCTGGCGCAGTGGTGAGGAGGACGAGCCATGAACGATGTAAATTACCGCTCCCCCCTTTATATCCAGCTCCGTGAGGTCATCCGCAGCAAAATTGAGGAGGGTGAATACCCCGCCGGCACCGCCATCCCCTCGGAAAATCAGCTCAGCGAGCAATACGGCATCAACAGAGTCAGCGTCCGCAGCGCACTGGCGGCGCTGGAAAACGAGGGGCTGCTGCGATCCGTACAGGGCAAGGGAGTGTTTGTATGCGGCGAAAAGACGGAACGGGAACTGGATACGCTGGGCGGCTACCGCCATACCATGAAGGAGCGCTCCCGGGAGGCAGCCACCCGGGTACTGGTGAAGGCGCTGCGCAAGGCCGGCCCCTACTATGCCCAGGTGCTGGGTCTGCACCCCGACGACGACGTGTGGTTTGTCCGCCGCATCGATTACAGCGGCGGCGAGCCGGTGGCCCTGGAGGAGATCTATATCCCTTACGCCGTACTGCCCGGTCTGGAGGACATTGACATTCAGCTTTTCTCCATCTACGACGCCTATCTGTGGAACGGCGTGCAGCCCAGCCGCGGCCATCAGGTGCTGCGCCTCACCCATCTGGAGCCTGCGGTGGCCAAGCTGATCGATCTGCCGCCCCAACAGGCGGTGATGGAGTTCTCCTGCGTCACCCGGGACACCGGCGGACGGGTCATTGAATTTGCCCGCAACTATGTGCGCGGCGACAAGACCGAGTTCCGCGTACACTATACAAATTCCTAATTGGTATAAAATCGAATTGTAATTATTCTGTTTAATTCCCCGAATATCTACCGATATTCGGGGAATTTTGCGCTTTTGATATACAATCTGCACAGTATAATCGAGTTTTATATCGTCATATTAGAGAAAAATGCCCCTCTATCTTGAAAATGGTATGAAATATAAATATACTTGTTGTAACAAGGGTAAGCGACCCAGTACCCATCACAAGGAATGAGGTGATCGTTTTGGCGGATTCCATCGTTTCCCTGCGGCATGTGGACAAGTGGTATGGCGGCAATCACGTGGTCAAGGACATGAATCTGGAGATTCGGTCCGGCGAGTTTTTGACGTTGCTGGGCCCCTCCGGCTGCGGCAAGACCACCACGCTGCGGATGATTGCAGGCTTTGAGGACGCCACCGCCGGCATCATAGAGGTGCAGGGCCAGCGGGTGGAGGAGAAGGAACCGTATCAGCGGGATGTGAACACGGTCTTCCAGAACTACTCCCTGTTCCCCCACATGACGGTGTATGACAACGTGGCCTATGGGCCCACCATCAAAAAGTGGCCCAAGGCGCAAATCAAGGAGCAGGTCACCAAAATGCTGGAGCTGGTGCAGATGGCGGGCTATGAAAAGCGGAAGCCCGACGCCCTCTCCGGCGGTCAGAAACAGCGTGTGGCCATTGCCCGCGCCCTGATCAACAATCCCCGGGTGCTGCTGCTGGACGAGCCTCTGGGCGCGCTGGACCTGAAGCTGCGCAAGCAGATGCAGATCGAGCTGAAGCGGCTGCAGCGCAAGCTGGGCATCACCTTCGTATATGTCACCCACGATCAGGAGGAGGCCATGACCATGTCCGACCGCATCGCGGTGATGAAGGACGGCGTTATCCTGCAGATCGACGCGCCGCTGGAAATCTATGACCACCCCAACTGCCGGTTTGTGGCGGATTTCATCGGCGAGAGCAACGTCATCGAAGGCACGGTGGTCTCCGCAGAGGGATCCCTCCTCTCCGTGGAAACCGATGGCGGTCTGGTGCGCACCCGGGGCGAGGGCTTTGCCGTGGGCGAGAGAATCTGCATCTCCGTCCGTCCGGAATACCTGGCCGTCAGCGCCGCGCCGGTTGAGGGCTTTACGATGAGAGGCCGGGTCAAGGACTTCATCTACATGGGCACGGTGATCAAAACCAGTCTGGATCTGCCCGGCGGCCAGGAAGTCAAGTTCAGCCGCTTTGAGCCCGACCCCACCCTCCGTGAAGGGGACGAGCGGTTCATCTACTGGCCGGAAAACAAATCCGTGCCCATCCGCCTGACGGGGGAGGTGTCCCCATGACCGCCCCGAAAAAGCGCCGCAATCCGCTGCCGGCCATCGCTCAGGCGGGCCCTGTGTCGGTGTGGATGGTGCTGTTTGTCACGGTGCCCATGCTGTTCATCATCTACATCAGCTTCATGTCCCGGGGCACCTTCGGCGGTGTGGAGTACACACCCACCCTCACCTCCTATGAGACGCTGGCAGACGTGACCTACTTTGCCGTGATCCTCAAGAGCCTTCAGGTGGCCGTGGTGACCACGGCGGTATGCCTGCTGTTGGGCTATCCCTTTGCCTACTACATTGCCCGCAAGAGCGCGGACGTGGCCTCCCGGCTCATCATGCTGCTGATGATTCCCCTGTGGACCAACTCCCTCATGCGGCTGAACGCCTGGATGCTGTTGTTCCAGACAAACGGGCCCGTAAACAAGGCCCTGCTGGCGCTGGGCATCGTGCAATCCCCGGTGAAATTCATCTACACCGACGCTCTGGTGCTGCTGGGACTGATCACCAACTTCCTGCCCTTCGCCGTGCTTCCCATGTACTCCTCCATCGAGAAGCTGCAAAAGGCCATGCTGGAGGCGTCGGCTGATTTGGGCGCCACCCCTGCCACCACCTTTCGCAAGGTGACGCTGCCGCTCACCTTCCCCGGCATCTTCTCCGCCATCATTCTCACCTTTATCCCCGCCCTGGGTACCTATACCATCACCGACATGCTGGGCGGCGGCAAGGTGCTGTACATCGGCAACATCATCAAAAATCAGTTCGGCACCATCCGCAACTGGCCGCTGGGCGCAGCCCTGAGCGTACTGCTGCTGCTCATCACGGCGCTGCTGATCTTCCTCTATTCCCGCTTCGCCAAAATCGAGGATATGGAGGTGCTGTGATGAAAAACAAAAAGCTGCTGCGGCAGAGGCGCAACGCCTTCTGGAGCGCTATGTATGCCGCCGTCATCTATGCGCTGTTCTATATCCCGGTGCTGGTGATGATCCAGTTCTCATTCAACGACGCCAAGCGGAACTACTCCTGGGAGGGCTTCACCACCCAGTGGTACGGCAAGCTCTTTTCCTTCGGCAACCACGACCTGTGGGAGTCGCTGGTCTACTCCCTGGTCATTGCCGTGGCGGCCACCGTAATCAGCGTGGTGGTGGGCGTGCTGGGCGGCATCGGATTGAAGAAATTCGAGTTCCGCGGCAAGAAGTTCATCAACCTCATGCTGTATGTCCCCATCGTGGTGCCGGAGATCGTGCTGGCCGTGTCCATGCTGATTATCTTCATGACCGTGGGCATCCGTCTGGGGATGGGCACCATCGTCATCGGCCACTGCACCTTCTGCATCCCCTATGCGGTGGTCACCATTAAGGGCCGCATCAGCGGTGATAACGAAACGCTGCAGGAGGCGTCTATGGACCTGGGCGCCAACCGGGTGCAGACCTTCTGGCGCGTCACCATTCCCAGCATCATGCCGGGCATCCTGTCGGCGGCCTTTCTCAGCTTCACCCTGTCCATCGACGACGTCATCATGTCCAACATGCTGGCCTCTGCCCGCCAGTCCACCCTGCCGGTGCTGATTTTGTCCGTCAATCGCACGGGTATCACGCCGGACATCAACGCGCTGACCACCCTGATGGTGCTGGTCATGGTGGCGGGCATGCTGGTGATGAGCGGTCTGCAGCGCCTGCGCCGCAAGAGAGAGGCCCGGGAGATGGCGGAGGCCGAACAGCGTATTTCCACCCTTCGCGGTTGAAATAAACACAATAATAATGGTATTATGGGAGGTACGAACATGAAAAAAGCATTGTCTCTGATTCTGGTACTGGTCATGGCGCTGACGCTGGTGGCCTGCGGCGGCCAGAGCGCGACCACGCCCTCCGGCGGCGAGGAAGCCGGCAGCAAGGAGCTGAACATCTTCATGTGGAGCGACTACATGTCCGATGACCTGGTGGCCAACTTCGAGCAGGAGTACGGCATCAAGGTGAACCTCAGCTACATGAACGACAACGCCGACTCCATCACCAAGCTCACTGCAGGCGCCGGCGACGGCTACGACCTGATCATGACCTGCGACGCCTACATGGAGTCCCTCATCAATGGCGGCTATCTGGAGCAGTTGGATCTGAGCCAGATTCCCAACGCCAAAAACATCAACAAAGCCTATTGGTCGGAGCAGAATCAGGGCTACTGCGTACCCTACCTGATGAACTACATCTATGTGGTGTACGACACGGAGCGCTGCCCCATTGAGATCACCTGCTACAACGACCTGATCCGTCCCGAGATGAAGGGTCAGATCGGATCCGTGGACGGCGCCCGCAACCTGTTCCCCATCGCCCTCATCGCGCTTGGCTACGACCCCAACTCTCGGGAGGAGAGCGAGATCGCCGAGGCCTATGAGTGGCTGGTGAAGTACAATGAGAACGTGGTGGCCTACGGCTCCACCGAGACCAACATGGTCAACGGCACCATCTCCTGCATGTTCACCTACGACGGCAACACCGCCGAGGCGATGGCCCAGCTCGGCGCCGACAACACCCTGACCGTGGCCCCTTTCACCGCCGATCCGGTGCAGCTGGGCTTCGATCTGTACGTCATCCCCAAGGGCGCCCAGCACATGGATGCCGCCTATCTGTTCCTCAACTACATCTGCGACGCTCAGGTCATGGCGGACAACCTGGTGGAGAACCCCTACTCCTGCCCCAATGACGCCGCTGTGGCCGCCGCATCCGAGGAGTATCGCAACGGCCCCGCCTTTGACTTTGACTACAAGACCAACGTGTTCTTCCAGGAGGACGTGGGCGACGCCATCACCATCTATGACAAGTACTATCAGATGCTGAAGGTGGGTTAATCAGGTAAGGAGGTTCCCCCGTGGTTAAGTTTGACGAGCAAAAGCAAATCGACAGCGTCCGGGGCGCTCTGGCCCTGCGCAGTCAGATTGAAACCGTGGTGGATGCCATCTGGCAAAAAGGGCTTCGCAACCTGTGCTGGCTGGGCATCGGCGGTACCTGGGCCAGTTGCCGGCAGGTGGTGTGCCACATGAAGGAACGGACGGATCTGGACGTGTTCGCCACCAATGCGGCGGAGTATTGTACCACCGGCGACCGCCGGGTGGGCCCGGGCACCTGCATGGTGATCTCCTCCGTTACCGGCACCACCACGGAGATTGCTGATGCCGTGGCAAAAGCCCGCGCCGCCGGCGCAGAGATCATCGGCTTTATCGACAAGGCCGACTCCCCCCTGGCCTCCGCCGTGGATCACTGCATCTCCTTTGCGGGAAACGAGCAGTTGAAATTCTTCATGGTGGCCGATCGGATTTTGTTCCTTCGGGGCGAGATGCCGGAATATGCGGCGATGTACGCCCAGTTTGACGCCAATCTTCCCCAGGCGCTGGTGGCGGTGGAGAAAGAGGCCGACGCCTTCGGTGAGGCCTTTGCCATCGCCCACAAGGATGATCCCCTCCACTACTTCGTGGGGGCCGGCACCCTCTACGGCGCCACCTATTCCTACGCAATGTGCTATTGGGAGGAGATGCACTGGATCCGTACCAAATCCATACATTCCGCGGAGTTCTTCCACGGCATGCTGGAGATTGTGGACCCGGATACGCCTGTTACCGTATTCGTAGGGGAGGATGCCCAGCGGCCTCTGAGCCAGCGGGTGGCCCGGTTTCTGCCCCGGATCTGCAAAAACTATACCATCATCGACACGGCGCAGTACCGTCTGTGCGGCATCGACGACCAATACCGCCCCCATGTGAGCCATCTGGTGATGCATGCGGTGACCAACCGCATCGACGCTCATCTGGAGGCCCTCTCCGGCCACGACATGACCATCCGCCGGTACTACCGGAAGATGGAATACTGATTAGCCACAGGGGCGGGCGTCAGCCCGCCCCTGGTCCGGTACAGGAGGTATCGCTTATGGAATGGGGTCTGTTTACCTGCCCTTACCAGCGTTTGCCGCTGGAGCAGGCCTTTGCAGACGCAAGGGCGCTGGGGTACGACTACATCGAGCTCTGGGGTGGGCGGCCCCATGCCTACGCCTATGATCTGCTCTCCGGTGATCTGGCAGACGTGCAGCGTCTGGCGGATCGCTACGCCATGCCGGTGCGATTTTACACCCCGGAGCACAACGCCTACCCCTACAACTATATGATGGGCCCGGAGCGCCAATGGGAGAGCGCCATGAACTACCTCACCGCCGCCTTGCGCTGCGGGAAGCTGCTGGGCTGTCAGGCGGTGCTGCTGTCTGTCGGTCACGGCGGCAGCGCACCGGAAGAGGCGCGGTATGACCGTCTCCTTCGCTCCCTACGGCATCTGGTTCATCAGGCGGAAACACTGCGCCAGCCCATCGTTCTGGAAGCGCTGACCCCCTATGAGAGCAACACCTGCACCCGGCTTTCAGAGCTGGAGGAGGTGCTGCGGAAGGTGGATTCGCCGCTACTGCAGGGGATGTGCGACGTGGTGGCGCCCTTCGTGCAGGGTGAGGATCCCGCCGAATATCCCCGCCGTCTCGGCGCCGCCATGGCCCACCTCCACCTTGTGGACAGCGACGGCGTCAGCGAGACCCATCTGATTCCCGGCGACGGGGTGATGGATTTGGGTGCCTTGCTGCGGGACATCCGCGCCGCAGGATATGACAGCACCGCCACGCTGGAGCTGGTGACCCACTATATCGACAACCCCACCGACGCCGCCCGATGGGCGCTGCGGCGAGCAAAGGAGCTGATGGACGCATGATGCGCATTGCCTGCGCCGGCGACAACTGTATCGACTATTACGACGCCACCGGCGAAGCTTTTCCCGGCGGCAATCCGGTAAACGTGGCGGTGTATCTGCGCCGTTTGGGGGCGGATGCCTCCTATATCGGTGCGGTGGGCGACGACGCCTACGGCCGCCTACTCCGCACCGCTTTGGCGGAGAAGGGCGTGAACGTCAGCCATCTGCGGTCAGAGCGGGGCGCCACGGCGCTAAGTCATGTGTCGCTGGTGGAGGGCGACCGGGTATTCGGCGATTATGAGGAGGGCGTGATGGCCGATTTCCGCCTGACGGCGGAGGAACTGGACTTCATCGCCGCCCACGATCTGCTGGTCACGGGTCTGTGGAGCCACACCGAGGACCACCTGCCCTCCCTCCGGGCGAGAGGCATCCCCGTGGCCTTTGACGGGGCCGACCGGCCCTTTGCCACTGCATCTAGAAAGGCCTTGCCCCATGTGTCGGTGTTTTTCTTCTCCGATGACGGCAGCGATGATGCCGTCTTGCAGGACAGGCTCCGGCAGCTGGCCGCCTTCGGCCCTGCGCTGACGGTTGCCACTCGGGGCAGCAGGGGCAGCATGGCCTGGGACGGCCGGCGGTTTTATTCCGCCGGCATCGTTCCCTGCCGCGTGGTGGACACCATGGGGGCGGGGGACAGCTTCATCGCCGGTTTCCTGCTCTCCTGGCTGCAGGGGCAGAGCGTGGACGCCTGTCTGACCGCCGGCGCCCGAAACGCCGCCGTAACCATCGGCTACCGGGGTGCATGGTGAACGCGCAGGCCGCCGGGTCATACGCCCGCCTTGTCCCGTAAGAAAAAAAAGTGATTGAGTGCTGTCTTTTCGGCAGTTCTCAATCACTTTTTTATTCTCTATGTGTCGGTTTTGTCCCGATTTCCCGGCTGCCGCCCTGCCGACCTTCAGCCCTCCATCTCCGCCAGCGTGGGCATGGCGGGAATGGCGCCGTGGCGGCTGGTGGTGATGGACGCGGCACGGTTGGCAAAGGCGATGACCTTTTCCAGCTCCGGCACGGTCAACGTGTCGAGCTCGCAGCCCACCAGACGGCTCAGCGCAGCGCCGAAGAAGGTGTCGCCGGCGCCGTTGGTGTCGCACACCTGACAGGGTACACCCGGCACGCGGCCGGTGCGGTCCCCCATACGATAGAACGCGCCGTCGGGCCCCAGCGTCACCAGCACCAGACGAATGCCCTTGTCCCGCAAAAAGGCGCTGCCCTGTGCCAGATCATCGGTGCCGGTGAGCAGGGGCAGCTCCTCGTCGGACACCTTCAGGATGTCGGCGTAAACCAGCGGCTCCCGCATCCCCTGAATGGCGGCGTCGGCGTCCCGCCACAGGCTGGGCCGATAGTTGGGGTCATAGCTGATGAGGGCGCCTGCCGCCTTGGCGGTCTGCACCGCCTGCAGCGTGGCGCTGCGGCTGGGCTCCGCCGTCAGGCTCACCGAGCCAAAATGGAGCAGCCGGGTGTTCTCCAGCAGCGCCTGAGGCACGTCCTCAAATCGCAGCGAAACATCGGCGCTGGGGTCCCGGTAGAAGCTGAAGCTCCGCTCCCCCTTCTCGTCCAGCGACACCACAGCCAGAGTGGTATGCTCCCGGGGATCCACCGAAAGGCCGGTAATGTCCACGCCGTTCTGTGCCAGCGTGCGGCGCAGGAAAGCGCCGTAGCTGTCGTCACCCACCCGGCCCACAAAGGCGGTGTTGACCCCCAGCCGGGAGGCGGCAACCGCCAGATTGGCCGGTGCGCCGCCGGGGTTGGCGTCATAGCGGGGGATGCCCTGCTCCGTCACGCCGGACTGGGTCATATCGATGAGAATTTCGCCGATGGCAGTAATATCGATCATAGTTTTCCACCTCTCCAATCGATTTTGTATCGGTTGTCCGGCCCTCCCGACGGCGATCATCATCTATCCGCCGCCGTCATGCACCGTAACTTATAGTGTAATCCCCTTTTCCCCCGATGTAAAGCAAAACCGCAAAACCGCCCCGACCAATCTTTCGTAAATGACCACATCCCCCGCCCCGCGCTAAAGGTATCCATATTATGTAAACCGATTCATCTGCCCCTCCGGCGCTTTACTTCCCCTCCTTCTTCCGCGGTTTTGCAAAAAAGTGCCAATAGGCAAGAAAAATGCCGAAAATATGTCCATGGCAGTTTGGCTTTATCCCTTGCGGTACGCCGCGCCAACAACATAGTAAAACGGCCTTTCGTTCACCTGTTACAGTGAACGAAAGGCCGCCTGTCAACCGCTTGACCATGCGATTTCCCTCCCCTGGCGGGGCGGCGGGGTCAATCCCCTACGAAATCCTCTCGCATGGGAGTGAAAATATCCAGCAGCTTGCCGCTCTCCAGGCAGGTGCAGCCGTGGATGACACCATCCTCCTTCAGCAGCGTGTCGCCGGCGGTGACCACACGCTTTTCGCCGTCGATGGAGAAGGCGAACTTGCCGGAGACCACATAGGTGATCTGGGTATGGGGGTGGGAGTGGAGGGTGCCCACCGCACCGGCGGCAAAGTCGTTCTCCACGCACATGAGGCCGTCGGTGTAGGCCAGGATGCGGCGGGTTACGCCATGGCCGTTATCCTCCGGCAGGGTGTCGCCATAGGGCACCCAGCGCTGATGCTTATCGGGCTTTTTCATTGCGTATCTCCTTCTTCAGACTGTAGGCAAAAGATAATTGTGGACAGCGTTTCGGCACGAATGGGGGCTTGCGGGGGTACCCTTTCACATGAGATCCATGCAAATGCAGGAGCATCTTCCATGCTCCTGCATTTATGATCAAGCGGCCCACATTGTATCGACAGCTTGAGAGATGGGGGCGGCTTGCACCGCACCCCATCTCGATGTTACTGCGGCAGATACCGCTGCAGCGTGGCGCGCACGGCGCCCTTGCCGGCCACCAGGCTGCGCAGCATGTCGCAGATCTTGTCGGCCAGGCCCACCTCCACCAGATCAACGGCAAAGATGACCTTGTTGGTGAGGATGGGGCGCAGCACGTCGGGCGTGACAGTTTCCGGCTGACCCAGCTTGACGGAGGCGAGCTGCTTTTGCAGCGTCTCCAGCATGGGGTCGCTGCTGCAGGTGAAGGGCTCTGCGTTGTCGTCCAGGGCCAGCAGATAGCGCAGCCAGCCGGCGATAGCCAGCGGGATATAGGTCAGATCGCGCTGATTCAGATCCGGGCGGGCCACGTAGCTCTTGATGGTCTCGCCGAAGCGGATGGGCACCTTCTGGCTGGTATCCATAGCGATGCGCTGGGGCGTATCGGGCATAAAGGGGTTGGGCAGACGGCGGTCGATGACCTCGTGGATAAAGTCGATGGGCTTGATGATGCCGGGATCGGTAACCACGGGCATACCCTCGGTATAGCCAATCTTCTCCACCAGCGCCTTCAGCGCCGGGTCAGTCATTTCCCGGGCAATGGTGTCGTAGCCCAGAACGCAGCCGTACACGGCCAGCGCCGTATGCAGGGGGTTGAGGCAGGTGGTGACCTTCATCTTCTCCACGTTGTTCACCGTGTCCCGGTCAGCCATGTACACACCGGCCTTTTCCAGCGGCGGGCGACCGTTGGGAAAGCGATCCTCGATAACCAGATACTGGGGCTTCTCGGCGTTGACAAAGGCGGCGGTGTAGCCGCCCTTGGCGGTCACGGTGATGCCCACGTTGTCGATGCCCAGCTTTTGCAGGGACTCCTCCACGCTCTTGGCGGGGCGGGGTGTGATTTTGTCGATCATGGTCCAGGGGAAGGACACCTTGCTCTCATCCTCCAGCCAGTCCACAAAGTCGCCGGTGACGAGGCCCCGCTGCAGCCACTGCTCCGCCATGGTGGTGACGCCCAGGCGCACCTTTTCGCCATTATGGGAGCAGTTGTCGGTGCTGACCACGGCCAGCGGCGTGCCGCCGGCACAGAAGCGCTCCCACAGCAGGGAAGCCACCTTGCTCATGGCCAGCTTTCCGGCGTGGGGACCGGCGGCGAAGTCCGCCTCCGCCATAGCCGTGTAGCTGCCGTCGATGCCGGTGAGGGCATAGCCCTTTTCCGTGATGGTAAAGGTGATGAGCTGCAGCGACGGATTGCGGAAAATCTCCTTGAGGCGCTCATAGTCCTCAGGATAAGCCGGGTCGGCACGCAGGCCGCCGGCCACGGTGCCCACCACGGTCTTTTCCAGCCGGCCGTCGGGCATCAGCGTCACCAGAAGGCTCAGATTGTCATAAGGGGCGTAGCTGGCCTCCACCATCTCATAGTCGAAGGTCTCGGCGGTGTAGAGGCCGCCCTTGACCAGCCCCTGCTCCAGCAGGGACTGCTGCAGCATGGCGTGGAAGGCGCGGAACAGGCTGCCGGAGCCGAAGTGGACCCACGTGGGATGGGCATAGGTCTCGGCGTACATTTCCTTCCAGTCGAAGCAGGGCAGCTTGACACCAATGGCCTCCCAGGCGGCGCGGTCGCGGATACTATCGTAATTGAGCTTCATGGAGTGGTTCTCCCTTACGTCTTAGTGGCCAAAAACGGGCACGTAGCCGCCCAGTACCTTGGGCAGCAGCAGGCTGATGTCCGGGATGAAGGAGATCAGCAGCAGCGTGACGATCATGCAGATATAGAACGGCATGGTAGCTTTGACCACCCGCTCCATGGGGGTCTTGCCCACGGCGGAGCCGATGAACAGCACGGCGCCCACAGGCGGGGTCAGCAGGCCGATGCCGCAGTTGAGCACCACCATGATGCCGAACTGCACCGGGTCAAGGCCGCAGTACTGTGTGGCGATGGGCAGCAGGATGGGGGTGGCGTGCTGCTGGCGGTAGGCCTGGGCATACCGGCGGCCTATTTTCTCAGCTACTTTCTCTCCGTCCGGCAGCGGAGCAAGGCGCTGAAGGGCGGGAAGGCTGCTTACACTCTGACGCTGTCCGATGAGGGCGTGCAGGTGACCAAGGGCAAGCAGCGCGTACACTTCGTCTGGGACAAGGTAACGGCTGTGTACCGGCTGCCCCGGTCCATCTGCCTCTACACCGGGCCCCACAACGCCTTCCTGCTGCCGTCTGACCAGGAGAACGAAGCTTCATCCCGCGCCTGGGTGCTGATGGCGGAGCACCTGGATCCGCAACGGATGAAAGACCGCACATAGGAGGAATAAATCATGGATGGAACCATAGCAGAACGGCGGCGGCAGGACGCGCTGCTGCGCTCCACGCTGTTCACCTTTTTCGTCAGCGGTGCCGCGGCGCAGCCCCTGGGCTCGTTTATCCCCTTCCTGCGGGAGACCTACGGCTTCAGTTACGATCTGTCGGGGGTGCTGCTGTCCTGCCAGTCGGTGGGCAACCTGGCCGCCATTCTGCTGACGGGCTTCCTGCCCTACGCCGTGGGGCGGCGCAGGAGCATACTGTTCACCAGCGTGTGGATGGCGGTGGCCTACCTTATCTTCGCCTCCGGCCTGGGGGCCACGCCGCTGCTGATCGCCGCCTTCCTCATGACGGGCGTGGCCCGGGGCGGGAACTCCAACTTCTCCAACACCATGGTGTCCACCCTGCCCGGCGACAGGGCCACCCGGGGCTATCAGCTGCTGCACGGCTGCTTCGCCGTGGGCGCGCTGCTCTCGCCGCTGCTGCTGGTGTTCTGCACCGGCCGTATTCCCACCGTTGGCTGGCGGGTGGTGGCGGGGGTGCTGTGCGCCCTGTGCCTGGCACAGGTGGCGACCTACGCCAGGATGCCCCTGCCGCCGGAGAGCGGCAGCCGCGGCGTCAGAGCGGTGGACAGGAGCTTTCTGCGAGAGCGGGCCTTCTGGCTGGGCAGCGCCATGCTGTTCTGCTACATCTCGGCGGAATACGCCATCGTGGGCTGGCTGGTGACCTACTTTCAGGACACCGGCATACTGAACGCCAGCCACTCCCAGCTGATGAACAGCCTGCTATGGCTGGTTATCTTCTGCGGGCGGATGATTGGCGCCTATCTCACCGGGCGCATCTCCCGCAGCAAGTTGCTGGTGCTGGACGGCGTGGGTATGTTCGCCTTCTTCCTGCTGCTGTTCTTCAGCCGCACGGACGTGCCCGCCGTCATTGGCCTCATGGGCGTGGGCCTGTTCATGTCCACCATCTACCCCTCCGCCTTCGCCTTCGGCAGCGAGTCCATCCGGGGCAACGACCTGGGCTGCAGCATTATGATCCTCTGCGGCAGCATAGGCGGCGTGCTGACGCCGGCGCTGGTGGGCTTCGTGGCGGAGCACTCCGGCATTCACGCCGGCATGGGGCTCATCGTAGCGCTCACCGGGCTGCTGCTGGCCGCCATCGTGCTCAGCGTGGTCAGCGCCAGGCCGCAGGAGAGCTAACGTCCCCGCGCTGCGCCGCCGGCGGACCCAGCGTAACGCAAATAGTGAAAAATCCGAGCGCCGCTCCCACCGGGACGGCGTTCGGATTTTCTTTCGGTCCTATAATCGATGTTGGGTTTCTTCTCTTCGCTCTGCCCCAGCCATTGACATAGCGCCCTCCGGGGTGCGGAGGGCGGCGTTGCGGAAAAGCACGGTGCTCCCCTGCCCCATTTTTTGCAGATGTCCCACCGCTTCCGGCGGTGTTTCCGTTCACATTCCGCTGTCGCCGTAGTTGGCAAGGACGCGGGCGGAGGGGTCGTTCACGTCGCAGCCGGGCCAGCTTTTGTTGGGCATCCAGAAGTCCGCGATCATCTCCGCCTGGCCGGGGTAGTATTTTTCAAAAATCTCCCGGTACAGCAGGCTCTCCTTGGTGAAGGGACGGCCATAGTCATAGACCATCCGTTTCCGTTCAAATTCCTCGTCGGTGTACAGGCTCTCGGCATAGGCTTTCAAATCGTCCACCATGGAGTGGCCCACGGCGTCGGAGAAGGCCGCCTTCTGCCGCCACAGAATCTCATCGGGCAGCAGATGGCCTTTTTCAAAGGCGTGGCGCAGCAGGTATTTCCCCATGTTGTAGCGGTTCACCTTGCGTTTAGGGTCGATGGACATGACGTATTTTACAAACTCCAGATCGCCGAAGGGTACGCGGGCTTCCAGAGAGTTGGCCGAGATGCAGCGGTCGGCGCGCAGCACGTCGTACATGTAGATCTCGTCGATGCGCTTTTTTGCCTCCCGCTGAAATTCCTCCGGAGAGGGCGCAAAGTCTGTGTATTTGTAGCCAAAGAGCTCGTCGCTGATCTCCCCGGTCAGCAGGACGCGCACATCCGTCTGCCGGTGGATGGCCTTGCAGCACAGATACATGCCCATGCTGGCGCGGATGGTGGTGATGTCCCAGGTGCCGAGAGCGGCGATGACCTCCTCCAGGGAATCCAGCACCTGCTGCCGGGTCATGAAGACTTCGGTGTGCTCGGCCCCGATGAAGTCCGCCGCTGTGCGGGCGTACTTCAGGTCAATGGCGTCCACATCCATGCCGATGGCAAAGGTGCGCACGTGCTTGCCCAGCAGCTTGGCCGAGATGGCGCACACCAGGCTGGAATCCAGCCCGCCGGAGAGCAGGAAGCCCAACGGGGCATCTGCGTCCAGACGCTTGTCCACGGCGAGAATCAGCCGTTCCCGGATGCCCGCGCAGATTGTGTCCAGATCCCCGTCAATGTAGGAATCAACGGTGGTAAGGTCGGCAAACCGGACAAACTTCCCATCCTTCCAGTAGTGCCCCGGCGGGAAGGGCTTGACCTCATCGCACAGCCCCACCAGGTTTTTGGCCTCGCTGGCAAAGACCATGCTGCCATCGCAAAGCGTACCGTAAAAAAGCGGACGGATGCCGATGGGGTCGCGGGCGGCGATAAAGCCGCCGGTCTCGCCGTCATAGAGGATCATGGCAAATTCCGCGTCCAGCTTGGCAAACATCTCCACGCCATATTTACGGTAGAGAGGCAGGATGATCTCACAGTCGGACGCGCTGTGAAAGACGCAGCCCTCGTCCTCCAGTTCCTTTTTCAGTGTTCGGAAGAGATACAGCTCGCCGTTGCACACGCACATATCGCCGTTTGCGTGAAAAGGCTGCATACCCTCCTCGTGCAATCCCATGATGGCCAGGCGGTGGAAGCAGAGCCACCCATCCCCCGCACGCTCCACCCGGCTCATATCCGGGCCCCGGGAGACGGTGCGGTCAAAAAACGGCATGAATTGCTCCGGCGTCAATGTACCGGACGTGAAACCCATAATCGAACACATGATGATTCTCCTGTTTTCTCTATTCCCACTCCACCGTACCAGGCGGCTTGGATGTGATGTCGTAGACCACACGGCTGACAGAACGCACCTCGTTTGTAATGCGGGAGGACACCTTTTCCAGCAGCTCGTAGGGCAATCGCGCCCAGTCGGCGGTCATGAAGTCGTCGGTGTCCACCGCACGCAGCGCGACGACCCACCCGTAGGTGCGTTCGTCACCCATGACACCTACGCTGCGCGTATCGGTCAGCACGGCGAAATACTGGCTGGGCACGTTGAACTGCCCGGCCTTTGCCACCTCCTCGCAGAGGATGGCATCCGCCTCCCGAAGCACGCGGAGCTTTTTCTCCGTGATCTCTCCCATCACCCGCACGGCAAGTCCCGGCCCCGGAAACGGCTGACGCATGACCAGCTCCTCCGGGATGCCCAGCCCCAGCCCCACAGCGCGCACCTCGTCCTTAAAAAGCATCCGCAGGGGCTCCACGATGCCGCTAAAGCCGATCCTCCCGGGCAGGCCGCCCACATTGTGGTGGCTCTTGATGACAGCCGCGCTGCCCCCGCCGGATTCCACCACGTCGGGGTAGATGGTGCCCTGCACCAGCACGTCCTGTTTTCCCAGCTTCTTCGCTTCCTCCTCAAAGACGCGGATGAACTCCTCGCCGATGATCTTCCGCTTCCCTTCCGGATCCGTAACGCCTTTGAGCCTTGCCAGGAACCGCTCTCGCGCGTCCACAACCACCATCCTCATCCGGAAGCGGCATCCAAACACCTGCTCCACCTGTTCCCGTTCGCCTTTTCGCAGCAGGCCGTGGTCCACGAAAACGCAGGTGAGGTCATCCCCGATGGCACGATGCAGCAGCACCGCCGCCACTGCGGAATCCACTCCGCCGGAGAGGGCGCACAGGACACGTTTGCCGGAAAGCTCCCAGCGCAATGTCTCTATGGACGTGGAGGCGAAATCCTCCATCGTCCAGTCCCCGGCACAGTCGCAGACGGAGAACAGGAAGTTGCGCAGCATCTGTATCCCGTATTCGGTGTGGGTGACCTCCGGGTGAAACTGCACACCGTATCGCTTCCGCTTCTCATCCGCCATGGCGGCACAGGGGCAGCTCTCCGTAGAGGCAGTAACGGTGAAGCCGGCGGGAACGCTACGCACCGCATCCGTGTGGCTCATCCAGCAGGCGCTCTCAGGCGGCACATGGCGGAACAGGGCGCTCTCGGTATGGCGAAGCGTCACCCTGCCGTACTCGCTGCCGTTTTCGGCGGGGCAAACCTCGGCGCCTGCCATCCATGCCAGCAGCTGGTGGCCATAGCAAATACCGAGAATGGGGATGGCAAGACGGAGGATCTCCGGGTCAAACCGGGGCGAGACCGAATCATAGACGCTGCTGGGCCCGCCGGTAAAGACGATGCCCTTATAGCCCTCCCGCTGAATCTGCGCCACGGTCATGTCACAGGAGGATCTCACCTCGGCAAAAACATGCTGCTGCCGGATCCGCCTTGCAATCAGCAGGCTGTACTGCCCGCCGAAGTCCAGCACAAGGATTTTTTCCTGCATGGCCCTCACTCCACCGTCACGGATTTTGCCAGGTTCCTGGGTTTGTCGATATCGCAGCCCTTTTCCCTGGCGGTATAATAGGCCAGCAGCTGCAGCGGCACCACCGCGACGGCTGGTGAGAACAGCGTTTCCACCCGGGGGATAAAGATCACGTCGTCCGCCTGGGAGACAATGGTTTTATTGCCCTTCACCGCCAGCGCCAGCACCTTTGCCCCACGGGCCTTGACCTCCACGATGTTGGAGAGGGTTTTGTCCATCAGCGCTTCGTTGCAGCATACGGCGATGACCGGCTGATTCTCCCCGATGAGGGCGATGGTGCCGTGCTTCAGCTCCCCGGCAGCGTAGGATTCGGCGTGAAGGTAGGAGATCTCCTTCATTTTCAGCGCCCCCTCCAGGGCAACGGCGTAGTCCGTGTTGCGGCCGATGAAAAACAGGGAGGGGCTGGCATAGCGGCTGGCCAGCCGGGGCAGCTGCCAGTTCATGTCGATGGTCTGCTGGAGCTTTTGCGGCAGCTGCTGCAGCTCCTTTACCAGGGCATCGTAACGCTCCGGTCCGATGCGCCCCAGCTTGGCGGCGGCGTAGAGGGCGAAGAGATACAGCACCGCCAGCTGGGTGGTGTAGCCCTTG
>JAFSMA010000060.1 GCA_017448145.1 Oscillospiraceae bacterium | reverse complement strand
TCCGGGCGGAGCAGAGCCCCGCCCCTACGGAGTTTTGCGTTCGTGGGGTTTTGGGCGGACAGAGTCGTCCGCCCCTACGGGGTAATCGGCTTCCCCCTGGGGGGAAGCTGTCAGCCGAAAGGCTGACTGATGAGGGGGCGATGTTCTATTGAACGTTGGTGGAAAACTGCCCCCTCATCCGCCCCCGTTTGCGAACTGGGGCACCTTCTCCCCAAGGAGAAGGCTGCGGCGGGCCGAGGTCGTCCCGCCCTACGGGGTTTTGCGCCCGTGGGGGTTTGGCGGGACACGTAGGTCCCGCCCTACGAATTTTTTCGCCCTGTTGTCCCTATCACCTCCGATGGTTGGTCCGTTGGGCGGTACGGCTGCCGGTGGTTCAGCAGCTACGCGCCGGCTGCCAACTGACTGGCCGCCATGTCGCCCGATTGCCTGGGCGCTCCGTTGGGGGAACGCCGCTTCTTACTATTTCAGGGGAGGAGCGACCTCCCGGTGAAAACAGGGGATTGCCGTTTATGGCCACGGCGCTATGCCGAAGTCATCATATCGTCGCCAAGACCCTCCCGGCCACGGCGGAGGGCGCTGCACGCCGGGCAGCCCACGGCGGACTTGCCGGTGCGGCTGAACACCACCGCCTGCCACTGGTGGCCCTTGTCGCAGCGCCACCACACCTTGCGATGGCTGCCGGGGGTGACGGCGTCGGGGGTCAGGTCGCCGTTGCGGGGCGACCACTGGCGGGCCAGCAGGGGGTACTCCGCCGCCAGGCTGCCCCGGCGCTCCGGCCGGGGGTGGGGCGCTGCGCTGCGGCGCGCCGCGGCGCACTGGGGACAGCCGCTGCCGCTTGTCACCGCCTGGGGGGACGCCCGCCAGGTATGGCCCTGGGCGCACTGCCACCACACGGCCCGGCGGCTGCCGGGCATCACGTCTTGGGGCGTGAGGGTGCCGTTATAGCTGGGGTGCCACTGGCTTGCCAGCGTCGGGGCCAGGGTGGCCAGATCGTTGACCCCCGGCACGGGGCGCAGCCCGGCGCAGTAGGGGCAGCCGGCGCCGGTCTTGCGGCCATCGGGGCTGGCCTGCCAGGCATGTCCCTTATCGCACCGCCACCACACCTTGCGATGGCTGCCAAAGGTGACGGTGTCGGGGGTCAGGGGGAGATTCCGCTCCTCGTCCCACTGGGCCAGCAGAAAGCCGAAGCCCCTGCGCTGGCAGTGCTGACGAAACGACTCGCCCATGGCGTCCCCCTCCCCTCTCCGGGGCGGATGCGGCATAATGTTGATTATGTCGCAGCAGCAAAGGTACTTATCCGCCCACAATGATACTATTTAACAAATAGTAATCCAAAACCATAGGATTGTCAAGCCCCAGTTGCCGCCGGAGGGTGAACGATTCATCCTCCATTTTCAGAATTAGAGAACGCACGGCGGCCCCTTTTTCACAGACGGAAAAAGGGGCTCTGTTTCCCACGCGAAAAAAAGCGGGTTCAGCTATTGAAATGTCGTTAATTCATTGACAGCGCCCTGCGGGGTGCTTTTTTTCAACATAATCAACATTATGTTGCAGCGGCTTTTTTGCTGCCCAGCAGCACCAGGCCTGTGCGGCGCAGACACCGGCGGTGCTCCTCGCCGGAGGTCATGATATAGATGCGGGTGGTGTTGATGCTGCTGTGGCCCAGCACGTCCGCCAGCCGGGCGATGTCCTTATCCACGGCGTAAAAGCAGCGGGCGAACAGCTTGCGCAGGCTGTGGGGAAACACCTTGCGGGGGTCTACGCCCGCCGCGGCGCACAGATTTTTCATGGCCCGCCAGACGGTGCTGCGGTGGAGGGGGCGGCCCGATTGGCCCACGAAAAGAGGGCCTTTGCCAATGCCCAGATCGGCGGCGTAGGACAGCAGCAGGCGGCGCAAATCGGGGGCGAGCAGGATGACCCGGTATTTCCCCTTGGCGTGGATGCCCACCTCCCCGCGGCGCACCGCCTCCAGGGTGAAATATTGCAGCTCGGAGATGCGGATGCCGGTGGCGGCAATGGTTTGCAGCACCATTTGCAGCCGGGGCCGGCGGCGGGCTGCTTGCAGCAGCCGCCGGAACTCCTCCCGGGTCAGCTCCCGCTCGGCGGGGAGATAGGGGCTTTGCTGGAGGCGCAGGGCCTTTACCCGGCAGTCGTCCCGGCCTGAAAAGGCAAGATAGCTGTTGACGGCGGCCAGCATGGAGTTGACGCTGCGCACGGCGTAGCCCCGCTCCTGCAAGTGGGCCTTGTAGTCCATCACCAGGGCTTTGGTCACCTCCCGGCCCCCGGCAAAGGCCAGGAAACAGGCCACATCCCGGCGATACTTCTCAACGGTGCAGCGGCTGCGCTCCTCCTGCTCCAGATGGGCCACAAACCGGGCCAGCGCATGGTTTTCACAGGACATATACAATCATCCTCCTTATGGGCATAGTACCTTTTATTATCACCGCTTTTGCCGCCGATTACCACCGCAGGGGGCAAAAAAGCACCGGCAGCGTCCTTTTTTGGGGGCGCTGCCGGTGCGGCATTTTGGGGGCGGTCACCGGGACGCAAAGGCCTTGCGGTATTTGGCGGGGGAATAGCCGGTGACCTCGTGGAAGCATTTGATGAAGAAATTCTGGGAGGTGAAGGCCAGGCGCTCGGCAATCTCCCGGACGGACAGGTCGGTGGACTCCAGGAGCACCTTGGCCTTCTCGATTTTGGCGAAGCGGATATAGAGATAGAGGGGGATGCCGGTCTCCTTTCTGAATTTATCGGTGAGGTAATACTCGGTATACCCGGTGAGGGCCGCCAGGTCGGACAGGCGGATCTTTTTATCCAGGCTCAATTCAATATAGGTGCAGCACTTCTGGATGGCGGGGGAGTAATCGGGGTTGACCCGGAGGTTGTGGACGCGGTAGATGAAATCGTGGTACATGGTCTGGGCCAGGGCGCTGAGCTCGCCGGTGTCACGGCTGCGGACGGCGGCGGCGATGTAGGCGTCGCCCAGGGGATAGGCCACCTCCGGGCTGAGGCCCCCCTCGATGGCGGCGCGGCAGACCAGGGAGGTGAATACGATGATGCTGATGCGGGTCTGCTGCAAGGGGTCCTCCCCCTGGACCGGCACGCCGGGGCTGAGGCTGGAGGACAGGTTCAGGGCGTGCTGGTAGTTGATGTCGCCGTTGCGCACCATTTGCAGCATGGCCCGCTCGGCCTGGTAGACCTTGGTGCGGTCACGGCCCTGGGGGGCGGGGGCGGCATGGCCGGGGGCGGCGGTTTGCTGCAGGGCGGACAGATCCAGCCGGCTGCCGGTGAGGGCGTTGTGCACCATCATCACGTAGCGGCTGAAAATGGCGTAGGGCATCACCGGCAGGAAGGGCAGGCGGCGCAGCAGCGCGGCGGCCCAGCGGGCGTCGGCCACATCGTCGGTATACCGGCGGAGGGTGCTGCGAAGCTGGGACTCGGTGGGCAGGGTGTAGAACACGGGGCCCGCCACAAACACCAGGCTGCCCCGGCGCTCCGCCTCAAAGGTGACGGCCCACTGCAGGCCGATGGGTGAGCCGATGAGCCGGGGCTCCCCCGCCTCCGCCGCCGCCAGGGCCTTCTCCCAGCCGCCGAAGCGGTGGAACGAGCGCTCCAGCAGGGACCTGTCCTCCTCGGGGCAGGAGGTACCGAGACAGTTGCCGTCACGGGTGAAGCACCAGACGTAGAACTGCTCGCCCATCGGTATCATGGCCTGGAGCAGTTGGAGATTCTGCTCGGCCTGGGTGATATGGGATTCCATGGTGCCTCTCCCCTTTCCGTCTGGGCGGCGCAAAGAACACGAATAAGTGTAACTTTTCGTGAATCAGTGGCTTTACGGTGTTGCCCTGCGTTACTATAATGAAACCATATTATTGCGGAAATAGCAAGAATTGATTTCGATTTCGGTAAAAAAGTCTCTCTTTTCCAATATGGCGAAAGAGTGAAACACGAAAGGATGGCGGCCATGGAAGCGCGGGCACTGAAAACGGAATATCTGGTGAATCCCCTGGGGCTGGGCACGCGGCAGCCCCGGCTGAGTTGGCTGTGCCAGGGCGGCACGGCCCAGACGGCCTACGAGATCGAGGCACGGCGGGGCGGCACCGTGGTCTGGCGCAGCGGCAAGGTGGAAAGCCGGGAGATGGGGGCCCTCTTCGGCGGCGAAGTCCACAGCCGGGAGCGCATCCACTGGCGGGTGCGGCTGTGGGACGAAAACGGCGCGGCGGGCCCGTGGCGGGAGGCCTGGTTTGAGATGGGCCTGCTGGACCAGGGCGACTATGTGGCCCAATGGATCGACCCGGAGCTTACCCGGGATCCCCAGGCACACAAGCCCGCCAGCTACCTGCGGCGGACGTTCACCGTGCCGGAGGGCTTTCAGCAGGCCAGGCTGTACGTCACCTGCCACGGCCTGTACGTGGCGGCACTCAACGGCATTCGGGTGGGCGACGCGGTGTTGACCCCGGGCACGTCCACCTATGATAAACGGCTGTTCGTCCAGACCTACGACGTGACGACGCTGCTGCACCCCGGCGAAAATGAGGTCGCCGTCACCCTGGGCGACGGCTGGTACAGGAGCTGCTCCGGCGTGGACGGCGACCGGAACCTGTACGGCGAGGACGTGGCGCTGTACTTCCAGCTGGAGGTGGACGGCGCGGCGGTATGCCTGTCGGACGGGCAGTGGCAGGCCAGCCAGGACGGCCCTCTCCGGGAAAACGACATGCAGCAGGGCGAGGTGGTGGACGCGCGGCGGGCATTGCAAGCGTGGCACGGCGTGACGGTGCGGGACTACGGCACCGCCAACCTGGCCTGTGCCGACTGCGTACCCATCCGGGAGCAGGAGCATTTCACCGGCCGTCTTTTCACCACCCCCAACGGTGAAAGGGTGCTGGATTTCGGCCAGAACATGGCGGGATACCTCTCCTTTACCCTGACGGCCCGGGAGGGCCAGACCATTACCCTCTGGTGCGGCGAGACGCTGGATGAAAAGGGCAACTTCACCCAGGTGAATTTCCAGGACCGTCAGCGCCACAAGGAGGGCGGCACACGGCAGCAGGTGGTGTACACCTGCCGGGAGGGCCGCAACGAATATAAGACCACCTTCTCCCTGTGGGGCTTTCGCTACGCCAGGGTGGAGACGGACATCGAGTTGACGGACGCGGCGTTCACCGCCATTGCCGTCTACTCCGACATGGCGCGGACGGGGTGGTTCACCTGCGGCAATGAGGACGTGAACCGCCTGGTGGAAAACACGGTGTGG
>JAFSMA010000059.1 GCA_017448145.1 Oscillospiraceae bacterium | reverse complement strand
CGATCACGGAGATCGACAAGGCGCTGCATCAGATGGTCAACCAATTGGAGGATTAACTATGGTCAGAATCGATTCCCCTGCAGTACAGGCGTTTGAAAAAGAACATCTGGCGACACTCCGTGCGCTTGCGCCGGAGTGCATGGTGCTGCTGAAAAAGAACGGAGATTTCCCGCTTTCTTCTCCCTGCGAGATCGCCCTCTACGGCGCGGGTGCGCGGGAAACCATCAAGGGAGGCACCGGCAGCGGTGACGTGAATGTGCGCCACTATGTAACGGTGGAAGAAGGCTTGGAAAACGCCGGCTTCACCGTTACCACAAAGGCGTGGATGGACGGCTATAAGGCCATCCGGGACGAGTCCATCAAGGGCTTTTATGAGGGTATCGCACAGGAGGCGAAGGAGCTTGGCAAATCCGTCTTCCTCGTCGGCATGGGGCGGACGCCCCCGGAGCCCCGCTATGCGCTTCCCCTTGACGGCAAGGGCGAGGTCTGCGTTTACGTGCTTGCCCGCAACTCCGGCGAGGGGGCGGACCGTCCCGGAGGCGAGGGCGACTATCTGCTGACGGCGGATGAGAAGCGGGACATTCTGCGCTGCGCAGAGCAGTACAGGAAATTCCTGCTGGTGCTGAATGTGGGCGGCCCGGTGGATCTCTCTCCGGTGCTGGACAGGGTGGAAAACGTTCTGCTGTTAAGCCAGCTTGGCAGCGTCACGGGAGACGCCTTTGCGGACGTGCTGCTGGGGAAAGCCAGCCCCTCCGGCAAGCTCACCACCACCTGGGCCGGGGCCGAAGATCTTCCCACCGTCGGTGACTTCGCCCAGCGGGACGATACCCGTTATCGAGAAGGCGTCTTCGTGGGCTATCGCTATTATGACGCGGCGCTCGTCAAGCCGATCTTCCCCTTCGGTTATGGCCTGAGCTATACGGAATTCGAGACGGGTTGCACCGGGTTTGCGGTGGAAAACGGGGTCGTGACCGTAGAGGCGACGATCCGCAACACCGGCCGCTTCCCGGGAAAAGAGACTGCGCAGCTGTATGTTTCCGCACCGGACGGCAAGTTGAAAAAGCCCCTGCGGGAGCTGGGCGCTTATGCCAAGACGAAAGAACTGGCCCCCGGCGAAAGCGAGACACTTATGCTGAAGCTTCCGCTGGAAAACATGGCCAGCTGGGATGCGGATAACGACTGCTGGCTCCTGGAACAGGGCGAATACCTGTTCTCCCTCGGCGGTACAGCCGTAGGGATCGTGTCTCTGGACGGGGATGCAACATCCGCGACTCTCAGCCATTCCGGCGGCGAGGCGGATTTTGACGACTGGAAGCCGCAGATCACGCGCGAGCTTCCCGGCGACCTGCCGTGCATCCCGGTTTCCGCAGCCTCCCTTGGCCGCATCGGGCACTATGATTGGGAACGCGTTGCGCGGGAGAAGATCGGTCTGGAGGACCTTTCCGCTTTTTCTGACCGGGAGATGGCCACGATCTGCGCCGGCAAGCACTCGGACGCGGAGGGCATGGCGGCCATCATCGGCAACTCCGCCTCTCGCCTGGCGGGCGGCGCGGGTGAGACCGCGTCTGTCGTGGCTGAAAAGGGCTATGGCGCCATGGTCATGGCAGACGGCCCTGCGGGACTGCGGCTGGCGACCAGATACATGGAGACGGAGGACGGCCAGGAGGGTCTGGATTCCGACGCCTTTAACAGCATCCTGAACATCCTGCCGCCCGAAATCCAGCAGCTGATCCGCATGAAGCTGCGGCAGAATGAGGAAAAAGCCAAAACAAACACTGTGCTGTATCATTATGCTTCTGCGATTCCCATCGGCACGGCCCTGGCCCAGGCCTGGAACCCGGCTGTTGTGGAGGCCTGCGGCGATCTGGTGGGCGAAGAGATGGAGCTCTTCGGCGCCAACGTCTGGCTGGCCCCGGCGCTGAACATCCACCGCAGCCCGCTCTGCGGCCGAAACTTTGAATACTATTCCGAGGATCCGCTGCTCTCCGGCAAAACCGCGGCGGCGATGACCTGCGGCGTACAGAAGCACGAGAAGTGCGCCGTCACCATCAAGCACTTTGCCTGCAACAATCAGGAGACCAACCGCTTCGGCTCCAACAGCGTCCTTTCCCAGCGGGCCCTGCGGGAAATCTATCTCAAGGGCTTCGAGATCTGCGTCAAGGAGGCTGCTCCCAAGGCGCTGATGACCTCTTATAATCTGCTGAACGGCACCCATACCGCAAACCGCGGCGATCTGATCACAACGGTGCTGCGGGGCGAGTGGGGCTTTGAGGGCATCGTCATGACCGACTGGGGCACCACCAATGACAAATTCAACCTCGGTGTTTATGGAGGCTCTTCTCCTGCTATGTGCATCAAGGCGGGCAACGATCTTATGATGGCGGGCTCCAAGGAGGATGTGGACGGCATTCTCGCCGGGCTGAAGGACGGGACGATCACCCGCGCCGAGCTGGCAGCGTGCGCCGGACGCATTCTGGCGCTTTCCAAGGAGTTGAGCTGATGGCAAAGTGGATCTGTCATCCGGGAGATAACCGGAACACGCGCCTTGTGCCCGTGTTCCGGCGGCGCTTTGAAGTACACAAAACGGTGGCAAAAGTCACGCTGCGCCTGACGGCCCACGGCATCTATGAAGCGGAGTTGAACGGCGTGAGCGTGACCGAAAACAAGTTCATGCCGGGGCTGACCAGCTATTACTACCGCATTCAGGTGCAGGAATATGACGTTACCGCCCTCTTAAGGGAGGGTGGCAACGAGCTGTGCGTAACAGTCGGGGACGGCTGGTGGCGCTGGAACAACAACTTCGGCTATACGCTCTCGCTCTGGGGCGAATTGACGCTGCGCTATGCGGACGGCAGGGAAGAGACGCTCTCCACGGATGAAAGCTGGGGTGTCGGCCTCGGTCCTGTTATTCATACCGATCTGCAAAAGGGCGAAGTCTACGATGCCAGGATCAAGCGCCACGGCTGGCAAAAAGCCGCCCTCTGCACCGAACACACCGAGGGTGAGCGGATCGAAAACCAGAGCGTCCCCGTGGGGGAAAAGGAGCGCTTTTCCGGCAGCCCCATGCGCGACGCCGCGGGGCGGCTCGTCATCGACTTCGGGCAGAACATCGCGGGTTACGTCCACATGACCCTTCGGGGCACCAAACGCGGCCAGACCGTACATCTCAGGCACGGCGAAGGGCTGGACAAAGACAGCAAATTCTCCACCGCCAACTGTGACGGCGGCCGGGTGGAATTTCAGGAGATCACCTACATCTGCAAAGGCGCGGAGGTGGAGGAATACACGCCGCACTTTGCCGTGTTCGGCTTTCGCTACGCCCTTGTGGAGGGCATCGAGGACGCGGACTTCGAGGCCATCGCCGTCTACTCCGACATGGGGGAGACGGGAGACTTCAAGTGCTCCAATGAACGCATCAATAAGCTGGTGGAAAACGCCCGCTGGAGCCAAAAGGGCAATTTCCTGGACGTGCCGGTGGACTGCCCCACGAGGGAGCGCAACGCCTGGACGGGCGACGCCATGATCTACTGCCGCACGGCGGCATATTTCATGGACGTGCGGCAGTTTTTCAAAAAATGGCTGCCAGACCAGACCATCGAGCAATACGCCTCCGGCAAGGTCGGCATCACCTTCCCGTCCACCTCCAGCGTTCACAATCCGGAAGAACTGAAAGCGGTGCAGGCAAAGGACCCCGCTATGGCCCTGGCCGGACCCACCGGTGACGGCAACATCGGCGAGGACAGCGTAGGCTGGGGCGATTCCGCCGTGTGGATTCCGTACCAGATGTATCTGATGTACGGCGATGTGGATTTCCTGAAAGAACATTACGGCACGGCGAAAAAGTGGGTCGAGTTTTCGCTCCGCTGCATGAAGGAGCAAAACCCCCTGTACGCGGACAAACCCTGGTATGCAAACGGCGACGGGGACTACATCTACGACACCCGCTTTCATTACGGCGAGTGGAACGAACCACTGCCTCCCGACCCGGAGGTCATTGCGCTCTTTGCCAAGGGCGGCACGGCGGCGGACTATGTGACCCACATGGCCAAATACGGAAAGCCGGAGGTCGCCACAGCCTACACCAAGCGCAGCTGCGACAATCTCGCCCACATGGCGCGCATCCTCGGCAAAGAGGAGGACGCGGCGCACTATGCCGCACTCTCCGAAAAAATCAAAGCCGCCTATGACAAGTACATGATCGGCCCTGACGGCACGATCCAGCCGGGCCATCAGGCGGCGTATATCCGCGCCCTGGCGCTGGATCTGGTCAGCGAAGCGAAGAAACCTTTGGTGATCGCGCAGCTTAAAAAGGAGTTGGAAGCCGCCGACTACCACCTGAACACCGGCTTCCTATCCACCGTTTATCTGCTGCCCACGCTATGCGATAACGGCCTGGTGGACGAAGCCTTCCGCATTCTGGAGCAGACCACCGCTCCCGGCTGGCTGCACCCCATCACCCTGGACGCGACCACCATGCTGGAGAACTGGAACGGCATGGATGTGTTCCGGGACAGCTTCAATCATTACTCTTTCGGCGCGGTCTGCCAGTTCCTGTTTGAATACGTGGCGGGCATCCGCCCGACCTTTGACGCGCCGGGATTCAAAGAGTTTGAACTGAGCCCCATCCTCGGCGGAAGCCTGACCTGGGCGGAGGGCAGCTACAAGACCCGGTACGGCACGATCCGTTCCCGCTGGGAGCGTGAGGGAACGCGATTTGCCTATACCTGTACGGTTCCGGAAGGAACGACTGCCAGACTTACTCTGCCGGACGGCAGTGCAAAGACGCTGCGCGCCGGAACCTATCGCTTTGAAGGAGAATGCCATGGATAAACTGCCCTATCAGTTTCACGATGACCGGCGGGAGATCCGCTTTGACCGCTTTGACCTGCCCGCGCCCTGGATCAATTATCTCTCGGGCGGCAGGATGCACGCCTTCGTCTCACAGGCGGGCGGCGGCATGAGCTGGTGGCTGTCCCCGATGATGTTCCGCCTGACCCGCTATCGTTTTTACAATATGCCCATTGACTCTCCGGGCTTTTATGTGTATCTCCGCATGGCCGACGGCACCGTTTGGTCGCCCACGTTCCGCCCCTGTGAGACGCCGGTGGATTTTCGCGAGGCCAGCCACGCGCCGGGATACTCCACGTTCACCGCAAGAAAAGATGGGCTGACCGCCACCCTGAAGCTCTTTATGGCCCAGGACTATGACACGCTGGTGTGGGAGTTGCAACTCACGAATGAGAGCGGCGAGGAGGTCTCCTGTGATGTGTTTGCCTATGTGGAACTCAGCCAGTTTCTGGCGCGGGAGGAGAATATCCTTGGCTACTATCTCAAGTGGAACACCCGCGCCGTGTTCGACGAGGAACTGCAGGCGATTACCTACGCCTATACTGCCTGGATGCATCCGCGCAAGGATGAGTCCCCGCTGGTGTACTTTGGCTCGGATGCAAAGATCGACTCCTTCTGCTGCAACCGGGACGTATTCTGCGGCAATTACCGGGATGAGAGAAATCCTGTTGAGGTCCAGAACGGACGCCTTTCCAACACAAATCTGCAGGGCGGCGAGCCCTGCGGCGCGCTGCATTCCCATGTTTCTCTTGGCAAAAACGAGGAGACGCAGCTTCATTTCTTTCTCGGCGTGAGCGAGGGGGCCCTGTCCGACTATGACAAGGCTGTGGCAGACGCAAAAGAAACGCTGACCGCCCTCCGGAAAGACGGCGCGGCAGACCGGCAGTTTGCAAAGCTCCAGAGCTGGTGGGACGAGCATCTTGCCGTGTATCAGTGCGACATTCCCGATGCGGACGCCCGGCGGATGATCAACGTCTGGAATCCATTGCAGTGTGTCCAGACCGCCCGCTATTCCCGCTCCATCAGTTCCGACGCCTCCGGTGTGCGGGGCATCGGCTTCCGGGACACGGCCCAGGACATGCTGGCCCAGGCCTACCGCAAGCCGGAATGGGCCACGGAGATGCTCAACTATCTGGCTTCCCAGCAGCTGGAGGACGGCCACGCCGTTCACACCGCCTGGCCGGAAGAAAAACGCCCGCCGCAGGATATTACCCGCTCGGACGATCATATCTGGATGGTGTATCTGGCCTATGCCATCGCTGCCGAGACCGGCGACCTGCGCTTCCTGGATAAAGAGATCCCGTTCCTCGGAACGGATCTTGTCACGCCGGTTGGTTCCGCCACGCTGTGGGAGCACCTGCTGCGGGGCGTGGACTTTACGGAAAAGCACCTGGGCGCACACGGTCTGCCCTTGATCTTGTTTTCCGATTGGAACGATCACCTCGGCCCCTTTGGCCGCAAGGGCAAAGGCGAGAGCATCATGGTCTCCCAGCAGCACATCTACGCCCTCCGACAGCTTTCCGAGATGGCAGAAATGCGCGGAGACCATGATGCCGCAGATTCCTTCGCCAAGCTCATTGAAAAACAGGAGAAAGCGCTGGAGCAAACCGCCTGGGATGGCGCATGGTTCCTGCGGGGTCTGGACGACGAGGCAAAGCCCATCGGCACCCACACCCAGGAGCACGCCCGGATCTGGCTCAACGCCCAGAGCTGGATGGTGATTGCGGACGCCTGCAAGGCGCATCAGCTCGAGGCCATGGACAGCGCTGCCCGGGAGCTGGATACCGGCATGGGTCTGCTGCTCAACACCCCCGGTTATCCCGGCTGGCCCAGCAAGGAGGCGGCCATGGTCAACGGTCTGCCTGCCGGGTATTCGGAAAACGGCGGCGTGTTCTGTCAGGCCAACTGCTGGGCCATCATGGCCGAAGCCCTGCTGGGGCGCGGCAATCGGGCCTGGAAATACTACAAGCAGATCATGCCGCATGAAGTCATCAAAAAGGTCGGCGTGGAGCGCTATCACGCGGAGGCCTACGCCTACTGCTCCACCCTGCTGGGCAAGGACAATGAGAAGTTCGGCTGGGGCTGCGTCAGTCAGGTCACCGGCACGGCGGCCTGGATGGACGTGGTGGCGACCCAGTATCTGCTGGGCGTCCGCCCCACGCTGAAAGGCTTGCTGATCGACCCGTCGATCCCCGCGGGCTGGGACGGTTTCACCGTGGAGCGCACTTACCGGGGCTGCCATCTGACGATCGAGGTATTGAACCCTGATCACATCCAGCACGGAGTCAAAGAAATACGTGTTGCCGGCGAAAAAATCGACTTGAAGAACGGGCCGCTTCTGGCAGAATCCGTTCTGAGTGGCCGGTCAAAAGCATGTGTTCAGGTAACCATGGGATCATAAAGGAGACGGGCAAATGGAAAAGAAAAAACGCGGAAAAGTGAAAAAGATCCTGCTCATTATCGCCTGCGTTATCGTCGCTCTTGCGGTGGGTGTGTTTGCACTGCTGAAAATGACCTTCCTCAAAAGCTTTCCGAAGTTGACGGGCGAGCCTGAAATCGGGAAATGGTATGAGGTGGCGGTGGAGGGCACACAGTCATCGGACGGCAGCGAATGGCACGGAATCTTTAAAAAGGGCACTGAAAATAAGGTCGTCGTCTATTTCTTCGGCGGCGGCGTGAGCATTACGCCGGAAACCTCAGAGAGCGGAACAAAATTTTACGCAACAACCATGCAGGCACAGGACTTTGTAGCAGAGGGTGGAATCGGGAGTAATGCAGAAAACAACCCCTTTAAGGACTGGAGCTTTATTGTGATTCCCTACGCCACCGGTGACTTCCACGCAGGGACCGGTGTATACAAAGGAAACGGCAAAACCGTTTACCACACCGGCTACAGCAATTATGCGGCGTTCGTGGAGCAAATCAAGCCCTACGTGGGCGAGCCGGACACCCTGCTGGTGACGGGTTTCTCCGCAGGCGGCTTCGGCACGTCCCTCCTGGCTGACGATGTGATCGACCGCTTCCCCAACGCGGAAAATATCACGGTCTGTGTGGACAGTTCCCTGCTGCTCTATGACGGGTGGCATGAGACGGCGGTAAATCTCTGGCAGTCACCCAAGGAAATCTCCGATCGGCTGACGACGGACAATCTGGTATTGGACAGCCTGACCGCACTGCACGAAAAGCGCGGCGACAGCGTCAAGATCCTGTTCGACTGCTCCTACCGGGACGATACGCTGATGCAGTATCAGTCCTACATCAACACGGGGAAGATGGACAAAACCGAGGCGCTGGGAGACCAGTTCCAGGCGGATCTTTCCGAAATGGTGGCAGGGCTGCGGGAGAACATTCCCGGCGTCGGGATCTACATTTGGAATTATGGAGAAGACCCGGAAACCCGCAACACACAGCACACCATCATTTCCGGCAATGTGTTTGACAAGCTGGAGGACGGCGTCAGCGTTGCGGACTGGATCTTTGCCGCTGTAAACGGTGATGTGCAAACCCACGGCCTTGCGCTGCTGGGACAATAAGATGTGACGGAGGATAGAAATGAAGAAAGTTATGAAAATCGTATTAATCCTGTTAGCGGTACTTCTCGTACTGGGCGTCGCCGCATTCTTTTATATCAAGTCCATGATGCCCAGCGGCGATGGGAACAATGATATTGTCGAAGGCTACTACAAAAACTTCAAATCTGATGCTCCGCTGGAAATGAAATATTCCCAGCTTGGTGGTTTTGAAACTGCCTATACAGAGTTCGCCTCTGAAAACGCGACCATCGGAAAAGTCCGCGTCTGGTATCCGAAGGAATTGGAAGACGGCGAAAAAACTTGGCCGATGATCACGGTGGTCAACGCCAGCGGTACGCCTGCCGCCTCCTATGAGCCGTTCTTCCCGCGTTTGGCCTCCTGGGGCTTTATCGTGGTCGGCAACGAGGACGGCCAGACCGGCAACGGGGAAACAGCCTCTCTTACCCTGGATTTCATGCTGAACATGCCTTCCGACAGTGTCCTTTCCGGGAAAATCGACTATGAGAACATGGGTATTATCGGCTATTCCCAGGGCGGCGCGGGAGCAATCTGCGCCGTGACGAACTATGAAAACGGCGCACGCTATAAGGCGATGTTTACGGGGAGTGCCGCCTATCCCACACTGGCTAAAAACATGGGTTGGGAGTATGACGTGTCCAAGGTCGCGATCCCGTATTTCATGGCTGCCGGTACCGGCAAGTCTGACGATTCCGGCAATGATCCGGAAACAAGCTACGGCGGCGTCTCTCCGCTCGCCGCGCTGATTGCCAACTATGACAGCATCGCGGACGACGTGCCAAAGGTCCGGGCACGAGCTGTCGGGGCCGAGCATGAGCAGATGCTGATGCGCTCGGATGGATACATGACCGCCTGGATGCTGTATCAGCTCACCGGCGATGAAGAAGCCGGATCGGTATTTCTCGGAGAAAACGCGGAAATCCTTCACA
Organism: Oscillospiraceae bacterium; assembly: GCA_017448145.1. Taxonomy (GTDB): domain Bacteria; phylum Bacillota; class Clostridia; order Oscillospirales; family Oscillospiraceae; genus Vescimonas. The sequence goes on along the minus strand of JAFSMA010000059.1, from coordinate 6,236 downwards.
ACACCAACTGGCAGGACGTGGAGAAGAATCGTTGACTCTCATGAAGATCCACCGGTGGATCAGCTTCCGATATTGGCTTTTCAACAGGTAAGATCAAATAAGAAGTCAGGGCGCAGGCTTTCACAAGCCTGCGCCCTGACTTCATGGGTTCGCGCCTGCGGGCGCGAAATCTGCGATGCTTTTTTGACAATCTGGGGCACCCTGCGGGGTGCCTGGGAAGCGCCTGCGGGCTTGCACGGCGGCGTAGGCTGTGCTACAATGAGCGGAAAACAGACAGAGGATGGGCGGTTTGCTATGAAAACACTGATTACCAATGGAAAAATCTATGACGGCAGCGGGAGGGAGCCCTTTATGGGCCAGATCCTGCTCTCCGGCGACCGGATCGAGAGGGTGGCGCCCATCATTGACACCCCGGCGGACCGGGTCATCGACCTACAGGGCAGGTCTGTGGCCCCCGGCTTTATCGACGGCCACTCCCACAACGACTGGTTCGCCATCAAAAAGGATCCGCTGCCCTACTTTGCGCCTTTTATCCGCCAGGGCATCGTCATCTTCGTGGGCCGCAGTTCCTTTAAGGATAAGGACGAGCTTTTACGGCAGATGGAGGCGCTGCGCCGGAAGGCGAGACGACACCGCATTGTGAGGGAACAGAGCGTATGAAGAATTCTATTTTGAAGAGGCTTTCAAAAACGGTACGGTCAAAGGCGAAGGGCGGCTTAAAATTCGTCGTATATAAGTGGCTGCTGCCATTGCTGTTCAGGTGGTACTCACGCAGGCCTGTAGATGAAAAGCTGGTGCTGTTTGCCGACCACCGCAACAGAGATATGCCGGACAACCTTGCGAAGATGTATGAGATATGTCAGGCGAGAGGCTACCACTGCGTTGCTTTTACGGGAAAGCCATTTGCTCGGTCTGTGCCAAAATGGAAGAGGCGAAAAGAAAAAGCAAAATTTTTCCTGAGGTTTATCCGGCTTTACGCGCAATGCGGCGTTCTGTTTCTGACGGATTATTTCCCGCTGGCCTATATCGTAAAGGCACGGGCGGAAACGCAGGTGGTCCAGCTGTGGCACGGCTGCGGACTGCTGAAAAGAGTGGGGTATGCCGTGTCGGGTGAAAAATGGGGGGTGTCGGAGGCAAACCGCCGCCGATACCCTATGCATACCAACTATACGCTGGTGCCGACATCGTCCCCGTACCTGCGGGACGGGTATATGGAAGCCTTCCGGTGCGACGCGGAGGTGATCCGACCGCTGGGCGTTCCCCGCACAGACATTTACTTTAACAAAGATTTTGTCGCGAAGGCCAAAGAAAAGGTCCGTGCGCTTTTCCCCGGGATCGGGGACAGAAAAATCATTTTATATGCCCCGACCTATCGCGGACGCAGCATTGTCAGGTCTTTTCTGCAGTGCAACCTTGACTACGGCGAGCTGAAGCGGAGGCTTTCGGAGCAATACGCGATGGTTACGAAATTCCATCCGCTGATGGCGCGAGGGGGCTTGACGGAGGCTGACAGAGCGAGCGCGTCGGGCTTTGTATATGACGCAAGCGGAAAACTGACGCCGGAAGAGGCGCTTTGCGCGGCGGACATACTGATTTCGGATTACTCCTCCATCATGTTTGAGTACCTTCTGCTGGAGAGGCCGATGATCTCGTATATCTACGACATCGACGCGTACACCCGGGACCGCGGGTTTTTCTTCCCGTATGAAGAGACGCTCCCCGGGCCATACGTTTTAGACCAGAAGGATTTGGCGGATAAACTGCTGAGCGTTGCCGATTGGTTTGACATAGAACGGACCCGGGCATATCGGAACAGATACATGTCCGCGTGCGACGGACACAGCACGGAGCGGATCTACGATTACATTTTCAAAAGAAATCATGGAGAGAGGCAACAGCAATGACAATTGCTATTATTATCGCCGGCGGCAGCGGGCAGCGGATGCGGGAGGAGATCCCCAAGCAGTTTATAGAGGTGGATGGCCGGCCCGTAATCATTTACACGCTGGAGACCTTTGAGCGCTGCCCGGAGATCGACGCCGTTGCGGTGGTGTGCGTGGAGGGCTGGCAGGAGGCGCTGCGGGCCTGCGCGGCACAGTACCACATCACCAAGCTGCAATGGGTGATAGACGGCGGCGCCACGGCCCAGGAGTCCATACGGAACGGCGTCTTTGCCCTGGAGGGCGTGTGCCGCGGGGACGACATCGTGGTGGTACACGACGGAGTGCGTCCCATGGTGGAGGACTACGTGCTGACGGACGTGCTGGCCACGTGCCGGAAATACGGCAACGCGGTGACGGCCATGCCCTACAACGAGCAGATTTTCATCGCCGACGACGGCCTGTCCACCACCCGGTATATCCCCCGGGAGACCCTGCGCAGGGTGTCCACGCCCCAGGCCTACCGCTTCGCCCTGCTGGATGAAAAATACCACGAGGCATACGAGAAGAAGATCGGCATTTACGGCTCGGCCTACGCCAACACCATGATGGTGGAGCTGGGACAGCGGCTCTACTTCGCGGCGGGGTCGGACAAGAACATCAAGCTGACCACCCAGGACGACCTGGCGCTGTTTAAGGCGTATTTGAAAATGAGCGAGGAAAAGGCATGACAAAGGTGCATCAAAATCCGGCTTACAGGGAGGACGTGGCCTATGTGGCGGGCCTGGCGCTGCCCTGGGAAAAGCTGGAGGGCAGGACGCTGATGATCTCCGGCGCAACGGGGCTGATAGGCAGCTTTCTGGTGGACGTGCTGCTGCACCGCAACCGCTGCCACGGGGCGCAGTGCACCATCATCGCCCTGGGGCGGAACGCCCAGCGGGCGGCGCAGCGGTTTCCCTACGGCGGCGAGGCGCTGCGATTTATCCCCTGCGATATCAACGCTCCCTTCCCCCACCAAAGCGTGGGGGCGGTGGACTACGTGCTGCACCTGGCCAGCAACACCCATCCTGTGGCCTACGCCACAGACCCCATCGGCACCATTCTCACCAACCTGACCGGCACGGCGCATATGCTGGAGGCGGCCCTGGCCCACGGCGCGGCCCGGTGCCTCTTTGCCTCGTCCAATGAGGTTTACGGGGAGAACCGGGGGGACACGGAGCTGTTTGCGGAGGACTACTGCGGCTACATCGACTGCAACACCCTGCGGGCGGGCTACCCGGAGAGCAAGCGGTGCGGCGAGGCCCTCTGCCAGGCCTACATCCGCCAGAAGCACATGGACATTGTGATCCCCCGCTTCACCCGCTCCTACGGCCCCACCATGCTGCCCGGCGACACCAAGGCCATCTCCCAGTTCATCCGCAAGGCGGCGGCGGGAGAGGACATTGTGCTGAAAAGCGAGGGAACGCAGTACTATTCCTATACCTACGTGGCAGACGCCGTTTCGGGGCTGCTGACTGTCCTGCTGTGTGGAAAGAGCGGCGAGGCGTACAATATTGCGGATGCGGCCTCCGATATCACGCTGAGAGAGCTGGCCGGAATCATTGCCGAATGTGCCGGGACAAAAGTCGTATTTGCACTGCCTGATGCAGTGGAGCGGGCGGGATACAGCACCGCCACAAAAGCCAGACTGGACGGCACAAAGCTGAAGAAGCTGCATTGGGAAGCAAAATATGATATCGCGTCCGGCATAGCGCGCACAATCGCCATATTGCGCGAAGCAAAGGAGCCGATTTAGGGCTGTCCCGGGCCGCCGTGAACGCGGCGCGATCGACAGAATGAAGCCTGCGAAACCGGCCCGCAGGATTCATCGGCACGACCGACCGGCGCAATGAAAAAGGAGGCATTTGATGAAGCTGTCCACATTTGAGGCGATGAAGCTGGCAGAGGACGATACTGCCATTCAGCTTGGGGAAGAGGCGCTGCGGAAATGCCAGCAGCTTCTTCTGGAGATAGCGGATGATATCACAGCGGTTTGCGACGACAACGGCATCAACTATTCCCTCAGCGGCGGAACGGCTCTCGGCGCTGTGCGCCATCAGGGCATGATCCCATGGGACGACGACGTTGACCTGAATATGTTCCGGGCAGACATTGACCGCTTTTTGCGGGCGTTTCGGGAACGGTTCGGGGATAAATACTGGATTCACACGCCGGAGGAGACAAAGCATTACGGTCTTCTTTTCATCCGCGTTCGCCTGAAGGGGACGGTCATGCGGGGCAGGGAGGACCAGGATACGGACGAGTGCGGCATAGCGGTGGATATTTTCCCCTATGAGAATACATACGATCTGAAGGCCCTGCGGATTCTCCACGGCGTTTTGTGCCTGGGCATGAAATTTGCCCTGTCCTGCCGCAAAACGTGGCAATACAGGGCGCTGAACCTGCGGCTTATGGAGAACAATCCCGAAGGGAAGAAGGCGATCCTGATGAAATGCGCGCTGGGCGCGGTCTGCTCCCTCTTCAGCGTGGACGCCTGGACCCACGGGGCGATCCGCTGCTTCAAGATGTGCGGGAATGACCGGTCGCGGTATGTGACGATCCCAGCGGGCAGAAAGCAGTTTTTCGGCGAGATGTACCGGCGGGACGCAACGGAGGCCACGAGCAAGGTCCCCTTTGCGGGGCGCGCATACAGGCTGACCGATGACTATGACAATTATCTGCGGATCATGTATGGGGACTATATGCAGATCCCGCCGCCGGAAAAAAGAGAGCGCCACATCATATACGAGCTGGATTTCGGCCGGCGGTAGAGAGGCGCCGCGCGGCGGCGGGGCAAAGGCGGGATAAGGACTGCGGACAGAGGCGCGGGGCGGACGTATTTGCGAAAGAACGTTCATCGGGCGGATTTTTAAGGTTAGTTTAAGGTAACGGAGGTATGCTTCCGCCAGACAAGAAAAGGGAGGAATACCTTATGAAAAAGTTGAAAAAAGCATTTTGCATTCTGCTGGCGCTGGCGATGATCGGCAGCCTCTGCGCCTGCGGAAGCACCACTGCCGACACTGCCGATACCGGCGACACCGCTGCGGCGGAGGCGATGCCCCAGGGTGGGCCCGGCGGCGGAATGCCCGGCGGCGCTCCCGGCTCCGGCAGCAGCGCGGACGTGGACTATGCCGGCGCGGTGGAGATCGTCTCTGCCGACAGCCAGATCGGCCAGACCTATGCCAGCACCACTGCTGACGAAAGCGCCCTGCTCATCAGCACCTCCGACGCGGTGACCATCACCAATCCCACAGTCACCAAGTCCGGCGACTCTGACGGCGGTGACAACTGCAATTTCTACGGCCTGAACGCGGCGGTGCTGGTGAAGGACGGCGCCGCGGCCACCATTACCGGCGGCACCGTCACCTCCGATGCCGAGGGCGCCAACGGCGTATTCTGCTACGGCGGCAACGGCGGGCAGAACGGCGCCTCCGGCGACGGCACCACTGTGTATATCTACGACACCGCCATCACCACCACCGGCAACGGCTCCGGCGGCATCATGACCACCGGCGGCGGTGTGACCTATGCCTATGATCTGACGGTGGAGACCTCCGGCCAGTCCTCTGCGGCCATCCGCACCGACCGGGGCGGCGGAACCGTGGTGGTGGACGGCGGCAGCTATACCAGCAACGGCCTGGGCTCCCCCGCCATTTATTCCACGGCGGACATCACGGTGTCCAACGCCACGCTGCTCTCCACGCTCTCCGAGGGTGTGTGCATTGAGGGCCTGAACTCTATCACGCTGACGAACTGCGATCTGACGGCCAACAATACCAAGTGCAACGGCAACGCCACCTTCCTGGACACCATCATGATCTACCAGTCCATGTCCGGCGACGCCGCCAGCGGTACCAGCAGCTTCACCATGACCGGCGGCAGCCTCACCAGTAAAAACGGCCATGTCTTCCACGTGACCAACACCAGCGCCGTCATCACCCTGGAAGGCGTGGAGATTGTCAACGAGGACGGGGACAATATTCTCCTCTCCGTCTGCGCGGACGGCTGGAGCGGCGGCAGCAACATCGCCACCCTCAAAGCCATTGCCCAGAAGCTGGCGGGTGCCATCAAGGTGGGCAGCGATTCTGCGCTGACCCTGATGCTGACCGATGGCTCCTCCTTCGAGGGCAGTATCGACGGCAGCATCACCAACGCCTCCGGCACGGTCGTTTCCACTGAGGTCGGCACGGTCTCCGTGACGCTGGACAGCACCAGCACCTGGACGTTGACCGGCGACAGCTATGTGACCGAGTTCAACGGTGATGCGGCCAACGTGATCGCCAACGGCTACACGCTGTATGTAAACGGCGTGGCGCT
>JAFSMA010000058.1 GCA_017448145.1 Oscillospiraceae bacterium | reverse complement strand
TGGGGCTCTAAATCTTGCCCAGAAAACAGATCAACAATATTTCTACATCTGCACCATTCCCACCCATCCGGCACCTCGAACGGGATCTCGTCCTCAATGCATTTTACCGTTCCGTCGGCGAACTTCTCATAATGCAAATTATCCTCACCCACGAAGATAACGGTATCATTCTTGATATCCTTCGCTTTGAGGCGGCCGTCTTTGACCATCTGCTGCTTTTCGGCGCGAATGCGCTCAAGCAGTACCGATGCGGGCTCGTCGTTGGGATCTTGCGGGACAAGCTTGCCGCGGATCGCGAGGTCAAGTATTTTCTGCCGTAATGCCTTTGTATCCATTATTCGTCAACCTCTCCGATCAGTTCTTCCAGCGCGGCGACAGCGGATGCGATGTTTGCCGATTTCACCTTGATCTGCTCCAGCAACTCAGATAGCGTATAATCCTCGGTTCCTGTGCTGCTTTTCATCCATGTAATATCCAAGCTGGTCTTGTCGCGGGCAAGGATATCCTCATAGGAGAATCTGCGCCAGCGGCCATTCGGATTGTCCTCGCTATAGGTCTCAGTACGGGCGGACAGATCGCCGCCCTTATAGCACTCCACGAACTCGTCAAAATGGCTTTCCTTTAGCGGATTGGTCTTACCGAAAGAGGGCATATCCGAACGGAGGTCATATATCCAGACTTCTTTCGTGTTGCCCTTGTCGGAGGTGCCGCGCGTAAAGAAGAGCACATTGGTTTTGACGCCCTGTGCATAGAAAATGCCGGTGGGCAGGCGCAGGATCGTATGCAGATTACACTTGCCCATCAGGTCGCGGCGGATTCTTTCGCCATCGCCATCGGCAAACAGCACATTATCCGGAAGAACAACTGCGGCTCTCGCTGTGCCGGTGGTTTTCAGGCTGCGATATATATGTTGCAGGAAGTTGAGCTGCTTGTTGCTGGTAGGGAAGGTAAAGTCATCGCGGGTGGCGCGCTCGCCACCTTTCTTGGTTCCAAAGGGCGGATTGGTCAAAACCACATCGTAGCCCTTCATCTGCTTACCGAAATTGGAAAGGGTATCGCCGAGGTAGATGGGGCCACCGATGTCATGAAGCATGGCGTTCATCAGAGCGAGGCGATGGGTATCGTGTACGAGTTCGCAGCCGGAGAACGCTTGTGTCCGCTGAAACTCCTGCTGATCCACAGAGAGGTCAAAGAGCTCGTCCGTATGATCCTTTACAAAACGGTCGGCGGCGATCATAAAACCAAACGTGCCGCAGGCAGGATCGTTGCAGCGTTCTCCTGCTTGAGGCGCAATCAAGCGGGTCATCACATTGATGAGCACTCGCGGTGTGAAATACTGCCCGGCACCGGATTTCTTCTCCGTCGCGTTTTTCTCCAGAAGGCCCTCATAAAGATTGCCGAGGCCCTCTTCCTTGGCGCTGTACCAATCAAACTGGTTGATGGTCGTGATGATCTTCTCCAGATTCTTGGGCTCGTCGATATTTGTCTGCGCGCCGGCGTAGATCTCGCGGACGCGTCCGGTGCAGTTTTCGCCGAGATGATCGAGAAGCTCCTTATAAAACTTCTTCAAATCGATGCCCGTTTTGCTGATCAGTGCATCCCAACGGTACTTTTCCGGAATAGCGCTTTCCGTTCCGGTTTCCTTGCACATTTTCAGAAACAGGATGTAGGTGAGCTCAGTCACATACTGCTGATAGGTAATGCCGTCATCACGCAGTACGTTGCAAAGATTCCACAGTTTGGCGACGATCTCTTGATTATTCACGCAGTTTTTCCTCCGTCTTCATACAGATAGGTATTCAGCTCGCTGATGATTTCCCGCAGCTTCCCGCCGAAGCGTCGGTCAATGCCGTTGAATCCGCCGTTGTTTTTGAAAGCACCAAGCTCAAAAATCTGCTCATCCAGAACACTTTCCTCCAGCATGACCTTCTCGATCCTGCCCAGCCAATCAAGCTGCATTTTATTGAACGTATGGTTCATTTTCAGCTTGGCAAAGGCGTTCTTTACCCTGGTTTCATGGCTGATTAATGTGGAGCCGAGAGCCTGTTGCCGGATAAAAGCAATGATATCGGCTACGATATCTTGATTGGTCATCTCATTCCACGCGGTATTCAGCTGCTTTTCTGTGAAATCGTGGCGATCCAGTTCCAGCTTAAGCCCTTTCAGGCTTTCACGGGTCAATTCCGCCGGTTTTGTGCAGACTGTTTTCAGCGCCGCAATCTCATTCAGGTGAGAGGTAATGAATACCTTGAAAGATTCAATGTAATCCTCCGGTTTCTGTCCCTCGCCATAACCGCGTGTATGCTCGACCAATTCATCTGGATGATCATCGATGATAACCCGACGCTTATGATGAATCTTGTCCTTATCCAGCACAAGGAAGGCTTCTTTATGGTCAAGAATATCATCCACAAGAGAGCCTATGTCCATCGGCGTAATCAGAGGCGCACCGACAGTCTCCGTCAGTTCTTGGGACTTCTTAACATTACCGCTCCGAATACGCTTGGCAAAATCGGACAGATCATATCCGCCGGTAAGATGGATAAACTGCTCTAGCGCCTTTTCGCTGATACTGGATTTCTTTCGCTGCAGCTTGGCAACGATAGTATCGATGATATACGCTTTTTCATCGTCGCTTTTGGCCTGAAGCAGCCCGTTCAGCAGATCCTCAAAGGTCGTATTCGGCGTTGTTACGACTGGCTTCATATTGGTGACGTCTTCAAGCGTTTCATACACGCCCACCGGATCGTAAATCTCAAAATGAGTTTTCCCGATGGCTGGGCAGAGCCGCGTAGCACGGCCCAGCATCTGCTCAAAGAGAATGCGGGACTTGATCCTGCGCATGAAAACAAGCGTGGTGATTTCCGGCACGTCAATACCGGTCGTCAGGAGATCGACGGTGACAACGATTTTCGGATACGCTTCATTCTTGAATCGCTTGATCGCCTCAGAAATTTTCTTCCGGTTACCGCCGGCGACACTTCCGGTGATTTTCATCACTGCGTCGTTGTCGATACCGTATTCTGAGTAAATATCCTTCAGAATGGAGACGATCAAATCGGCATGGTCGTCATCTACGGCATAAATCAGCGTTTTGCCGTTGCCGTCGGGGTTCAGATCCGGAGCGATCTCCTCCAGAACAGTACGGTTGAAAGGTTCTGTAACTACCTGGCGGTTGAAGGTGTCGATTTCGAATTTCATATCATCTTCGAGCTCGTCACTGTTCAGCACCTCGCCGGTCGTCGGATCATAAATGGCCAGCTGCTCACCCTTCTGATAGTTGATGCCCTCGATGCGCAGCTTCGTCTTAATACTGTGGGGCGCGTCATGATCAACCAGATAACCGTCAATAACAGCCTCGCGATAAGAATAGTTGAAGACAGGTTTCCCGAAAATCTCCGTCGTATGCAGCGCAGGGGTAGCTGTCAGAGCCACCTTGACGGCATCAAAATACTCAATTACCGTGCGATACTTGCTGATATAGTCATCCTGGTTGCGGTAGAGCATTTCTGTTTCGCTCATTTCCTTGTCCAGGATATATCCGCGGTGCGCCTCGTCAACGATTATCAGGTCATAATCCGTCACGGAGGGCATTGTCTCACCTTCGGCATAGAGGATGCGTTTAGCAAGGCTCTGCACCGTGGCAATATGTATCTTCGTTTCGCGGTCAATTTCTTTGTCGTCCAGGCCCTTGATATTGTAGATGGAATCAAGGGTCATCAGATCTTCAATTTTGACCTCCTTGAACACATCCTCCGCCTGCTCACCAAGAGCGGTGCGATCCACAAGGAACAAAACTCGTTTGAAGCGGTCGCTCTTAATTAAGCGATAGATCATGCCGAGAATCGTGCGTGTTTTCCCCGTGCCAGTCGCCATTGAAAGCAGCACGGTCTGCTTACCTTCAATTACAGCCTTTTCCGCGGCGTCGATAGCCCTGATCTGATACTCGCGCAAATTAAGTCCGTCCGGATCGCGCAGCAAGTCATAGGGCGTGTTTTGCAGGGCAGCATTTGCAGCCGCGATATCCTTTTCCAACATTTCCATGATGCCCTGTGGGCTGATCCAGCCCTGCAGGGCTTTCGGTGAATTAGAGGGTTTTCGCAAATCCAGGGACCATATACCGGACTTTGTTTCAATTTGCTTCAGGTACTTTCTGCCGTTAGTTGCAAAAACAAACGGGACAAAGTATTCATTCCATTTTCCGATGGTATAACTCCGGTGCTCGGACTTGATACAGCGAGCATAATCTTTGCACTGGTAATCAATAACCGAGGGAATGTCCGTCATGGCCTTTTTAGCTTCGACGATACCCACCAACTGCAGGCCAACGAAGAGGGCATAATCTGCGTAGCCGTTCTTCCCAACAGCCGAATCCGTCGGCCACTCTGCGATGGCAAGGTTTTGACCTTTTTGCGGGCGTGTTCCTTTGGAATAGCGAATGTGATTGGTATCTGCCTGCCAGCCATATTTGCGAAGCTGCTCATCGATAAGCAGCCGGGTTTCCGCCTCCGAAAGATCCATGCTCTCAGACATGGTTTCGGCTTTCTCGGCTCGTTCTTTTGCGGTTTTTACCGAAGCAGCGGTTGTTACAGTATCCAAATGCTTCGCCAATTCAGCAATCTTCTCTTCCTGCGCCTTGATAATGCTTTCATAGTCGGTTGCTTCAATCGGAGGAGGCATGACAAACTCAGCCGGGATGTAGCCCCAATCTCCATAGACCTCCATAAACCACGTAGCGAGGTTGTAGGTCATATGGAGCAGCATTTTTGCGTCATCTACCGAATCCGCACCGCTATGAACGGCGTCGTTTCTCGTCTTTCGAAGGGCGTAAAGAATGTCATCAATCTTTTTGGGCAGGAGGCCTTCGCGTTTCAAGATGCGAATTCTTGCAGCATGGGTGTTGTCGGGTTCTGGCTCAGGGATGTGTTCAAATGCAAAAATCTCCCGCACCAGGCGCTCGCCAAACATACCCAGCTTATACAGGCAAGCATTCGGATCAGAAAATACATAGCTTTCAGCTGTTGCACCGATCTGCGCAAGAGCTGGCCAATATCTATTCAAGAATTCAAAGTTGGATTTCATTGCTCCGTCCTCCTAACTTTTGCTTCTCATAATACGGAATTATCAGAAGTTGAGGGTAGAAATAAATCTATTTCTTCCTAAATAAGGCATCCAGCGTTTTACCCTCGCCATTTTTCCACTCAGTCCAGCCGTTGGTAGAACCGCCAAGGACGAAATCACTTGCGCCACTTGGGGTATTGAACTCAATCGTTGCATGTAGTATGTATTTCCCGTCAACCACAGAAATAGAGCCACTATCCAGTAGTTCTTTGCGCTGCCTATTATATCGCTCCAGATTGGTAGGCTTGTCCATGTTGATTTGAGATCCGTCCAGAACCTCAAATCTTTCTCCATCATACACGCCGAACGCTTTTATCCCATTCCTGGTTGTATGCAAAATATCTGCATTGTTCAGATCCCGAGCATTTCCACTCATTTTATAGCCTTGCGTTGCCATGATGAATTGGATTTCTTCGTAGATTTCTTCGATGATAGGAAGATCATATTCGTCAATCTCATATTGGGGCTTTACGCTGTTTTCAACGGAATACCGCTTGGATTCATGAGCTTTTACGATGGCGTGTTCCTCAAGTCCGCTTATAATATCGAGAGAAAATGTCTTGCTGTCGGCCAAAAACATAATGGCTTTATTCCAGAAATCTTTTTGACGGTTATGATCGTCCAGGCGGGAGATGCCGTTTCGGGTTTGACCGACATAGATTCGCGCAATCTTATTCTCATCATTCTCATTGACGAGATAGTAAATGCCGGGGCGATTGATGCCGGAAATTTTCTTAGCCTCTGCTAACAACGGCCTCGGAATGACATAGGTTGTCATGGTAGAAAGATGTCTTCTAATGGAACGGATACCATCCGGCTGCCCATTATAATAGATTACTTCAAGTTTTTTACTGCTCGACATATTATGTTCTCCTCTTTCATCCAGGCTTAACTCATTTCGTCAGACCGGAATAAACAAATAATTGCACCGAAGGCGTTTACTCGTTCAGAACACCAGCACAACCACGCGGCACTTGTTGATTGCTTCATCTCCGTAAACGCTCTGCCAATCGTGGATCTGCCACTGCACGTGCTCCAAGATCTCTTTGAAATGAACGAACCAGCCCATGGGATCGTCCCATTCGTAGTACTGATAGAGCTGCTTGCCCACTTCATCCAGTTTTGCGTATTCCTCCGGCGTGATCGATTCATAGAGGTCCTCAGCATCGCCGGATTCATAGGCAAACACAGCGTCTTTTAGCACGATCCCATGATACTCGTGGGCTTGTCTGGACGGCAAACAGCCTCGCATGGCGTCGACCTCGGCGGACAGGATTCTTACGAACTCATCGTTCCGGCAACTCTCATAGCGCCCTTGCAATTCAGCCGACAGATCTTCGAATCGCAGCCTCCCGCCGATCTCCTCTATCATATCTGCGGTCTGACCGAAATAGCTCCTTGACCCGCTCTCATACGTCATCGCAAGGCGTCGCTTCCCGTCCATATCAAAGCCGGGATTGATGCAAACCCATTTATTGTCGATATGGGCTTCGGTATATAAGAAGTAGCTTGTTGACATGGCTCCTTGTCCCTCCTGGTTTCCGACCCGGCGTTAAGCTTGGTGATCCGGGACGATTTCAACGATGTCGTCCATCGTGCATCCCAGCGCGGTGCAGATCTTAACCAGCACTTCACTGGAAACGACGGCGCCGTCTTTTCCCATTTTCGTAATGGTGGCCACGCTTACGCCCGCCGCTTTTGCCAATTCCTTTTTCTTCATTTCCCGGTCGATCAACAGCTTAAAGAGCTTTTTATAACTTGCGGCCATTGGATTCACCCCTACAGTACATATTATTTAGTAATATTATACCATGTTTTCCCACAATTCTCAACCGTATTCAGCAAAAATACTGCGATTTCATTATTTTTCGTTTTGCCGACTATAATTGTCTCTTGGACAAAAATGAGCCCAAGTAGCGGTCACGCCCGCACGCAGTATTTCTTTGTCCACTGCGACGCAGAAAGAGAGGGGTGGAAAACCTGACAACCGGCTTGACTTTCCGGCAGATGTGCGCTAGCCTTTTAGCAAGGAGATGTTGATTTATGGCGATTCTATGCTTTTCAGATATCCTCCAAAAAGTCGATCTTGATCCCGCAAAAGTCAAACTGATTCGCCACGCTTTGACAGACAAGGGGTTTAAGGAATGCTATGATAAAGGCATGGTATATGAATACACATGCCACCAGAAAGCAGGATTTAGCAAGGGATATGATTACTGGGCGATTTTTATCAGCGGCGTTGGTACGCTCGCTAAGTTCTATGCACTCTACCATGTTGGCCCCGCCGTCCCGGATACTGCAGATATAGCGCCGCAAGATCTTCCGGAATGTGAGATAAGAGCATACCGGGGCGAAAACTCCATTTTCCAGCTGGAGCCAGTCGATCTGCTCAAGGAGTATGAAGGAAAGCTGACAATCGATTGGGGCAAATCCACACGCATGTGGCATCAGAAAGCGACATCTGAAAAGCCCATCGTTTCACTGCAGCCTGATGAGAAAAAGGTCTTCTCCGGATTCGAAGATTTGGTTCTCTCCTATGATGAGCTCAAAGAAATTCTTGCTAATCCAACAGCTTACGAGGCGTGGCATGCCGCATTATCATCTGTCTATGCTATCTATCTGATTGCCGACCGTGAGACCGGAAAACAGTATGTGGGATCAGCCTATGGGAGTGGTGGCCTGCTTGGACGCTGGGCCTGCTACGTAGATACTCACCACGGAAATAACAAGCTGATGCGAGAACTGATTTGCAACTATCCGGAACGCTATCACAGTTTCCAATTCTCGATTCTGCAAATCCTCCCGAAAACGCTGACGGCAGACGAGGTTATTTCCATTGAGACCAGGTTTAAGAAAAAGCTACTCAGTATCAAATTCGGAATGAACGACAATTGAGAGATAACAACGCTCCCGGGGATCGCGGCAAAACACCGCGAATCCACGGGAGCGTTGCTGTACGACCACATGTTTGACCACAACCGCCTCTGGAGGACGTGGAAACAGCGGAGAAAAGAGCGCCGGAGAGCAAGTTTTCCGGACTAAACAGCGCCAAATGTAGTTCATGCACATGTAACACCAGGTTCAAACCCCTTTGGGAGCTGGATGCTGGGAGTTCAAGTCTCCTCACTCGGACCACCGCGGCTGCAAAGGATCAATCCTTTGCAGCCGTGGTTACTTTTATATTCCCAGCTTCTCCGCCCACTGGGCTTCCTTAAAGCCTACCAGCACGAAGTCGTCGCCCACCAGCAGCGGCCGCTTCACCAGCATGCCGTCGCTGCCCAGCAGCGCAAGCATCTCCTCCTCGCCCATCTCCGGCAGCTTGTCCTTCAGCCCCAGGGACTTATACAGCAGCCCGCTGGTGTTGAAGAACTTCCGCAGCGGCAGAGCGCTCCGCTGCTGCCACACCGCCAGCTCCTGTGGCGCCGGGTTTTCCAGCTTGATGTCCCGGAAGTCATACGCCACGCCGTGCTCGTCCAACCACTTCCGCGCCTTCTGGCAGGTGGAGCACTTGGGATAGCAGATAAAAGTCATAGTTGCACACTCCTTTGTTCAAAATACATCTTTGCACTCATTATACAAATATCTGCTCCAAAACACAATCCGCAAATCACGCCCTTGCGCACCCCTGCCACAATATGATATAACATTACTAAAGAAATCCAACACCCCACCCAAGAGAGGCCCCGACAATGAACGATACAGAACAAAACTGCGGCTTTTGGCGCGGCAATAAGACGTTCCGCTACCGCGCCGCGGCAATCATCGTGGAGGACGACTGCGTTCTCTTCGCCGCCAACGAACTGGACAACTATTACTATTCCGTCGGCGGCGCCGTCCACCTGGGCGAAACGGCGGAGGACGCCGTCAGGCGGGAAGTGTGGGAGGAAACGGGGGCGGCCTATGAGATAGACCACCTGGCCGTCATCCATGAGAACTTTTTTCAGGAAAAAGACGGCACCCTGGCGGGCTGCGAGGGCCACGAAATCACCCTGTATTTCCGCATGAAGCCCCGTGGCAGCCGGGAACTCCACAGCGAAAGCCGCACCGCAGGCGTCCGGGAGACCATGCACTGGCTGCCCACAGACCGGCTGCACGAATACAGGGCCTATCCCAC
Source organism: Oscillospiraceae bacterium (assembly GCA_017448145.1). Lineage (GTDB taxonomy): Bacteria > Bacillota > Clostridia > Oscillospirales > Oscillospiraceae > Vescimonas. The sequence goes on along the minus strand of JAFSMA010000058.1, from coordinate 12,506 downwards.
CTTCATGCAATCCTACCTCCAATCGCCCCATACCGCCATAGAACACATCGTCACCGACGAGCGGACATAAGCCCCGCCGTCCAGAAAGGAGCGCCTATGTCGCCCATTTACCGCAATCGTGACCAAAAGGACGAAAGCAGCGTCATCGTCCTCCGCCAGACCAAGCCCGGCGTCTGCGGCGGCACCGACGCCACGCTGGACACCGCCGCCCCCAAAACCATCCTTTCCCAGGATATGACCCTCTTTTCCGCCACTTCCGCCCTTCGTGGCGACAGCCATTCCCTGGGCTACGTCTCCGCCTTCGCAGTAGGGGCAGGGGAGGGGACGTTCCTGTTTCTGGAGACGGGTAAATCCTTCCGCTATCGTGATGAAAAACAGCGTATCATCGGCGTTGTAAAGGAAAATCCCTTCACACATCTCGTGGCGCTGGTTCGGGACTGCGACCTGGCAAAGGACAACGGCTTCCACTCCACCACCCACGGCCTGGGGGAGAATTACGGCGGCGAAATCGACGTTTGGTATGCCTCCGGCGAGACCATCAGCGTGTCCAATAACCAGTCCCCGGTGCTGACTGACGAAACCGGCGAAAAGATTGCCGCCCTGTTCCGCCAACTGCTCCAGGGCCCCGCCGTCTCTCTGCCGAACCCTGCCGATCTCCAAGCCCTCCGCCTTCGGGAGGAGCGCCCCAACGGCGGCTTTACCCAGGTGGACGCGACCGTCACCCCCGACGGCGCCCGACTCTGCCGCCATTACCATCCGGAAAACGGCCATGACAGCGAAACGACAGGTATACTGACAGCCGATGAGCTGTCCGCCATCCGCGGCGCCATGGAAAGATGCGCCATTCTCGCCTGGGCCCACCTACCGGACGACGGCTTCCCCCACCGGGAAAAGCGAACGCTGACCTTCACCTTCGCAGACGGCCGGACAATCACCGTCCCCGACGACCGCCTGCTGCCCCAGCAGCTTCGCAATGCCTTCTTCGACATGCGGCTACTCCTGACCTCCCACACATAACCAAAAGGCCATCCCGCCGGGATGGCCTTTCTCGTTATAAGCCGCGTTCACTCCTGCTGTTCCGCCGGGTCCTGGGCGGCGGCTCGCCTCCCGCCCTGCGGGCGGTGCAGAACCGGCTGCTGGCCGCCGGCATCGCCCATTTCAACAGCCCCGACCACGATACCACCCTCACCAACGTAGCCGCCGGTCGCGGCGTGTGTCTGGCCCCCGGCTTCCTCAACGACCACAGCGGCCAGTTCGCCTGGATTCCCTTCGACTGCGCCGAGCATTTCTCCTGCGTCCTCTGCACCCACCGGGAGGATCAGCGCCCGGCGGTGCGGGACTTCGTAGCCCTGCTCCAAGCCCTGTACCGCAGCGCCGTGGCCTTCCCGCTGTAATCACCTTTGACCATCCCATAAAAATATGGTATGCTGACCCTGACCAATCAAAAAGGAGAATCCGCCCATGCCCTCCACCATTTTGAATATCCTCATTGCCATCCTCGTGTGCCAGGCGGTGGCCCGCCATGCCCGAAAGCTGGGCGCCGTGGCCCTGCGGTATTTCACTGTGCTGTCCAATTTGTTTTGCGCCGCGTCCTGCCTGCTGGTGGCCGCCATGGGGTTAATTGGCTCGATTTGGTCCTGGGCGCTGACGCTGAAATTCGTTGCCACCGTGTCCGTCATGGTGACGCTCCTGACGGTCTTTGCGTTTCTGCTGCCCCAATACGGCGCCAAATTCCTGCTCACCGGCCCGGATTTCTGGCTCCATCTGGCCTGTCCGCTGCTGGCGCTGACCACCTACCTCCTGTGGGATCGCCCCACGGTGACCGCCCCCGTCGCCCTCCTGGGCGTGGTGCCGGTGCTGCTCTACGGCATCATCTACATGACCCAGGTGGTGTTCCGCCACAAATGGGAGGACTTTTACGGCTTCAACCGGGGCGGCAAATGGCCCGTCAGCTTCGCGGTAATGCTCATTGCCACCGCCCTCCTGAGCCAGCTGCTGGCCAGCGTATAAAAGATCATAAGATACCCGGCAGGGAGCGCCAATGGCCACCCCCGCCGGGTATCATTATGCCCAAATTCAGCTGTCAATTTTCGTTCATTTCCGCCAAAAGCGCCGCAAACGCCGCCTGGAACTGCCGCTCCTCCCGGGCCACCGTCTCCCGGTACCGGGCGATTGCCTCCGCCGTCAGCGCCTCCGCCCCCAGAAACCGCAGCCTTGCCGCGGCGGCGGGGGACTTGATGACGATTTGCCGATATTCCGGCCCGAGGGACAGCAGCCGCAGCGCCTGTTCCCGGGGCAGAAAGCCGCTGGTGGTGATACCCCAGGTGTCGTAGATGGTGTCGTTGGCAATGGGGCCCACGATAACGTCATACGCCGTCAAGGCGTCCGTTTCACCCCGCCGATTGCGGAAGATATAGTCAAACCAAGCCCCATCCCGGTCAAACGTCTTCACCCGCAGACCCGCACAATCCAACTCATAGCTGTTAAGGTAAGTCACTTCACAGCTTCGCTGCCGTGCCCATCTCCGGGAAAAGGCCACGTCGTCCGTCAGATAAAAGCCCTGCCCGAAGTCGGCGTTTTTCCGCCCCCGCAGCAGGTCGGGGGAGGGGATCACCGCAAACCCGGTGTGGTACAGCCGCATCACGTCCGCCATAGAAAACGCCTCCTTATCCCAACACCTTCCCGGCAATGTCGGCGCTCTGCTTGGCGTCCCGGGCGTAATAGTCCGCGCCGATTTCCGCCGCGTAGTCCGCCGTCAGCACGGCGCCGCCCACCATGATCTTGCAGTTGTGTCCGCTTCGCCGCACGGCGGCAATGGTCTCCGCCATTTTCGACACTGTGGTGGTCATCAGCGCCGAAAGCCCCAGCAGCCTTGCGCCCTCCCGGATCACCGCCTCCACCACCGTCTCCGGCGCCACGTCCCGGCCCAGGTCAATGACGGTGTAGCCGTAGTTTTCCAGCACCACTTTTACGATATTTTTCCCGATGTCGTGGATGTCGCCCTGCACCGTGGCCAGCACGATTTTGCCCCGTGACACGCTGCTGCCACCCTGGGCCAGAATGGCCTGCCGCACCACGTCGAACCCGGCGCAGGCGGCGTTGGCGGCGTTGATGAGCTGGGGCAGATACAGCTTTTCCTGCTCGTAGAGCTGCCCCACCCGGTCCAGGGCGGGAATCAGTTTATCGTTTACCACCTGGAGGGGGTCGGCGGAAGCCAGCGCCTCTCTGGTGGCCTCGGCCACCTGGGGGCCCAATCCCCGCAGCACCGCTTCCTCCAACGGCATAGCGCTCTCTGCAGACACAACCGCAGCAGGGGAGACCCGGCCCATCCGGGCGATGTAGTCTGTGCTGTCTCTGTCCTCGCCGGACAGCACCCGGTAGGCCGCCACGGCGTCCATAATGGCCTCCTGGTTGGGGTTGACAATGGGCATTCGCAGGCCGCATTGCAGCGCCTGGGTCAAAAAGCTGACGGTGATCTGCTGCCGCTGAGGCAGACCGAAGGAGATATTGCTGACTCCCAGCACCGTAGCCAACCCCAGCTCCTCCGTCACGTACCGCACCGCCCGCAGCGTCTCCGCCGCCTGTTCCTGCTGGGCCGACACCGTCAGCGTCAGGCAGTCGATCCAGATATCGGACTTGGGAATGCCGACAGCCGTTGCCGCCTCCATGATCCGCTTCGCAATGGCAACTCTCTCCTGCCACGTCCGGGGGATGCCCTTTTCGTCCATGCAAAGGCCCACCACTGCCGCACCGTACTTTTTACACAGCGGTAAAACGGCCTCCAGCGATGCCCGGCTGCCGCTGACGGAGTTCACCACCGCCTTGCCGTTCACCGCCCGCAGCCCCGCCGCAATGGTGGCAGGGTCGGAGGAATCGATTTGCACCGGTAAATCCGATACCGCCTGCACGGCGCGGACGGCCTGCGCCATCATCTCCGCTTCGTCCAGCCCCGGCACGCCCACGTTCACGTCTAAAATCTCCGCCCCGGCGTCCTGCTGCGCTATGGCCAGGGTCGCCACCGCGTCCATGTCGCCCTGGCGCAGCGCTTGCTGCAACGCCTTTTTCCCGGTGGGGTTGATGCGCTCGCCGATGACGTGTACCCCGTCCATGGCCACCGCTTTGGTGGCCGAGCAGATGCCGCTGCGCTTCACGCCCTGGCGGCGGGTCACCTCGCCACCTTCATCCAGCACCCGGCCCAATGCGGCGATGTAATCCGGCGTGGTGCCGCAGCAGCCGCCGAAAATCGTGACGCCGCATTCCAGCGCCTGGGCGCAGGCGGCGGCAAATGCCTCCGCCGTCATGTCGTAGCCCCCGGTGGCCGGGTTTGGCAGCCCTGCGTTTGGCTTGAAAATGATGGTCTTGTCCGTCCAGCGGCGCAGCTCCCGTGCCAGCGCCACCAGCTCCCGGGGCCCTACCGAGCAGTTGAAGCCCATGGCTTCCACGCCCAGCCCCTCCAGCGTCAGCGCCATAGCAGGCACCGTCGTCCCGGTGAAGGTCCGCCCGTTTTCCCCGAAGGTCATGGTCACCCATACCGGCAGATCGGTGCATTCCCGGGCGGCCAGCACCGCCGCCTTCACCTCATATAAATCGCTCATGGTCTCAATGACGATACGATCCGCCCCGGCGGCCTGCCCTCGCCTCATTACCTGGGCAAATACGTCGTAGGCCTCCTGGAAGGACAGGGTGCCCAGGGGCGCCAAGAGCTGCCCGATGGGCCCCACGTCCAGGGCCACTTCCGCGTCAACTCCCCGGGCCGCCTCCCTGGCGCAGGCCACACCGGCGTCGATCATTGCCTCCACCGTGGCGCCGCACCGGGCCGCCCGGAAGCGGTTTACCCCAAAGGTGTTGGTGTACAGCACCCGGCTGCCCGCCGCCACATATTGCCGGTGTACCGCCGTCACTCTCTCCGGAAAAGCCATGTTCCACCGCTCCGGCGACTGGCCTATGGGCAGCCCGGCGCGCTGCAGCATGGTGCCCATGCCGCCGTCAAGAAGTGTTAAGTCTTTACGCTTCACAGTACTTGCCCTCCTTGCGATAGGCGCAGTTTTCGAAGTTCACACAGCTGCCGCAGCCCCGCCGCCGGGGCTGCGGTCTGTCGGCAATGCCCACCACCGCCGTCACCGACTTCTGGGGCACCATCAAATAGCTTTCCGTCAGTGTCACGCCGATTTTTCGCGTCACGTCCAGCGTGTCAAACAGCGCCCGCTGCTGGGCGATGGGCATGTCGCCATACCCCGGGCTGAAGCGGTCGGTCAGATACCGGGGCGCAAATTGTTTCGCCAAATCGCCGCACAGATTGTCACACACGTTTTCAATGGCGGCGCTGCCCATGGCGTCCAGCACTACCGCCTCCGCCATGTTGCCCGCCTGGGCCCGCCGCAGCCGCGTTTCCGTCTCTAACCCCAGTGTGGCGCAGAAAAGGATGACCTCCCGGCAGTCCGCCAGCAGCCGCGCCACCGCCTGTCCCTGCAAGCGAAACGCCGTGCCGAGAAGCGTCATGTCCGGGCATAAATCATACCGCTGCCATACCACCCGTGGCCGAGCCGCCGCCAGCAAGGCCGCCTGGCAGCCGTCCAGCTGCCGCGCAAGCTCCTCCGGCACCTCTCCGCCCCGCCACTGCAAATACCGCAGCACCTCCCGCCGGGAGATCTCCGTCAGCCGCCCATCCATCCGCGCCGCCTCCTTCCGCCTTGTCTGCATACTGATTACATAATATACCATACCCCGGCCCGAATGAAAAGCCCACAATATTTTCAGCGCAATGAAACCTTTTGCCACGCAGCTGTGTTATTATAAGCGAATGGCCGTTCAAGACGACAATACAGAGGAGATGATACCTTGCACGACGCCAAAGCGCTGCAAAGGCTGCAGCGAGGCGATGAGGATGCCCTGGCCTGGCTGATGGACCGCTACACGCCCTATGTCCATACGGTGGTCTGTCACATCATGGGGCAGTACATGTCCCAGGCGGATATGGAGGAGGTGGACACCGCCGCCAACACCTATCTGACCCTCCATTATGAGACCTATTCCCTGGACGGACAGGAAAACACGGCCCAGAACGTGCTGGCGCTCTATGGGGGCGGCGACAGCGTCTCCGTCTCCGGCCACGAGGGCGTGTGCTTTACCGGTGACGGCTATACCGGGGTGCGGTGGGTGGATACAGACGCCTGCCTGGTGTTCGCCCTGACCTCCGACGCCCTCACCCCGGTGGAATTGGTACAGCTGGCCCAATCCGTGGCGTGACACACCTTGCAATTCCTATAAAAACCAGTATAATATAGCTTACGTAAGGCGCTTAATACCCATGGCTTTTTGTGAGTAAATGGAGGGGTACTATGTCAGAATTTCGTATGATGCTGGAAGGAGAAATCGAGCAATGGTATGTCACCGATTTTTCGGAAGCATTTGCCGAAAACGAGCGTAAACCCCTCCCGGACATTCTTTCTTTAATAGAACAAGGCCGCTACCAAATATATGGCCTTTTTGATGGTGAAGCCGCGCTGGGATATGCTACGCTTTGGAAACGTGACGGAGTACCGCTTGTGCTGTTGGACTATCTGGGTGTCAAGGCGTCACTTCGCAATGGTGGTCTTGGCGCACAAATTCTAAAACGGCTGCAGTCTATGGCCTTTCCCATTGTAACGGAATCTGAATTGCCCGTGCCTGGCGATGATGCTGCAGAGAATAGCATTCGTACACGCCGCATTGGATTCTATCGCCGCAATGGGTTCCTGCCCGCCTATGAAATGGCCACTTGCGGGATGCGCTGGCAAGCCCTTCTATTTGGAGCGGAGGATTACTCGATATGGCAGATTATGGACTGGCACAGAAAGCTGTATGGGCCGGAACGCACGGATGTAAAAATACCGCTGGGGCGTGATGAAATTCCGGAAATGCCCTACTGGATGACGCGGGAATTGTAAGCAGGGAGGTCATACCATGAAACTCATCACCTTTACCCACAACAATGAAGAGCTTGTCGGCGCGCTGGCGGGGGAGAGCGTCATCCCCCTGCGGCAGTTCTCCTCTATGGAAGAGCTGATCCGCGCCGGTGTTCCTGTGGATTTGGGCGCCGAGCGCATCCCCTTTACGGAGGTGCAGCTTCTGGCCCCCATTCCCCGGCCCGCCCACGATATCATCTGCCTGGGCATGAACTTTGCCGACCACACCAAGGAGGCCGCCCGGTTCCACCCCACCTTGGTGCGGGAAAACCAGGCCGTCTACTTCGGCAAGCGGGTGGATCTGGCCGTTCCCGATGGCGGCGCCATTGACAGCCACCCCGACGTGACGCAGCAGCTGGACTATGAGGCGGAGATCGCCGTCATCATCGGCCGTGATGCCCGCCATGTGAAACGGGAAGCGGTAAAGGACTACATTTTCGGCTATACCATCATCAACGACGTGTCTGCCCGTGAGGTACAGACGGGGCACAAGCAGTATTTCTTCGGCAAGAGCCTGGACACCTTCACCCCCATGGGCCCCTGCATCGTCACCGCCGACGAGTTTGCCTACCCGCCGGAAATCGGCATCCGCTGCTATGTCAACGGCGAGAAGCGCCAGGACGGCAACACCCGCCAGTGGATTTTCGACATCGAGGACGTGATTACCGAGCTGTCCGCCGGTATGACCCTCCAGGCCGGTACCATCATCTCCATGGGCACCCCCGCCGGCGTGGGCATGGGCATGACGCCCCCGGTGTTCCTGCAAAGCGGCGACACCGTCAAGTGTGAGGCGGACGGTATCGGCTCCCTGACCAACCCCGTGGTTTGATCTAATCCCGCATCATAAAAAGGCTGTAAACCGATAACGGTTTACAGCCTTTTGCCGTGTATTCAATATAATACCCCGATCTCCACCCTCGTCACCCAGTCCATATCCGGTAATGCGCGATGCGAAATCACAATACGGTTATGCGCTGTCGGGGCCATAACGATCCTGGGGGACTCGAACCCCGTGCCGGCCCACGGCACAACCATACACTACGGCTTAGGCGGCCGCCGCCTGATATGCGCGCCTGGGGGACTACCAGCTTTTTTGTTTACTTCTCCAGCAGCTTCGTCTTCCAGTTGGTCTCCTGCAGCGTGTTGTCCAGCAGCCGCAGCTCCCGGGCAATGCCGTCCGCCGTCTTTTGCAGGTCTGCGCTGCGCAGCAGCGCCTTCACCTTGATCTCCGTGCCCCGTGCCCGGCTGGTACTCTGCCCGGCGGTGTACACCAGGTCCCGGTAGGCGGCAAGCTGCACCGTCAGTGCATCCTTTTTGGCGATCAGTTCCGTCAGCGTCTGGCCGTTTACCTTGGTTTTGCTGTTGGTCAGGTTGATGGCGGCCATCAGCACCGCCAGCCGCGCCACGGCGCCGTCCAGCTCCCGCAGCAGCGCCGCTGGATCCTCCGACGGCTCCTCGCCCTCCTGCACCAGTACGCAGTTGCCCAGCCGCCGCCGCAGCTCCTCCATCTTCCGGTTCAGGTCCGCCCGCTCCTGCAATGCCTCTGCCAGCTTCATGGTGTGATCCTCCTTCGCAATGGCAATTTTTACCCTGCACATTATACCACACACGCTCCATAAAAGCAAAAAATCTTATTCGCCCCAGGGCAGGGGAGCCCCGACCCTTGCGCGCCACGCCCATCCATGGTACAATACCGCTATCAAAGCGAAAAGGAGACCGCCCTATGCCCGTCTATCTCCAGGGCCTGCTGCTGGGCCTCAGCTACTGCGCCCCCATCGGCATGCAAAACCTGTTCGTCATCGACACCGCCTTGACCCAGCCCCGCCGCAAGCTGTACCCCACCATACTCATCGTGGTTTTCTTCGACATCACCCTGGGCCTGGCCTGTTTCCTGGGCGCCGGGGCGCTGATGGAGGCGCTGCCCTGGCTGCAAAAGGTGATTCTGGCGGCGGGCAGTGCGTTGGTCATCTATATCGGCGTGGGCCTTCTCCGTTCCAAAGCCAGCCTGGATGGCGGCAAGGACGTAAATGTGCCCCTGTGGAAGGCCGCCGCCACCGCCTGTGTGGTCACCTGGTTTAACCCCCAGGCCATCATCGACGGCACCATGATGCTGGGTGCCTGCAAGGCCACCCTTCCCGCCGGGACGGACGCCTGGTTCATCCTGGGCTTCGCCTCCGCCTCCGTGCTGTGGTTCCACTTTCTGGGCACCGCCGTGTCGCTGCTGGGCAGCCGCATCAACGAGAAGGTGCTTACCGTCATCAATAAGGTCTGCGGCGCCGTCATCATCTTCTACGGCCTACGGCTGCTGTATAGCTTTCTCAAGCTTCTGAATATACTGTAAAGGCATCTTGCCTCACACGCCCCCGGGCAGGCACCGCGCCTTCCCGGGGCGTTTTATGCCCGTAATTCACCTGCTGATTGACCCGTCAAATCCATCTGCCGCACTTGAAATTCCAATATGATGATGATATGATATGCCATAATGCGAAACTGGGCCCAAAGGGCCGCTGAGCATAATGCATATTCCGCGCAAAAAGGAGTATTCCGGGCCCGTCCGCCCGGTGTAAACGTCATGGAAATTCGAGAACAAGATCGGGAACGGCTGCTTGCCACCGTATTCAGCGATGAAACGGCGCTGTTCCGCACCCCGGCAGAGCCGGACGTGGGGGACATGGTCACTGTCCGCCTCCGTATGGCCCGGGGTCTGGGGGCCCACGTGGCCCTGCTGCTGGGCTACGGCGCCCAGGAGGTGGACATGGCCCTTATCCGTACCGACGATGCTTTCGACTGGTTTGAAGCCCGGCTGGAATGCCGTTGGAGCGCAGGCGTGTTCTACTCCTTCCTCATCCGCTGGCAGGGCCTCATGTTCCACTATCTCCGCACCGGCGCCGAGCCGGTGGAGGCCCTGACTTTCCCTGACCCGGACCGTTCTTTCCGCATCCTGCCTGGCTACCACGTGCCCCGCTGGGCCAAGGGCGCCGTCCAGTACCAGATTTTTACCGACCGCTTCTGCAACGGCGACCCCACCAACGACGTGACCCCCGGCGAGTACCGTTACGGCCGCGCCCCGGCAGGCGTAGCCGCCTCCTGGGACGAGCTGCCCTACGACGGCGATTTCCACCGCTTCTACGGCGGCGACCTGGCGGGCGTCCGCCAGAAGCTGGATTATCTCCAGAGCCTGGGGGTGGAGGCCATCTATTTCAACCCCCTTTTCATCTCCCCCTCCAGCCATAAGTACGACACCCAGGACTATGACCATATCGACCCCCATTTCACCGTCATTCCCCATGATGCCACCGGCGCGGAGCGCTACCGCGTCCGCACCACCGACCCCGCCAATCTCAAGGCGGGCGACGATTTCTTTGCCGACTTCTGCCGGGAGGTGCACCGAAGGGGCATGCGCATCATTTTAGACGGCGTATTCAACCATTGCGGCTCTTTCCACCGGTGGATGGACAGGGAGGGCCTCTACGGCGGCCAGGGCGCCTTCGCCTCCGCCGCCAGCCCCTACCACAATTTCTTCCGCTTTGATTGCAACGGCAAATACGAGGCCTGGTGGGGGGTGGACACCCTGCCCAAGCTGAATTATGAGGGCGATGCCGCCCTGTGCGAAGCCATCTACCGTGTGGCGGAAAAATGGGCTTCGCCGCCGTACGCCATCGACGGCTGGCGCCTGGACGTGGCCGCCGACCTGGGCCATAGCCGGGCCTTCAACCACATGTTCTGGAAGGAGTTCCGCCGCCGGGTGAAGGCGGTGAACGACCAGGTGCTGATTGTGGCCGAGCATTACGGCGATCCCTCCGAATGGCTGGGCGGCGACGAGTGGGACACCGTTATGAATTACGACGCCTTCATGGAGCCGGTGGGTTACTTCCTCACCGGCGTGGAAAAGCACTCCGACCAGCGCCGCGACGACCTCCACCAGAACGGCCCCGCCTTTTTCCGGGCCATGGCGGAGAATATGAGCCGCCTGCCCACCCCCGCTATCCAGTGCGCCATGAACGAGCTGAGCAACCATGACCACAGCCGTTTCCTCACCCGCACCAACGGCCGCATAGGCCGCCTGACCACCGCCGGCAGCGCCGCGGCAGGGGAGGGGATCAACAAGGCCGTGTTCCGGGAGGCCGCCGTCATTCAGATGACCTGGCCCGGCGCCCCCACCATCTATTACGGCGACGAGGCGGGCGTAGTGGGCTGGACTGACCCGGATAACCGCCGTACCTACCCCTGGGGCCGGGAGGACAGGGACATGATCGCTTTCCATCGCGCCCTCACCGCCCTGCGCCGCCGCCTGCCCACCCTGCGGGAGGGCAGCGTCAAGCCCCTCTGTGCCGATACCGGCGCCATCGCCTACGCCCGCTTCGACCGGGCCTCCACCGTGGTGGTGGCCTGCAACAATCTGAACGAGGCCAGGGAATTGACCATCCCCGTGGGCGACGTAGGCGTGGCCGACGGCCAAAGCCTCCGCTGCGTTTTCACATCTGACCACAGCGGCTTCCGCGCCGAGGAAACCGCCGCCCCCGCCGTGAAAAACGGGCTTTTGACACTCCGCGCCCCGGCCCGCAGCGCCTGGGTGCTGACCACAAAATAAACGAGGTGATACGATGAAAACCAATCCCTTCTTCCCGGAGATCCACGGCAATTTCGGCTTCGGCTGCATGCGCTTCCCCATGGCCGACGGTAAAATCGACGTCCCCCAGGTGCAGGAGATGGTGGACGCCTTCCTCCGCGCCGGCTTCAACTACTTCGATACCGCCCACGGCTACCACGGCGGCGAGAGCGAGAAGATTCTCCGCCAGTGCCTGACCTCCCGCTATGACCGCAGCCAATACCTGCTCACCGACAAGCTCACCGATCCCTACTTCCAGTCCGAGGCGGACGTGCGCCCCTTCATCCTGTCCCAGCTGGACATCTGCGGCGTGGACTATTTCGACTTCTATCTGATGCACGCCCAGGACGGTCGCAACTTTGAGAAGTTCAAGCGCTGCCGGGCCTATGAGACCGCTTTCGCCATGAAGGCCGAGGGCAAGCTGCGCCATGTGGGCATCTCCTTCCACGACACGGCGGAGGTGCTGGACGAGATCCTCACCACCTATCCCCAGCTGGACGTGGTGCAGCTTCAGTTCAACTACGTCGACTACGACAGCCCCGCCGTGGAGAGCAAAAAGTGCTACGATGTCTGCGTCAAGCACGGCAAGCCCGTCCTGGTGATGGAGCCGGTGAAGGGGGGCCACCTGGTGGAGCTGCCCGCCGAGGCCCAGGCTGTGTTCGACAGCCTCCACGGCGGCTCCAACGCCAGCTACGCCGTCCGTTTCGCCGCCAGCTTCCCCAACGTCTGCGTGGTGCTGTCCGGTATGAGCAGCCTGGCCCAGATGGAGGACAATATCGCCACCATGGCCGACTTCCGTCCCCTGGATGACGCCGAGCGCATCGCCATCGACCGTGTTCGGGGCGTGTTCCAGGCCCAGCGGCTCATTCCCTGCACCGGCTGCCGCTACTGCGTCTATGAGAACACCTGCCCCCAGGGCATCCAGATTCCCGACCTGTTCTCCTGCTATAATC